>SCQQ01000061.1 GCA_004299095.1 Burkholderiaceae bacterium | reverse complement strand
CGAAGCTCGCGCTGCGTGAAAGGCCGCCAGCATGAACGAACTCCCATCGCACAAGCCACGCGCCGCATCCGGCAGCAAGTTTGTTACGCCCGAAGGCACGCATGCGATCCTGGATGGCATCAAACCGAGCGCGCTGAGCGACGTGCCCAACGCCGAGCCCAAACCGGACTGGCTGCGCGTGCGCCTGCCGAGCGGCGCCAAGTTCCAGGAAATCATGGACATCGTGCGCACGCACAAGCTGTCCACGGTGTGCGCCGAATCCAAGTGCCCGAACATCGCCGAATGCTGGGGCCGCGGCACGGCCACCCTGATGCTGATGGGATCGGTGTGCACGCGCGCCTGCAAGTTCTGTTCGGTCAACACCGGCAACCCGCACGGCTGGCTCGATGCCATGGAGCCGGCCAATGTGGCCGACGCGGTTCGCCTGATGAACCTGAAATATGTGGTGCTGACGTCGGTGGATCGCGACGACCTGCCGGACCTGGGCGCCGGCCACTACGCCGCCTGCATTCGCGCCATCCACAAGCACATGCCGCAAACGGCAGTGGAAGCGCTCACACCCGACTTCCAGGGCCGACACGACCTGGTCGCCAAGGTGCTGGACGCCGGGCTGGCCACGTACGCGCAGAACCTGGAAACCGTGCGCCGCCTGACGCACCCGGTGCGCGATATCCGTGCCGGCTACGAGCAAACGCTGGACGTGCTCCAGTTCGCCAAGGGCTATGCCCCCGACACCATCACCAAGACCAGCATGATGCTGGGTCTGGGCGAAACCGATGCCGAAATCGACCAGGCACTGGACGACATCCGGGCGGTAGACGTGGACGTGGTCACGCTCGGTCAATACTTGCGCCCGACGCGCAACCACTTGCCGGTGGAGCGCTATGTGACGCCGGACGAATTCCGGCGCTACCGCGAAATCGCACTGGCCAAGGGTTTCCTGGAAGTGGTCTCCGGCCCGCTGGTGCGCTCCAGCTATCGCGCCGAGCGCGTGATCGAACACAACAACGTCGGGCTGGAAAGTCCCGTACTCCAGGGCATCCGCGACTCGGTCGCCACCAGCCTGCGCTGCTGAAATGCCCCGGCCTTGATGGGCCTCACATGAAATCTGCCTCCGCACCCTTTATCGTCTTGAGTTGGCTCGCCATCGTGGCAGCCGGCCTGGTCGGCGCCGCCATCGCCGACCACCCGACCAAATACCTGGTCTGGATGATTGCCTACCTGGTGCTGGTCGTCGGTGCGTCGCAGCACGCCATCGGCTTCGGCGTGATGCGTTATGCGGCCAAGCCGCCGCAACCGAAAACGGTCTGGACCCAATGGGTCCTGCTGAATATCGGCCACGCCGGCGTCATTGCGGGCACGCTGGCCGGACTGTTTCCGTTGGTGGCCGCCGCCACTATGCCCTACTTCGTGGCCGTAGCCTGGCTGGGCTTGTGCGCGCGCCCCAAAGCGCCGCAGGCCGGATTGATCTGGTACCGCGTGATGATCGTGGTCCTGCTGGCGAGCTCGATTGTCGGCACCGTGCTCTCGCACGTGGCGCACGGCTGAACGGGTCGGCACAACGCGCCAACGCCGCGCTCCGCGCCACCGGCGTGGCAAGACTTCCGCACCGCACCGACGCGTCGTCGGCGCGATCTGCTGCCGGCGGAGCGCGGCAACTCAGGCAGCGCCGGGCGCACCGACGCCGGCGAATATCTTGCCACCATCCCAGGGTTGAGCGGCTTTCAGCAGCTCGCGCAGCTGATCTTCGGTCTTTTCCGCCAGGCGCTCGCCCGCTTCGGCCATGTAGTTGGCGTCCATCAGCACCTGCCTGGTTTCGCTGTGGCCCATCGGGCTGAAGAGCAGCAGGATGTGGCCGTACGAGCCTTGCATCAGCGCCGCCTGCCAGCGCTCGCCTTGGTCGTCTTTGAACATACGCATAAAAATCCACCCAACTCAAAAAGCCATCCGCGGAAAAAGCCACCCGGCCCGCGCATCGCATTCCATCGGCCCACGCGATGGAACCGGCGTGACTCTAGCGAACCGGCAAGACTGCGTCGTCGGCAAGGACACCGCCGATCGCAATCACCACGTAGGACCCGCGGCGGCGCCACGTTGTTTCATGGCCAGCCGATTTGAGGGCGACCACGGCAGCAGGCCGTCGCTCGGCACGGGTACGCGGATCCGATTTCACAAACCCTGTGGGGCTTTCCGGTCGTCCGCCGCAGCATCCAACCACCCGCCCACGTGCCGCCCCACCAGATCGGCCAGCGCGTTGATAAACATGGGGTGGTCGTTCAGGCACGGGATGTATTGCAATTCACCGCCACCCGCGCTCTGGAACAGCGCGCGTCCTTCGATGTTGATTTCTTCCAGCGTTTCCAGGCAGTCGCTCACGAATCCAGGGCAAATCACGTGCACGCGTGCGACCTTGGCGCGGCCCAGTTGCTTCAGCACGTCCTGGGTGGAGGGGCCAATCCACTTGGCGCGGCCAAAGCGGGACTGGAACGCGAGCGTCCACGCATCCTGCGGCAAGGCGAGGCGCGCCGCCAGGCGCTGCGCAGTGGCGGCGCATTGCTTCTGGTAGGGGTCGCCGCGGTCGATCATGCGCTGCGGCAGGCCGTGGAAGCTCATCAGCAGGCGATCGGGGCGGCCGTGCGTCTGCCAGTGCGCCAGGACGGTTTGTTCGAGCGCCTTCAGATAGCCCTCGTGGTCATGAAAGTGCTGCACGAAACGCAGCTCGGGCACGACGCGCGTGGTCTTGATCCAGTCGGCCACGTCGTCCAGCACGCTGCCGACAGTGGCGGCGGCGTATTGCGGGTAGAGCGGCAGCACCAGGATGCGGTCGCAACCGGCCGCCTTGAGCTGGCCGAGCTGCGCGGCAATGGCCGGCTCGCCGTAGCGCATGGCCAGGCCCACCTGCACGTCCAGCCCGCGCTGGCCCAGATAGCCGCGCAGCAACACGCGCTGCTTTTCGCTCCACACGGCCAGGGGCGAGCCCCCGGGCAGCCAGACGCTCTCGTATTTCTTCGCCGACTGCTCGGGCCGGCGGCGCAGGACGATGCCGTGCAGGATGGGCTTCCAGATGGCGGCGGGCAACTCGATCACGCGCGGATCGCTCAGGAACTGATGCAGGTAGTCGCGCAATGCTGGCGCGGTGGCCGCGGCGGGCGTACCCAAGTTGCACAGAAGAACGCCGATTTTTCCGGCTTGAGGGCCCGGCTGCGCCGGCTCGGGAGAATATTTGACCATGCGTTATTGTCGAGGATCGTACCGTCATCGCCCCGCTCCAGACGCCCGAAAACGCGAGAGAAACCCCGGCGCGGCGCAGTTCGATGCGTTCGAGAAGCGATGTCATCCAGCCCGATCCGGGCAGACGCAGGGATAAACTGCAATCATCACCTTTGCCGGACCGCAACACCTTATGAGTTCTTCGTCACACCTTTTCATCATCACCGGCGCGTCGCGCGGGCTCGGCAGGGCGTTGGCCGAGCAGGTTCTGGATCAGGGACATACGCTGCTCACGCTGGCACGCCACCCGAACGACGGCTTGCAGCAACACGCCAACGCACACGGCGCGCAGCTCACCCAATGGTCGGCAGACTTGACCGACGCCGCGCCCGCGGGCAAACGCCTGACGGAGTGGCTCGCCCAAACGCCACACGCACAGCTTGCCAGCGCCACGCTGATCAACAACGCCGGCATGATCCCGGCCCTCGCGCCGCTGCGCGACGTGACCGCCGGCGCCATCGCGCAAGGCATCCGCCTCGGACTGGAAGCCACCATGATCCTGTCGGCCGTTTTCCTGGGCGCCACGCGCGACTGGGCCGGCGCGCGGCGCCTGCTCAACATCTCCTCGGGGCTGGGCCGTCACCCGATGGCATCGCAAGCCGTGTACTGCGCGGCCAAGGCCGGGATGGACCTGTACACCCGCTGCGTGGCGCTGGAAGAAGCGCAGACGCCAGGCGGTGCGCGCGTTTGCGCGCTGGCGCCGGGCGTGATCGATACCGACATGCAGGTGCAATTGCGCGGTGCCGACGCCGGGCAATTCCCGGATCGGCAGCGCTTTGCCGACCTGAAGAACAAAGGCGCTTTGACGTCCCCCGCCGATACCGCGCGCCGCATCCTGGCTTACCTGGAGCGACCGGATTTCGGCCAGAACCCGGTGGCGGACATCCGCGACAGCGCGGCGTGAACTGCGGGGAGATCGCTGGCCCGAAGCGCCTTCTTTCCGATCGACATCACCCAGCGATTCCCCTGCCCGGCGCCGCGGCATGCCGCGCAAGGCGCCGAAATGCAGCCCCAAACCTATACTGAGACACGATAACCCCAAGCGGTTTCGATCCCACTTTTCCCAACCAGGAACCCTACCATGACCCGTGAAGTTGTTATCGCCAGTGGCGTGCGTACTGCCGTCGGCAGTTTCGGCGGCGGCCTCAAATCCGTACCGCCGTGTGAACTGGGCACCGCCGTCCTGAAAGATGCCATCCGCCGTGCCGGCATCGAAGGCAAGGATGTCGGCCACGTGGTCTTCGGCCACGTCATCAACACCGAGCCACGCGATATGTATCTGTCGCGCGTAGCCGCGATCAACGGCGGCTGCCCCAAGGAAACGCCGGCCATGAACGTGGACCGCCTGTGCGGCTCGGGCCTGCAGGCCATCGTGAGCGCCAGCCAGAGCATCCTGCTGGGCGACTGCGACGTCGCCATTGGCGCCGGCGCCGAGAGCATGAGCCGCGCGCCTTTTTCCAGCCTGGACACGCGCTGGGGTGCGCGCATGGGCGACGTCAAGCTCGTGGACATGATGGTGGGCGCGCTGCACGACCCGTTCGACGTGATCCACATGGGCGTGACCGCAGAAAACGTGGCCAAGAAATTCAACATCACACGCGAAGAGCAGGACGCGCTCGCGCTGGAAAGCCACCACCGCGCCGAGCGCGCCTGGAAGGAAGGCCGCTTCGCCGGGCAGATCCTGCCGATCACCATCAAGTCGCGCAAAGGCGACGTGGTGTTCGAGAAAGACGAACATTTCCGCGTCGGCGCCAAGCTGGAAGACTTCCAGAAACTCAAACCCGTTTTCTCGAAGGATCATGGCAGCGTGACCGCGGGCAACGCCAGCGGCCTGAACGACGCGGCAGCTGCCGTGGTGTTGATGGAGGCAGCGGCTGCCAAGGCGCGCGGCGTGAAACCGATGGCGCGGCTGGTGGGTTATGCGCACGCTGGCGTCGATCCTAAGATCATGGGCATGGGTCCGGTGCCAGCCACCAAGGCCGTGCTGGCGCGCACCGGTCTCAAGCTGGACCAGATGGACACCATCGAAGCCAACGAAGCGTTTGCGGCGCAGGCCTGCGCGGTCAGCAAGCAGCTCGGCTTCGACCCCGAGAAAGTGAATCCGAACGGCTCCGGCATTTCACTCGGTCACCCCATCGGCGCCACCGGCGCAGTGCTGACGGTGAAAGCCATTTATGAGCTGCAGCGCATCAAGGGCCGCTACGCGCTGGTCACGATGTGCATCGGCGGCGGGCAAGGCATCGCGGCGATTTTCGAGCGCCTGACATAAGCAAAGTCGCAAAAAAAGCCGCGCCCGGATCGGATCCCGGCGCGGCTTTTCGTTTGGTGCCCTCAGATCACTGTTCGGTCGGCGTCCATTCGGTGACCTGCACCATCTGCGCATCGTCGAAGTGTTCGATCAGCATCTGGCGCACGCGGTTTTGCCACAGGGTGCTGAAGCGCTCCTGCTCTTCCACGCTCGCCTGGCCGGTGACGGCTTTCGGCATGATGGCGCGCATTTCGTCCGGCCACGGCACGATGGACGAATCGAGCGCCACTTGCACGGCCTTGCCGGTATCGCGCCGGCGCAAGCCCAGCGTACCTTGCATGGGCTGATCGAAATTCAGCAAATACTTGCGCGAAAAGCGCGGGCCGATACCGTGAAAGCCCATTTCGTTGGCGGCGCCGGTAATAAGCTGCGCCACGGTGGCCACGACGCCGGTGGCACCCTCGTCGCGGCCATCGCTCAGGAACACTTCGATTTCGCCGCGGACCGGCAATTCGTCGCCATAAAGTGCACGCAGGCCCTTCAGCACCATCAGCCAGGAACCGGCCACGGTCGGGCAGGAGTGGCCTGCCAAGCGCACTGCGTCGGCGTAGTGGTATTCCATGATGCCGTCCTTGGCGGCGCCGAGGAATCCGGCAAGCGGATCACGCAACGTGATGGCCGGGACGTCGGCAAAAAAAGACGGGAACATAGGCGTGGGTGCTGCATTCGGCATGGCAAAACTCCGTTTTGAGCGCCCGATCCAGCCACTGGCGGGCGCTCAACTGAAAATGGTTGAATCGCTCCGGGCGCTGCGCCCGAAACGATCCACCGGACCTGCGAAGCGCACCGACCGCGCGCCATCAGGTGACCGGAATCATTATTTCCAAACGGAGTACCAGCGATTGCATCAAGGTCGCACCACGGTGGTACGAACCGCCCGCTCTGCCTGGGCGCGCCGCCCGCGCACCACGCGCGGCGTGCCGCGACCCGCGCCCTTCAACCCTTGGCTGGCTTGGCCGCTTGCGGGGCCGGGTGGACCACCAGCGTATCGACCGTGCTGTGCGCCAGCACGCTTTGGGTCACGCTGCCAAGCACCAGACGTTCCAGTCCGCGGCGACCGTGCGAGCCCATCACCACCAAGTCCGCCTTGGTGTTGGTCACCGTCTCGATGATGCCGCGCCAGATGGCGTGCGCTTCGACCACGTGCGTATCGGGCGTGACCCCGGCCGCCTTGAGGCGCGTGGTCGCGACTTCAAGCGCTGCGTGGCCTTCGGCGCGGGCGGCGTTTTGATATTGATCCTGCCCGTACGTGAACTCGGGTCCGACGCCGGTGAACGGGTACGGGTCGATCACGTAGACCACGGTCACGGTCGATTGGAACGCCTTGGCCATGGCGATGGCCTGATCCAGCGCCGCCAGCGACGTGTTGGATCCGTCGATGGGAACCAGAATGCGATTGAACATGATGAACCTCGCTTTCCTGTGCGTTGACAATTATTCACCATGCACCGGCCGCGCACACAAGTCAAGCGAACTCACGGACGGGACGCCCCTGACGCCGCTGACGCCGGCGCGCTGCGGTTCGGCGCGGGGGCTCTCAATCCAGCGGCCCGTCGCACGTGGTCGAGTACGCGCCGCACGGCGCTCAATGACCAGGCGGCTCCATGAAGCCACCCGCCCGCAACGTGATCACGAGCGTGTCGCGCCAGCCCAGCTCATCGGCATCCAAGGGCTGAATCGGCGTGGTTTCGTGGATCATCTGCGGGTCGTGCAGCAGCAGAACGGACCAAGGCTCGTCCAGCGTGAAACGCTGGCCCCGCGGCCCGTCGAGATCAAACACGCGCGTTTCGCCGCCTTTGATGGCGTGGCGCGCGATCAGAAAGACGGCCACCAGATCAACGCCGTCACGGTGCGCCCCTTCGGGCGTCGGGCGGCCAATGCCGTTGGTGGTGTCGACGCGAAACTGGTGCGCCTCGCCGTACCAGGGTTGCACCCCCATGAGCCGGTCGGCCACGCGCCCCAGCCAGCGCAGCAGCGCGCACCAGTCGGCCTGCACCAGCGTGCGCGGCGCCACCGGCGTGAACCAGCGCTCCAGCCCGCCGTGCAACGCGTTGTACGCCTTGGGTTGCCAGTGCGGCCGATACGGCACGTTGCGCACGTGATCGCCCTCCAGCACGAACGAGGCATGCCGGCGGCGCCGGTAATGCCCGCCGTCCTTCAAGTACTGATCGGGCTCCAGCAAGTCCCAGTCAGGCACCAATTCCGCCAGGCCGGGTGCTTTGGCGCCGGCCAGCGCGTGAACGGCGGCAGCACCCAGTACGGCAAAACCGCGCTCGCGCAAATCGTCCACGTAGTGGTTCTGGGAGGAGAAAGGCGGCGTGAACATGGGGATACGGCGCAAGAAAGATGAGCGCCGCGAGCATAGCGCAGCCCGTGTCCTCCTGTGGCCTGCCCACTCCGCGGCGGCACGTCCGCCGCAGGTTCACCAACCCCAGGTCAGGCTCCTGGCCACCCAGCCCATTTTTCCACTGGTCAGGCGCACGTGCGCCCACGAGCCGGACCGGCCGATGGAGCGCAGCACGTCGTAGCGATGCAGCTTGCCGACGATCCGGTGCTTGACGCCGGGGCCGCTGCGTAAGTTCGCCGTCTCGACGCTGACCACGCGATGCGGCGTGCGATCGACCAGGGTGGCGTAAATCCAGCCCAGCGGTGCCTCGAAATCGCGCACCTTGAGCCACTTGCCGCGGCGTTGCTGCACCTGCAACGGGTAACCCGCGGTCAGTCGCCACAGGATGGCCGAACGCGTCGTGGGTTGTGCCCGAACGTTCGCCGTGCTGGCGTGGACACTCACGTATTCCGCCGCAGATGCGCTGGCAGGCACCCATGCGGCCGACAACATCAAAAATGCGAACCCAAAGGCGAGCACGCGGCGAACGAACAACGACAGCCACAAAGACATCAGCGCAATATCCTCCTGAAAATTCGGAAAACGTGGTGGGGATGCCGCACGAAAGCTGCGACCGTTCGAGGGTAACACGTGAAAATTCAGCGTCCGCCGGAGTCGCGAGCCAACCACGGCACGCAATGCGGTACTTCGGGTGCCGTCTCGGTGACACAGCGCCCACGACGTGCCCCCGTTCCGGATCGCACCGGAGCTGCGCAGTTGCCGCCGCCCACCGGAGCCGTTCACTCGCCCGCTCGCCACATCGGCCGCCCAGGCGCTTCATGCAAAATCGCGCCTTGCACCGAGGCGCTCGGCCGCGGCAGCGATGCGCCCGACAGCGCCCGGTCGCGATTGAACGGATAAAACAAGAAGGGAGACCCCGCATGAACAACGGATCCATGGGTGCATGGCTCATTCTGGCCATCGTGGCTGTCGTCGTGGTCTGGACGATGCGCTGCTACAACCGCCTGGTCGACTTGCGCAACCGCATCGCCAACGCGTTTGCGCAGATCGACGTGCAACTGAAGCGCCGCCACGATTTGATCCCCAACCTGGTGGAAACCGCCCGGCGCTATTTGCAGCATGAGCAGTCGACGCTGCAGGCCGTGACCGAAGCGCGCGGCAAGGCGCTGCAGGCCGCAGCCGATGCGCGCAGCCAGCCGGCCAACGCGGCCACCATCGCCACGCTGGCGGGCGCCGAGCAAACGCTGATGGGCCATGTCGGCCGCCTGCTGGCGATTGCGGAGTCCTACCCCGAATTGAAAGCCGACCAGACCCTGCGCAATCTGAGCGAGCAACTCACCACCACCGAAAACCAGATCGGCTTCGCGCGCCAGGCTTATAACGACGCGGTGCTCGACCTGAACAACGAGGTCCAGGCGTTTCCGCAACTGCTGGTCGCGCGCCTGACCGGGTTCGCGCTTGCGGCACCACTGAAATCCACCACCGCCGACGACGAGCGCACCACCCCCAAAGTCGTCCTCTGAAGCGCCTGCGTCTGGAGCCCGCGCAACCCTCTCAGGGCATTTGCTCAAATGGCCATGCGCTTCTTCGACCATCAGGCCAGCGCGCGCACGCGCATTCGCCGCCTGACGGCGGTGTTCCTGCTGGTGGCGCTGCCGGCCACCGTCATCGGCGTGCATGTGGCGCTCAGCATCCCGTGGGTGCTGGTGCGTTGGCTGATGCACTGGCCGCTCGCTTATCCGCTCGGATTCATGCCGGTCAACGTCGGCGTGACGGTCGCGCTGATCCTGGGCGGCTGGTGGATTGAAAGCAGCAACCTCGCGGGCGGCGGCGTCCATCTGGCCGAGCGGCTGGGAGCGCGCCCGGCGCAGCCCGCGGTGCGTTTCGAGGAGGAGCAACTGACGCACGTGGTGAGCGAAATGTGCATCGCCTCCAGCATGGCGCGGCCCGCGGTGATGGTGCTGCCCAATCACGATCAGATCAACGCGTTTGCCACCGGCTTTGCACCGGCGGACTGGGCCATCACGGTGAGCGACGGCGCGCTGCACTACCTGACGCGGGAGGAATTGCAGGGGCTGGTAGCGCACGAATGCAGCCATTTGCGCGAAGGCGATACCGAACTCAACATGCACCTGATCGGCATGGTCGCCGGCCTGCACATGATCTGGGGCTTTGGCCGCAGCCTGCGACCGGATGCGGGCGACGGCGATGACGACCTGGCCGCGACTTTTTCGCTCGGCGCCGTGGGCACGATCTTTGGCACGCTCATCATGGCAGCCGGCTGGGTCGGCTGGGTCGCCGGCCGCGCGCTTCAGGCAGCGGTATCGCGCCAATGCGAACTGCTGGCCGACGCGCGTGCGGTGCAATGGACCCGCAACGCCGATGGCCTGGGGCGCGTGCTGCGCAAGTTGTTGACGCAGCAGCGCCAAGCGGACGAGATCCCGCACCCGTCGGCTTCATCCCAGCAGGTTGCGCACCTCTGGCTCGCATCCGAATGGGGCGATGGGCGCGCCGCTGCAACCGAAACCCCGGGCTGGCTGGACACGCATCCGCCACTCACGCAACGCATCCGGACGATCTACGGGTACACGGTGAGCGCGCTGCCGCTTGAGGACGTGCCGGCAGACACGACTAGATAAGCGCCGTCGCGCCGCGAACACGCCGCGTCAATTGGAAACCGGATTCAGGCGACTCACGGCGCGCCGGGCACGGCCGTTCAAGCCATGGCGCGGTTTCGAAACTGCCGCCGAGGAAGGCCGCGCTAAATCGCCGCCTCGTTTTCCTCGCCGGTGCGAATGCGAATGGCGCGCTCGACCGTGGTCACGAAAATCTTGCCGTCACCGATCTTGCCGGTGCGCGCCACCTTGATGATGGCTTCCACGCAGCGGTCGACGTCGCCATCGACCACCACCACTTCCACCTTCACCTTGGGGAGGAAGTCGACCACGTATTCGGCGCCCCGGTACAGCTCGGTATGGCCTTTTTGCCGGCCAAAGCCGCGGACTTCAGTCACGGTCAACCCCGCAACGCCCATCTGCCCGAGCACTTCGCGCACCTCTTCGAGTTTGAAGGGCTTGATGATTGCCGTTATTTGTTTCATGAAACCGTCCTCGGCGCCGCTTACGCCATGAATTTGTTGACGATAGGATAACGCCAGTCGGCGCCCAGATTCCTGCGCGTGACGCGCGGGCCGATGACCGCCTGGCCCCGCTTGTATTCGCTGTTCTTGATCAAGTGCACGACGCGCTCGACCGCCGCCGCGTCGAACCCCTCGCGCACCAATTGCGCCGTGCCGGCGTTGTCTTCGACGATGCGCCGCACGATCGCATCCAGCATGTCGTAGGACGGCAAACTATCCTGATCGGTCTGCCCCGGCCGCAGTTCGGCGCTGGGCGGACGCGCAATGATACGCGCAGGAATCGGGTTCGCACCGCTGCCAAAAGGGTCGTCACGATTGCGCCAGCGCGCCAGTTCATAGACGCGCGTTTTGAGCACATCGCTGATGGGGGCGAAGCCGCCGCACATGTCGCCATAGAGCGTGGCATAGCCCGCCGCCAGCTCGCTCTTGTTGCCGGTCTCGAGGATCAGCAGGCCGTACTTGTTGGAGAGCGCCATCAGCAGCACGCCGCGGATGCGCGCCTGCAGGTTCTCTTCGGTCGTGTCTTCAGCGCGGCCTTCGAACAGCGGCGCCAGCGTGGCCTTGAAGCGCTCGAACACCGGGCTGATGGCCACCACGTCATGGCGCACGCCCAGGTGGTCTGCCAGCGCTCCGGCGTCTTCCCCGCTCATGTCGGCGGTGTAGGCGCTGGGCATCAGCAACACGCGAACGTTGGCGGCGCCGAGTGCATCGACCGCGAGCGTCATGACCACGGCGGAATCGATGCCGCCCGACAGGCCCAGCGCCACGCCGGTGAAACCGCTTTTGTGGGTGTAATCCCGAATCGCCAGCACCAGCGCATGCCAGAGGTCAGCGACCGGCTCGCGCAGCGCGGCGCGCTCGGCCGTGAGCTTGAGCGCAGCGTCCGCGCGCTCCACCTGGACGTCGAAGAGCTGCGCTTCGAACGCCGGCGCGCAGCCCACGTGCGCGCCGTGCGCATCGAACGCGCCCGAGCGGCCTTCGTACACGCAATCGTCCTGGCCGCCGACCAGGTTGGCGTACACCAGCGGCAGGCTGGAGGCGCGGCACGCGGCGGTCATCACCCCGTCGCGCGCGATGGCGCTGCCTTCGAAAAAGCCGGAAGCGCCCGACAGCGCCAGCAGTTCGACCCCCGCGGCCTTGAGCGCGGCGACGCGATCCGGTTGCGCCCCCTCGTCCTCAGCCAACAAGCCGACCCGGACGCCACCGCAATCGAAAACGCACGCATCCGCTACGTCCAACTGGAAGTAGCGCGCCTCATCGGCCGCGCGCGCGTCGAACGGCAGCGACTTGGCGTGCTGCGCCACGACGGCGCCACCCTGAATCGCGGACCACGCGTTGCGCAATCGGGCGGCCCCAGCTGTCGCGCCCGCACCTGCCTTCGGATGGCCGACCACGATCGTCAGCCCGTCGAGCGCGGCGCTCTCCCCGACCACCGTTTGCAACGCCGCGGCGCAGGCCTCGATGAAAGCGGGTCGCAAGAAAAGATCATGGGCGCCCGGCCCGCCTGCCAGCGCCAGCTCAGGCGTCAGCAGCAGGTCGGCGCCGGCCGCGTGCGCCGCGCGCGCGGCGGCAACGATTTTTCGCGCGTTCTCCACCACGTCGCCAACGACGAAGTTAAGCTGGGCACAACAGATTTTGAAAGCCATGACATCCATCCCGTATGACGCTTTCGGCATCGTAGATCACGCGCCGTGATGCCGCAAAAGTTGCAGATTGTCGATCAGCCGGCAGCCGTCGACGCGGCCGAGTGGGACGCGCTCCTGGAGCAACAGCGCGCGCCGACGCCGTTCATGCGCATGGAATATCTCGCCGCATTGCACGCAAGCGGCAGCGCCACGCGGCGCACCGGCTGGACACCGCGCTTCTTCCTGCTGCGCGAGGACCGCGAGCTGGTCGCGGCGTGTCCTGTCTACGTGAAGAGCCACTCGTGGGGCGAGTACGTGTTCGACTTTGCCTGGGCCAATGCCTATGCCGAGCACGGCCTGGATTACTACCCAAAAGCGGTGGTGGCGGTACCGTTCACGCCGGTACCCGGTTCGCGCCTGCTGGCCAAAGACGCCGTGGGCCGCGCCGCACTCGTGCGCCACCTGCTCGACTGGTGCGCTGCGCGGCAGCTGTCGTCATTGCACGTACTTTTTTGCGATGCGGCCGACGCGACGGCCTGCGCGGCATCCGGCCTGATGGCACGCCGCCAGGTCGAATTCCACTGGCACAACCGGCATCCGCAAACCGGCGAGCCGTTTGCCGACTTCGGCGATTTCCTGACCGCTCTCGCGCGTGACAAGCGCAAGAAAATCCGCCAGGAGCGGCGCCGCGTGCGCGATGCGGGCGTCACATTCCGCTCTGCACGAGGCCGCGACATCACGCCCGAGGACTGGGCGTTCTTCTACCGCTGCTACGAGCGCACCTACCTGGAACATGGCAACGCGCCCTACCTCACGCCTGCCTTTTTCGCCGCGATGGCCGAGCGCATGGCGGCGACCTGGCTGCTCTTCATCGCCGAACGCCGCGGAGAACCGATCGCCTGCAGCCTGATCGGCCTGCAGCCTCCCCCGCACCCGCGATCCGGCGCAGTTGCCTACGGCCGCTACTGGGGCGCCATCGAGCGCGTCGATTGCCTGCACTTCGAAGCCTGCTACTACCAGCCGATCGAGTGGTGCATCGCCCACGGCGTCACGCGCTTCGAGGGCGGCGCGCAAGGCGAACACAAGCTGGCGCGCGCCCTGCTGCCCGCCATGACGCAAAGCGCGCACTGGATAGCGCACCCGGCGTTTGCCCAGGCCATCGCCCGTTTCCTCGCCCGGGAAAACGCCGGCGTCGAACGCTATCGCGCCGTGCTGGACGAACATGCGCCATATGCGCACGCAGCGCAGCCAGGGTAGAGAACGAGCAGCTGTATGCCGGGCGCCGCGCGCATGGCGGCACTCACGCGGGGCGACCGCTTCTCACGGTCGGCCGCTCTGAGACGACATGCGCACTCACGCGGCGCAACATCACGTTCACCGCCAGCGCCGTCAACCCCAAGCCAAAGGTGGCGGCGAACCAGAACGCGGTGGGCGATTCCTGCGCGGCAAACAGGCCAATGCCGCGATACGCCAGCAGGTAGCCGCCCGCCAGCCCCACGCCCCACAGCAGCACGCAGTACACGATCATGGGCGCGATGGTCACGCGGTAGCAGCGCAGCACGAAAATCGCCACCGTTTGCGTGGCGTCGGCCAGGTGGAAGAACGCAATGATGGCGAGCAGCGTCGCGGCCAGCGCAGCGACGTCGGCGTGGGTGGTGTAGATCGCGGCAATGCGCGCGCGCAGGATGAACAGCGCAGCGGCAAAGAACACGCCCAGAAAGAGCGCCGCGTGCGTCCCTTGCAGCGCCACCGCGCGGGCGCGCTGCTCATCGCCCGCGCCGCGCCAGAAGCCGACGCGCGCGCTCGCTGCCACGCCGAGCGAAAGCGGCGTCATGTACAGCACCGCGGCCACGTTGGCGGCGATCTGGTGCGAGGCCGCGGCCACGGTGCCCAGGCGCGCGATGAACAGCGCCATCAGCGTGAACGACGTGATCTCGACCCCGATCGTGAAACCCGCCGGCACGCCGAGGCGGGCGAAGGCACCGAGCGTCGGCCCGTGCGGCGGCTCCAGCCGATGCCACAGGCCGAGCGGCAGATAGAATTTTTCCACGCGCAGCAGGAACAGCCCGAGAAACAGCAGCAGGTAATTGACCACGAACGTGGCCCAGGCGCAGCCCACCACGCCCATCGCCGGCAACCCCGCGCCGCCGAACGCAAACCAGATGGAGAGCGGCACCTTGACCACCAGCGCCGCCACCTGCAGCCAGGACACCAGTTGCGGCTTGCCGAGCGCCTGATTCAGCGTGCTGTAGACACGAAACAGCAGCGCGGCCGGCAGGCTCCAGCCGACGACCGCCAGATATGCGATCACGTCGGGCTGCAAGTCTTCCGGTATCTCGGTCCAGTGCAGGATCGGCGCCGGGTGCAGCATCACGACCATGCCCGCAGCGCTTGCCAGCGCACAGACATAGAGAGTCTGGCGAATCGAGGGACCGATGTCCCGTGGTCGCCGCGCCCCGTGCATTTCCGCCCAGATCGGCAGCAACGCGGTAATGAGCCCGGTGAGCGAGACGAATACCGTGATGAAAACGGCCGACGCAATCGACAGCGCCGCCAGCGAGATATCGGAGTAGCGGCCGGCCACGATGGTGTCGGTCACGCCAAACCCCATGATCGCGATCTGGCCCGCGTACACCGTGACCGCGTGCACCGCCACGGCTTTCAGATCGCCCCGCGGCCGCGCTTGGCGTCGGAAAAAAGAAACCACGGCAGCGATTGTGGCAGGCCACCCGGTTACGGATCAGGCCGCGCCGCCCCGCGTGCAAGGGCAATTCCCCTGCGCGCACCCGCGGGCTCAGGACGTCGTCATCGCCCGCACCTGATCGTCGCTGAGCGCACGCAATTCGATGCGTCGCACCTTGCCGCTGGGCGTCTTGGGCAGGCTGTGCACCACATGCACCTGGCGCGGATAGCCGTGCGCGCCGTACTGGTGACGAACGGCCTCCTGCAGCCGGGGCACCAGCCCGCCCGTGCCCGCGTTGGGAGCGAGCACGACGAACGCCTCGATCACCTCCCCGCTCACCGAACCCGCGTGGCGGCGCCCGACCACGGCGGCTTCGACCACGGCCTGGTCGGCGGTGAGGATACTTTCGATGTCGAACTGGGAAATGCGGTAGCCGGCGGAAATGATCACGTCGTCATCGCGCGAGGCAAAGAAAAAGTCGGCGCCTTCATGACGTCCTGCATCGCCGGTGAGGTACCAATGGCCATCCGGAGTGAAGCGCTCGCGCGTCTTGTCGGGCGCGTTCACGTAAGCCCTGAACCACATCAGCGGACTTTCTGCCACCGACAGCGCCAGCGCGTCGCCCACCGTGCCCGCCACGAACCCCGGCATGGCCTGTCCCATGGAACTGGGTTTGACGTCGCGCCGCAAGCGCGCATCCCAGCCGTTGATGATGCCCATGCCCTGTTCGGTCTGGCCCCAATGGTCGCGTACCGTGGTGCCGAGCGCCTGCGGCGCCCATTCGGTGATGTCGGGCGTGAGCGGCTCTCCGGCCGATGACGCCACGCGCAGCAGCCTGGCCAGCCGCACGCCGTCGCGCTTCAAGGCGCGGTACACCGTGGGCGCCCAGGCGAAGTTGTTCACGCCGACCTTTTCGATCACTTCGCGCGCCACCGCGCTGGTGAAGCCGCCGGCCAGCAGCACGTTGGGGCGGCCGATGGCGAGCGGCCCGACCACGGCGTAATACAGGCCGTAAGCCCAACCGGGATCGGCGCCGTTCCAGAGAACGTCGCCCGGCTGCACATCGAAGCCATAGCGCATGTAGGCGACGAACGATGCGATGGCGAACGCCGGCACCGGAACGCCCTTGGGCTCGCCGGTCGTCCCCGAGGTATAAAGCTGCAGAAAAATACCCTCGCCGCCGATTCTTTCGGCGTGCGCGATGGGCTCGTGCGATTCGATCGACCGGTCCAGTTCGGGTCCGCTTTCCAGCGCCGGAATGTCGATCCCGGCAAGCTTGGCGTGCTGATCCGGATCGGTCACGATCAGACTGGCTTTGGCCGCTTTCACGCGCAGCGCAATGGAAGGCCCGGCGAACGCCGTGAACAGCGGCACGTGCACCGCACCCAAACGCCAGAGCGCAAGCAACACGATGGGCAGTTGTCGCGTTTTGGCCATGAGCACGCCGACACGCGAGCCACGCTGCACGCCGCGCTCGGCAAAAACGCCGGCGAGCCGACGCGACGCGTCGGCCAGTTCGCCATAGGTGAGCCGCTGCACGTTCAGTTGGCCGTCCACCAGGATGAACGCGGTGTCGCCCGTGGGGTGTCGGTCGCACAACACCTCGGCCACGCACACGTCCGCGGCGGAATACTCTTTTTTCATGGCCGTCACTTCGGCCACGACCACCGGAAGCGCCTGCCACGGCGCCTCGGCGATCGAGACGGTGGCAGCGGGCGAATCAGAAACAGGCATGACGATGTCTCCTTGTGTCGATTTCAAAACCCTGCACGCCGCCAGCTTATCGCGCCCAAGGGTTGACACCCCCTTGCGCCCCTGAGCCGGCCGCAGCCGGCGCTAAGATCGGCGCTGATCTTCTGGAAGAGGCGATGGCATGACCGACTTGAGCAAAATCACCTGCATCGAGGACTTGCGCCTGCGCGCCAAACGGCGCGTGCCGCGGATGTTCTACGACTACGCGGATACCGGCAGCTGGACCGAGCAGACCTACCGCGCCGACGTCGCCGACCTGCAGAAGATTCTGTTCCGCCAGCGCGTGGCGATCAACATGGAAGGCCGCAGCACCACCACCACGATGATCGGTGAGCGCGTGGCCATGCCGGTGGCGCTGGCGCCGGTGGGTTTGCTTGGCATGCAGCATGCCGACGGCGAAATCCTGGCGGCGCGCGCGGCGAAAAAATTCGGCATTCCGTTCGTGCTCTCGACCATGAGCATTTGCTCGATCGAGGACGTCGCGGAACAGGCTGGCCCCGGTTTCTGGTTCCAGCTCTACGTGATGCGCGACCGCGACTTCATCGAGCGCCTGATCGACCGCGCCAAGAAAGCCGGCTGCGGCGCGCTGGTCATCACCATGGACCTGCAAATCCTGGGGCAGCGCCACAAGGACATCAAGAACGGCCTGTCCACGCCGCCCAAGCCGACGCTCGCCAACCTGCTCAATCTGCTGTGCAAACCGGGCTGGTGCTGGGACATAGCGCACACCAAGCGGCGCGGTTTCGGCAACATCATGGGCCACGTCCAGGGCGTGACCGACATGAGCAACCTGGCCGCGTGGACCGCGGGCCAGTTCGATCCGCGCCTCAACTGGGGCGACGTCGAATGGATCAAGAAGCGCTTCGGCGGCAAGATCATCATCAAGGGCATCATGGAGCCGGAAGACGCGCGCCACGCCGTCGATTGCGGCGCCGACGCGCTGATCGTCAGCAACCACGGCGGCCGCCAGTTGGATGGCGCGCCCTCCACCATCACCGCGCTGCCTGCCATCGTCGATGCCGTGGGCAAGGACATCGAAGTGCACTTCGACTCCGGCATCCGCGGCGGCCAGGACGTGCTGCGCGCCTGGGCGCTGGGCGCGCGCGGCACCTATGTTGGCCGCGCCTTCCTGTATGGCCTGGGCGCCGCCGGCGAGCAAGGCGTGACCAAGGCGCTGGAAATCATCCGCAACGAACTCGATTTGACGATGGCGTTTTGCGGTCACACCCAGATCGAAACCGTCGATCAAGGCATCTTGCGGCCGGGGACGTTCCCGACGGCCTGAGCGCTTCCGAACGCCCCCCTGGGTCGGGCCGCGCAAAGGGGCTGTGCAAAGAAAAGTAAAGCCGGCGCGGCGCGCCATTCCGCGCGGAACCGGCCGCCTCGCTCGATCTCCAATCCGGACTGCGTCATCGAACGGTCCATCGGTCTCCCGTCCGCGCTGCGACATCGCGCGTGACCGCGCTGCTGTCCCGTTCCTGCGCGCGCCGTGCAGACGGCGTCTTGCCATCCGCACGCACCTTGGAGACCCCAGATGCTGCCGGTATCCATCGCCGCTTTCGGCCTGCTGCTCTGCCTGATGACGCGAGCGCGGCTGCCGCGCTTTGCGGCGCTCATCATCTGCGTGGGCATTTTCGACGGCTTGGTGCTGTATGCCGTGATCGCGCTGTCGCGCCACCTGGGCGCCGAGGAATTTGACGAATCCGTCATCTTCCACGTCTTCAGCGGGATTCGGGGCGTTCCCAAAAGCATCCTGGTGCCGATCATCGCGGTCACGGTATTCGGCCTCGTGGCCGCAGCGGCGCTCAGTGTCTGGCTCTACTTCAGATCATCCCGAAGCACGGCCCCGAAGCGATTGCTTCTACCGATTTCGGCGCTTTCCGCGATTGCCTTTTGCACCAATCCGGTGACGCTCGACATGGCCACCTCGGGGTACTTCTACTTGACGGAAAACGCGGCGCGGCCCGCCGAATACCAAACGCCCCTCCCCACCCGCTTCACGCGCAAACCCAACATCGTCTACATCTACCTGGAATCGCTGGAACACACCTTCCTGAACGGGGCCATTTTTCCGGGGCTCGCCCCCAATCTGAAGAAGATCGAGTCCGAAGCCATCAGCTTCACCAACATCCAGCAGACCTATGGCACCGGCTGGACCCTGGCCGGCATGGTGGCGAGCCAGTGCGGCATTCCCTTGAGCACCGACGTCTGGAACTCGATGGCCGGGCTCGACTCGTTCCTGCCGGGTGCGACCTGCCTGGGTGATCTGCTCGCTGCGCAAGGCTACGCGCTCGATTACGTCGGTGGCGCTGACATCGCGTTCGCCGGCAAGGGCTCTTTCTACAAAACGCATCGGTTCGACCAGGTGCAAGGGCAAACCGAGCTCGCCAGCCTGCTGCGCGATCCCACCTATCAAAACGTCTGGGGCCTGTACGACGACACCCTGTTCGACATCTTCAAGCAGCGCTTCGACGAGCGGGTGGCCAGCGGCCGGCCATTCGGGCTCTTCACCCTGACCAACAGCACCCACCCGCCGGACGGCAACGTCCCGCGGACGTGCAGCGCACGCTACGGCGACGGCTCCGACGGCATCCTCGACGCGGTGCAATGCACGGATCTCTACGTGGCCGCCGTGGTGGATCACATCCGCCATTCCAGCGCGGGCGACAACACCATCATCGTCATCGGTTCGGACCATCTGGCCATGCGCTCGCCCACCACCGAGCGCTGGCTGGAAGGGCAGCAGCGCCGCGACCTGCTGCTGATGCTCGTCCCCGGCGCGGCACCGGTACGAATCGACAAGCCCGGCACGACACTCGACGTCGCGCCCACGCTGCTTGGGCTGTTTTCAGACATCCACAACCTGGGTTTTGGTACCGATTTGCGCGGCAACGCGAACACGCTGCTCCAAAGCAAGCTCGATTCGCGCCTGTTCCTGAAAAGCAAAGTGCCTTTTCTGAACACGCTGTGGGATTTTCCGGCGCTTGACGCCGCCACCACCATCGACCCGGTTCAGGCCGTCTTGTCAGTTCAAACGCGCCGCATTCGCCTGCCGGTCATCTTCCTGCTGGATCCGGACGGTGACACCAAGGACGTGGTCTTTCCGGGTCGCAACGACTTCTACGCCCTGTCGGGTTATGTCGCGCGACTGCCGCGCGGGCAGCGGTTCCTGTGGGTCGACCGCTGCGGCGAACTGTCCTGGCTGGGCGCCGCTTCCGACGCCGACGACGGCGGCTATTGCTTTACGTACGGATCATTGGACAGCGCGCAATTGCCGATCACCCATCTGAACCAGCAGGTCTACCAATTCAATCCCGAGACACTCGCCAGGGCGTCGACTTACGTCGCAGGCAAACCAGTCTTCTACGCCGATCGCCTGCCTTTGCTGAACACCATCAAGCAATACGGCACCGCCCACGTGGTCCGGCCTTTTGGCGACGGGAAATCCGCGAACGATTACGCCATCGTCACGGGCGCCGGCGCGGATCGGGCATCGTTCATCGAGATCAAGACGCAGAAGACCTACTTGGACAAAGGCATCACGATCATCGATCCCCGTGCCGATTCCGGTCCGCCGAAGCTCCGCCACTTCCCGGTCTGCAGCGCCGGAGGTGCAGACGTGAATCAAACCGCAGCGTTGGATCAAGCCATCGAAGCGACCACGGCGGAGAAGCAGCCGCTGATCATCGTCAAGACGTCCACCGAGGCGTGCAAAGTCGACGTGGATCGCGATCCACGCCTCGCCGGCGCCAAGCTCAACGGCTGGCGCGACCTGAAGCCGGAAGACGCCTACATCGGCCTGCTGTCGGAAAGCGGCCAGGCGACCGAGTACGTGGTGTCAGCCGGCACCTCGCTTGCGGTCCAGATGACGCCTCCGGCCGCCGGTCGCGGCGCGCGAGCGGATCGAGTGTCCGACGCGACGATGTTCATCCCTTGACGGCCATGCAGTCCTTCGACACGCGCGACGCCGTCCGGGCGGCGCGACGTCGCCGCCAGCGGCACCTCTGCCACACCCGCCCAAGGCGGCAGATAGACGCCTAACGCCGTGATCGGCCTATTCGCTGCCGCTCTCAAGCAAGCCGTTACCCGAATTGGGCGCCGACGCAGCAGCAGCCGCCCCACCGCTTGCTCCGGGCGCAAGCGCATGGAGCACCACCGTGTCGTGCCCGCGGGCGACCATGCCGAGCGCTTCAGCGGCGGCCTTGCTCACGTCGATCACCCGTTTGCGGGTGTGCGGACCGCGGTCGGTGATGCGCACCACCGCCTCGCGGCCAGTGCGGACATTGCGCACCAGCACGCGCGTGCCGAACGGCAGCGTTTTGTGCGCCGCCGTGAACGCGTTCTTGGAAAAAGATTCGCCGCTGGCGGTGCGCGCGCCGTGGTGGCGCTCTCCGTACCACGAGGCAAGCCCGCGCTCCAGCACGGGCCCCTTGTTCTGCAGCGAGGGCGCGGTCGAGCGCTCAGCGGAACCCGGCGCGGACGCGCCAGCCGGAAGCCCGGAACCGCTCGCTCCAAGCGATTCGGCGTCCGCATCCAACGGGTGCGCGTAGCCGGTGTCATTTGGACAGCTCAAATCGTAGATGGCGCGCGCCGACCGGCACGGTGGCGTTGCGTTTGTTGTGGCAGCGTCGGGCGCCAACGTCTGCGCTGCCAGCGGCGTTGCCGCCAGCCACAGAAAGCCGACCCGGAAAACAGGCCATGCGCGGTGCCAGCCGATCATTGATGCGCGGGAAAATTCGAGACCATCCAGGTCATCGTGCGCAGCACTCAGTCGGCACCGCAGCGGCCGGCCAGGAAGCCCGAGCCGCAGGTGTTGAGCTCCATCAGAGCCTCGCCCAGGTGCCGGGCCTCGGCGCTGCGCGGCGTGCCGTCGCCACCCGCGGCCTTTTCCTGTGCGACGAAGTCCTGCACGGCGCCGGTCATGGCGTGCGCCATGGTGTCGGCATCGACCTTGCCGCGCTGGAAATCGAGGCCGACGGTCACGGCCTTTCTGACCGCTGCGCGCATGCGGTCGACTTGCGTCGCTGCTGCTGCGGCGCCGGCCGCTTTGGATTGGGGCTCGGTGGCCCGGCTCGAAATCATCTGTTGACTCCTTCTGCGATGGGATTTCCTCTTTATTTTGCGCCGCGCGGGCCGATGGCGCGCGGTGGCTGCCGTTTGCCAGCATTCGCGGAAAAGCCCGGGCACATTAAATGCTGAGGTGCGTTGGCCTGCTTTTCAGGCGTGAACGTCTGTTCCCTCGGCCGCCGATAAACGCCCACGGACTACGATACGGCCCTGTTCCAACAACCCGCAACCCTCCCTTGAGCGCTTCCCCGCAACACCCGCCGACATCGGCGCACGCCGCCGCCGACCCCGTGATCGAAATCCGCGGCCTCGACAAGACTTACCAGAGCGGCTTCCGGGCTCTGCAGGGCATCGACTTGACGGTGCAGCACGGCGAAATCTTCGCGCTGCTCGGGCCGAACGGCGCGGGCAAGACAACGCTGATCAGCATCATTTGCGGCATCGTCAATCCCGGCCACGGCACGGTCACGGTAGACGGCCACGACATCGTGCGCGACTGGCGCCAGACCCGCACCATCATCGGCCTGGTACCGCAAGAGCTGAAGACCGATTCGTTCGAGACCGTGTGGAACACGGTGCGCTTCAGCCGTGGCCTGTTCGGCAAACGGCGCAACGACGCGTATCTGGAACGCCTCCTGAAAGACCTGACGCTCTGGGACAAGCGCGACGCCAAGATCCTGATGCTCTCGGGCGGCATGAAGCGGCGCGTGATGATCGCCAAGGCGCTGGCGCACGAGCCCACCGTGCTGTTCCTCGACGAGCCGACCGCCGGCGTCGACGTGGAGCTGCGCCGCGACATGTGGGCCATGGTGCGGCGCCTGCGCGCATCGGGCGTGACCATCGTGCTCACCACCCACTACATCGAGGAGGCCGAAGACATGGCCGACCGCGTGGGCGTGATCAACAAGGGCGAGCTGATCGTGGTCGAGGACAAGGCCACGCTCATGCAAAAGCTCGGCAAAAAGCAGTTGCGGCTGCAACTGAACGCGCCGATCGCCGGGTTGCCCGACATCCTGTCGGGCTACCGGCTCGAACTCAACGGCAAGCGCGACGAGGTCACCTACACCTACGACACCCAGGCCGAGCGCACCGGCATTGCGGCGCTGCTGCGCGACCTGGCCGCGGCCGGCATCAGCTTCAAGGACTTGAGCACCCACCAGGACACGCTGGAGCAAATCTTCGTGGAACTCGTCAAGGAGAACGCATGAATCTGCACGGCATGCGCGCCATCTATGGCTTCGAGATGGCCCGCACCGGACGCACGCTGATGCAGAGCGTGCTGTCGCCGGTGATCTCCACCTCGCTCTATTTCGTGGTGTTCGGCGCAGCGATCGGCTCGCGCATCACGAGCGTCGACGGCGTGAGCTACGCGGCCTTCATCATCCCCGGGCTGGTGATGCTGTCGCTGCTGATGCAAAGCGTCTCCAACGCCTCGTTCGGCATCTACTTCCCGAAATTCATCGGCACCATTTACGAGGTGCATTCGGCGCCGCTCTCCTACCTGGAGATCGTGATCGGCTACGTCGGCGCGGCGGCGACCAAGGCGATCATCGTCGGCGTCATCATCCTGATCACGGCACGGGTGTTCGTCGACTATTCGATCGCGCACCCGGCGATGATGGTCCTGTTCCTGGTGCTGACGACCGTCGCTTTCAGCCTGTTCGGCTTCATCATCGGCATCTGGGCCGACAACTTCGAGAAGCTGCAGGTGGTGCCGCTCATGATCATCACGCCGCTCGCGTTCCTGGGCGGCAGCTTCTATTCGGTCCACATGCTGCCGCCGTTCTGGCAGACGGTGACGCTGTTCAACCCGGTGGTGTACCTGATCTCGGGTTTCCGCTGGAGCTTCTACGGCCTGGCCGACGTGAACGTGGCCGTCAGCGTCGCCGCGACCCTGGGCTTCCTCGCGCTGTGCCTGGCCGGCGTGTGGTGGATCTTCCGCACCGGCTGGCACCTGAAGCCCTGAAACCGGCAGAGCACCACCAGGATTGCCGGTCACGTGCCGATCCAATCACCCGCGATGGCAAGCCTCACGCTCTGCGTCAGAGTCAAACCGGGGTCGCGCATCTCGGAATTGACACAGGATGCCGACGGCACCTGGCTCGCGCGCCTGAAAGCGCCGCCTGTCGACGGCAAGGCCAACGCGGAACTGGTCGCGCTGGTGGCACGCCGGTTCGGCGTTCCCAAGGCCAACGCGGAACTGGTCGCGCTGGTGGCACGCCGGTTCGGCGTTCCCAAGGCCAACGTGACGATTGCGGCAGGCCTGGCAGGCCGGATCAAACGCGTTCGCGTCGAACGCTGAGCGGGGGGTACCCGCTCTTCCGTGCGCTACGCCTTGTTCAACAAGCCGCCCAGCAGGGACGCCAGTTCGCTCGTGCTGCCGGCGCCGCCCGCAGGCACCTGGCCGTTGGGCGTGAGGTGGTTCACCAGCGTCGGCAGGATGCTAGAGAGCTGCCCCGCCGCCTGGGTGGGGTCCACGCCCAGCTTGCTGGCGATCTGGCCGATTGCGCCCGAGCCCAGCACCTGCGTCAACTGCTCGCCGCTCACCGGCTGGTTCTGGCCGTTGCCCACCCACGAGTTGATGACGTTGCCAAGCCCTGCCTGTTCGAACTTGGACACCAAGCCACCGAGGCCGCCATGCTCGCCGTCGTTGGCCAACAGGCCGCCCAGCACCTGGCTGATTTGCGGATTGCTCCCAAGTGCTCCCACCAGACTCCCCAGGCCCCCTTGGGCGCCCTGGTTTCCGGTCACGGCACCCACAATCGAATTGAGCAAACTCATGATGTTTCCTTGCTGAAAGAGAGCCAATCAAGCCGTTGATTCTGGTCGCACGGCGCGCGCGCTGCAAGCGTCGAGCCGGCGACGGAAATCAAAGGAACACGGATGGCCGGATCGACGCAGCGTCCGCGTCAATCCAGCGGCGGCGTGGTCGCAATCACTTCTTCCAGCGTCGTCAGGCCCTCGGCCGCGCGCAAAGCACCCGCCAGGCGCAACGGCCGCATGCCGTCCGCTGCGGCCTGCTGGCGCAGCGCAGTCAGGTTGACTTCCTTGCTGCGCACCAGCTTGCGGAACGCCTCGCTCACCACCAGCAGTTCGTAAATGCCGAGGCGGCCGCGGTAGCCGGTCATGCGGCATTCGACGCAGCCCACCGGTTTGTACGGGTGGTAATGGCCGGTGTTGATCTTCCACGGCTTGACGGCGTCGGCGAGTTCCAGCGTGATGTCGCGCTCGTCCGGCTGCTTGCACTGCGGGCAGAGCGTGCGCACCAGGCGCTGCGCCAGCACACCCAGGATGGTGGCGTTCAGCAGGTACGGCGGCACGCCCAGCTCCATCAGGCGCGTGAGCGCCGAGGGTGCGTCGTTGGTGTGCAGCGTGCTGAACACCAGGTGGCCGGTGAGCGCCGCCTGCACTGCCATTTCGGCGGTTTCCAGGTCGCGGATTTCGCCGATCATGATGATGTCCGGGTCCTGCCGCATGAGCGAGCGCACGCCTTCGGCAAAGCTGAAGCCGAGCTGCGGCTGCACCTGCGTCTGGTTCAGCGCGGGCTCGATGCGCTCGATCGGGTCTTCGATGGTACTAACGTTGACCGCCTCGGTCGCCACGCGCCGCAGTGTGGAATAGAGCGTGGTGGTCTTGCCCGAACCGGTCGGCCCCGTCACCAGGATGATGCCGTTGGGGCGCGCGGTGATGTCTTCCCAGCGCGGCGCGTCGTGCGTGCTGAAGCCCAGCGCCGCCAGGTCCTTGACGGCGGTGTCGGGGTCGAAAATGCGCATCACCAGCTTTTCACCAAACGCCGTGGGCAAGGTGGACAAGCGCATTTCGATTTCATCGCCCGCCGGATTGCGCGTCTTGATGCGCCCGTCCTGCGGCCGGCGGCGCTCGACCACGTCCATGCGGCCCAGCAGCTTGATGCGCGCCGTCATCGCCGCCATCACGCCGGTGGGCACCTGGTACACCGGGTGCAGCACGCCGTCGATGCGGAAGCGGATCACGCCCTGGTCGCGCCGCGGCTCGAGATGGATATCGCTCGCGTGCTGGTTGAACGCGTATTGCCACAGCCAGTCGACCACGCGGATCACGCCTTGGTGATTCGGATCGAGCTGCTGGCCCGAGCGCCCCAGTTCCACCAGTTGCTCGAAACTCGACACGCCCGCTGCGCTGCCATTTTTCTCGGCCGCGCGCACCGAGTTCGCGAGCGCATAGAACTCGGCCGTGTAGCGCTTGATTTCCGCCGGGCTGGCGACCACGCGGCGCACGCGCTTTTTCGCCTGGCGCTCGACTTCGCCCACCCAGTCGTCGATGAACGGCTCGCTGGTCGCCACCACCACTTCGGTCTCGGTCACCTGCACCGGCAATACGCGATGGCGCTCGGCGTAGGACGCGCTCATGCTGTCGGCGATCTTGCCGGCATCGACCTTGAGCGGATCGATGTGCAAATACGCGAGACCGGCCTTGCGCGCCAGCGTTTGCGTGAGCTCTTCGATGCCGAGCGGCTGCTCCTTGGCTGCACTCGTGATCCGGATGGCCGCCAGGCGATCAAGCGCCGGCTGGGCGCTCTCGGCCTTGGAGCAGCGCGCGATGGTGCGCCGCGCTTCCGCTTCGGTGATGGTGCCGTCCTCGCGCAGCCATTCCACCACGTCGCGCCACTGCACCGGCCCGGACTTGTGTGCCCGCACGTGGGGCGCGGGAACGCTCGAAGTGATTCGGTTCATCCTAAATCCGGCAGTTGAATGCGCCCGCCAGTGCCGTGATCGGCGTGTCAGGCAAAACGCGAGGAGGCAGCGCACTGGCGTGCGCAGGGACGAGCAACGCAGCATGACGCGTCGAGCGTGGCGCCGGTGGGTGCATGGCGCCATCACCCGAACGGTCCAGCGCATCGAATCGACAGAACTCAATATTCATACGGCTTTGCAAACGATAACAAGCGGTCGACTGTCGGCTTCAGGATCATGGTTCCAAGACCTGCAAAAGACGCGGCCAGCGCCGCGCCGGAAGCCCAAAACGCGCCTCGATAGCCCGCGCCCGCTGCTGCAACAGGGCCAGCGTCGGCCGCATCGGCGTGCGCTGCGCCAGAACGATGGTATTGCCCGCGCGCGTCGGCCGGAAGCGCCACACGGCGCGCGCGCCGAACACCTCTGCGATGCGTGCCAGGCTGCGATCGAACTGCGCCGTGCGCCCGAACAGGTTCACGGTCATAACCCCCGAGTCGGAGAGCAAGCGCCGGCACGCCGCATACGTTTCAACGCTGTCGAGCACCGGTGCGGCGGCGTCATCGTCATAAATGTCCACTGCAAGCGCATCCACCGTGTCTCGCCATTGTGCGTTCTCGATCGCATGGGCGGCATCGTCGACCACCACCTGCAAGCACACGTCGTCGGGCGGCAAATGGAACCACGCGCGGCACACGTCGACCACGCGCGGGTTGATTTCCACGGCGGTGCAGCGCATATCCAGGATCCGATGGCAAAACTTGGTGATGGCGCCCGCGCCCAGGCCGAGCTGCATGGCGTGCCGGTCGGCAACCGTATCCGCATCGACGAACAGCAGCCACGCCATCATGCGGCGCACGTATTCCAGCTCGATCGCGAACGGCGCATCGATCCGCATGGCGCCCTGCACCCACTCGGTGCCGAAGTGCAAATAACGCACCCCGTCGACTTCCGACAGGTTGACTTCGCCCGGGGATGAAGGAGTGGCCGTCAAGGTGGACCAGCCATCAGGCGGCCGCAGCCACGCGCTCGGCCGCCGCCCGCGCCAGCGCCGGATCGGCGGCTTCGACCATCACACGCAGCAGCGGTTCGGTGCCGCTGGCGCGCACCAGCACCCGGCCGCTGGTGCCGAGTTCGTCCTCGACGGCGTGCGTGGTTTCTTTTAGGCGTGCGTTCCGGGTCCAGTCCTCACCCGGCTTCAGCTTGACGTTCAGCAGCACTTGCGGGAACAGCCGCACGCCGGCCAACAGGTCAGCCAGCGACGCGCCTTGCTGCACGCACGCCTGCAGCACCTGCAGGGCGGAAATCAAGCCGTCGCCGGTGGTGTGCTTGTCCAGCACCAGCAGATGGCCGGAGCCTTCGCCGCCCAGGATCCAGCCGCGGCGCTGCATTTCTTCCAGCACGTAGCGGTCGCCCACGTTGGCGCGCGCAAAGCCGAAGCCATGCGCGGCGAGCGCCTGTTCCACCGCCAGGTTGGTCATGAGCGTGCCGACGACGCCGCCCAGGGAACCCGCGGGCCGCGCACCGCCCGCTGCCTTGGCGCGCGCCAGCGCCAACACGTACAGCAACTCGTCGCCATCGTGCAGGCGGCCGCTGGAATCGACCATTTGCAGCCGGTCGGCGTCGCCATCGACCGCAATGCCGTAGTCGGCGCCGCGCTCGCGCACCGCAGCGATCAGCGCCTGCGGATGCGTGGCGCCCACGCCGTCGTTGATGTTGAGGCCGTCGGGCGTGCAGCCGATGGCGGACACATCGGCGCCGAGTTCGTGAAACACCTTGGGCGCGATCTGATAGGCGGCACCGTTGGCCGCATCGACCACGATCCTGAGCCCGCGCAAGCTGAGCGTGTGATCGAACGTGCTCTTGCAGAACTCGATGTAGCGCCCGGCCGCATCGTCCAAGCGCTGCGCGCGCCCGAGGCCGGCGGAACCGACCCACTGCGGCGCTTCGGCCAGCGCCGCTTCCACTTCCAGCTCCCAGGCATCGGGCAGCTTGGTGCCCTGCGCGCTGAAGAACTTGATGCCGTTGTCCGGATACGGGTTGTGGCTGGCGCTCACGACCACGCCCAGGTCGGCGCGCTGGGCGCGCGTCAGGTAGGCCACGGCGGGCGTCGGGATCGGCCCCAGCAACATGACGCTGGCGCCGGCCGAAATCAGCCCGGATTCCAGCGCACTCTCCAGCACGTAACCGGAGATGCGCGTGTCCTTGCCGATCAGCACCAGCGGATTGGCCTCGTGGCGCTTCAGCACGCGCCCGACCGCGTGCCCCAGGCGCAATGCGAAATCGGGCGTGATCGGCTCCTGGCCGACCGTGCCGCGAATGCCATCAGTACCAAAAAAACGGCGCTTCATATTCCCTCCGGCGGATTCCTGCGCGACCCGCCGGATGCGTGAGAGCGCAGACCGTGCCGGGCGACGGCCTATTGTCGTGCCGTGCGCACCGACTGCGGGGCGGGTCCGGGATGGCTGGTGCGCCAGGGGTTGATTTCCAGCCCGCCGCGCCGCGTGTAGCGCGCATACACCGTGAGCTGACTGGGGTGGCAGCGCCGCCAAACGTCCATGAAGATCTGCTCGACGCAGTGTTCGTGGAATTCGCTGTGGTGACGAAAGCTCACCAGGTAGCGCAGCAGCCCGCCCTGTTCGATCTGCGGCCCGGTGTAATCGATTTGCACGCTGCCCCAGTCGGGCTGGCCGGTCACGGGGCAATTGCTCTTGAGCAGGCGGCTCGCCAGCACCTCGTGCACCGGCTGCTCGTCGAAAGCGGCGGTCAGCAACTCGGGCGCCGGCGCCGTGTGGGTGCATTCGATGTCCAGACGATCCAAGTCCAATCCCGCCAGCGGGCGGACTTTTTCGCGCTCGA
Source organism: Burkholderiaceae bacterium (assembly GCA_004299095.1). Classification (GTDB taxonomy): domain Bacteria; phylum Pseudomonadota; class Gammaproteobacteria; order Burkholderiales; family Burkholderiaceae_C; genus Ottowia. The sequence continues at coordinate 29,734 of SCQQ01000061.1, read as the reverse complement.
AATCGTCGGGCAGCAGCAGTTGCACCGCGGCGCTGGCGCGCACCGGCCCGCCGTGCCACAACGCTGCGCTGACGTCGCGCGCGATGCGCTCGCGCACGTCGGCCGGGTCGGCAAACGCGCTGCCGCTGAAGCTGTTCAGGTAGAGCTTGAACGATTTGCTCTCGATCAAATACGCGCTTTCGCACGGCACCATCAGGCGCGCGATCGCCACTTGCGGCTTGCCGCGCCGGTTCAGCCACGAGAGCTCGTACGCGGTCCACAAATCGGCGCCGAAAAACGGCGCCGCGCCTTCGGCCAGGCCCATGGCGGCGCGCTGCGGCTGGCGCGCAATCGGATACAGCAGGCCGGGGTCGTACTGGTCCGCGTAGGTGGTGGCCTTGCCGAGCGCGCTGCCGTGCAGCGCTTCCTTGACGTCTTCCGCCATCACGCCGCCTCCGCTTGCGTGCGCGCCGCCGAACTGCGCTCGAAATGACTCAACATCAGCGGCATCACTTGCGCCACCACGCCGCGCGCCAGGTCGTGCCCCATGCCGTCGATCACCGCCAGTTGCGCACCGGGAATGCGGCGCGCGGTGTCCTCGCCACACGGCAGCGGCACCAGCGGATCGTCACGGCCGTGGATCACGAGCGTGGGGCAACTGATGCGCGCCAATTCAGTTGCGCGCCCGGCATCGGCCGCGATCGCCAGCATTTGCCGCTGCGTACCCGCAGGGTTGTAGGCCCGGGTCAGCGCCGCCGTCATTTGCACGCGCAACTCCTCGACCGGATCCGCCAGGCGCGTGCTGCCGATCAACTGGAAGAATTTCACCGCCTGGTTGATGGCCGCCAGCGTGTCGCCCTTGGTCGGCCGTTGCATCATGGCCCTGGCGACTTTGCGCCGGGGCCCCGGCAAGCGCCGCGCGCCGCTGCTGCTCATGATGCTGGTGAGGCTGAGCGCGCGCGTCGGCCCGGCGATGGCGACGCGCTGCGCGATCATCCCGCCCATGCTGGCACCGACGACGTGCGCCTGCGCGATGCCGAGCGCATCCAACACGCCCAGGGCATCCTGCGCCATGTCGCCCAGGCTGTACGCGGTCGGAATCTTCATTCCCAGCCGGTAGCGCAGAAACGTCCACATCATGTTGGGCTGCGGAAACGACGCGAATGATTGCGACAGCCCGGCGTCGCGGTTGTCGAAGCGCACCACGCGGTAGCCAGCCTGCGCGAGCTCGTCGACCAGTCCGGCCGGCCAGCCGATCAGTTGCATGCCGAGGCCCATGATGAGCAGCACGGCCGGGCCGTTGCCGCCCGAATCCTCGACTTCGAGATGAATACCGTTTGCCTTGACTTGCATTGAATGCACCCTGCGCCCGCGGCAACCGCAGGCATCGTGAATGGGGATACGGCCGGGGCGTTCCACGCCCGCGCGCTGAAGCCAGCAGCGCCGGCGCCTCCCCTGCCGTCGCGCCCGCGTCGGGCGCAGACCGGATGACGGCCCCGCCTGTTCGGGCGCGGCCGCCATCTTAGCGATCGCGTTGCGGCAGCGCGACCCGCCGCGGCCTGCCACACGCACCGCGCAGAGACCTGCGAAGCCGGCGCGATCGCCGTGTCCGGCGGCCGATCGACGCGGTATGCTACGACGCTTCTCAGCGTTCAAACCTGCCTTCATCACATCGAATCCCATGGCCAAACGCACTTACGCCACGCCACCCGCCGGACTGCTGCCGCAAACCGCGCTCACGATGGACCGCTCGGTTTTCAAGACCGCGTACGCCGTGATTCCGGCACGCGTGCAGCGCGACATCGTCACCACGCGCCTGCCGCACTGGAAAAACACGCGTTTCTGGGTCTTGGCACGACCGCTTTCAGGCTTTGCCGAAACCTTTGCCGAATACGTGGTGGAGGTGTCGTCCGGCGGCGGCAGCGACCAGCCAGAGCCCGACCCCGACGCCGAAGGCGTGCTGTTCGTGCTCCAGGGCAACCCCAAACTCACGCTGGATGGCAAGCGCCACACCCTGAAACCCGGCAGCTACGTCTTCATCGGCCCCAGATCGCGCTGGAGCCTGAGCCATGGCGGCAAGGAGCCGGCGCAGTTCATCTGGGTGCGCAAGCGCTACAGCTACGTCGACGGCATCGAGCCGCCGAAGAGCTTCGTCACGCACGACGACGAGCACGACGTGCAGCTCATGCCCGACTGCAATGGCGTCTGGGGCACGACGCGCTTCATCGACACCAATGACGTGGCGCACGACATGCACGTGACCATCGTCACGCTGCAGCCGGGCGGCGTGATTCCGTTCCAGGAAACGCACGTGATGGAGCACGGCCTGTACGTGCTCGAGGGCAAGGCGGTCTACAACCTGAACGAGGACTGGGTGGAAGTGGAGCCGGGCGACTTCCTCTGGCTGCGCGCCTTCTGCCCGCAGGCCTGCTACACCGCCGGGCCGGGACCGTTCCGCTACCTGCTGTACAAGGACATGAGCCGCCATCCGGCGCTCACGATTCACGGCTGATCCCGGCGCGCTGGCCCGCAACGCCGGCATCCGGCAAAAAGCGCATCGGACATTCGGATCGGGTGCGCACTTCAGCCGCCGCCGAGGCCACGCGTGAACCGAAGCACGCAGCGGCCGGCACGACTGCACGGACGCACGCCCACCCATGTCTCGCGCACCCCATCGACCGCTCTGGCGCAGACCGCTGCGCGCGCTGGGCTACGCGGCGCTCGCCTGGCTGGCGATCACCTGGTCGGCGGTGCTGCTGCTGCGCTTCATTCCGCCATGGACCTCGGCCGTCATGGTCGAGCGCCACGTGTCCGCGTGGGTCGATGGCGAAAAGAATTTCAAGCTGCGCCAGCGCTGGGTGCCGTGGGGCCAGATATCGCCTTGGGTGCCGCTCGCGATGGTCGCCAGCGAAGACCAGAAGTTTCCCTACCACCACGGCTTTGATTTCGACTCCATCAACCAGGCGATCGCCGCGGCCGACGACGGCGCGCGCCTGCGCGGCGCCAGCACGATCAGCCAGCAGACCGCCAAGAACCTGTTTCTCTGGAACGGCCGCAGCTTCGTGCGCAAGGGCATCGAGGCCTACTTCACCGTCCTGCTCGAACTCACGTGGCCGAAGCGGCGCATCCTCGAGGTGTACATGAACATCGCCGAGTTCGGCAACGGCATTTATGGCGTGGGCGCCGCCAGCGCCGCGTATTTCCATACGCCGCCGGCGCGCCTGGGTCCGGCGCAGGCCGCGCGGCTGGCCGCCGTGCTGCCCAATCCTCGGGTCCTGCATGTCGATCGCCCGAGCGCTTACGTGCTGCGCCGCAGCGCGTGGATAGAACGGCAGATGCGACAACTGGGCGGACCGGGCTATGTCGAAGACATGACGCCGCCGCGGTAGCCGCACCCGCCGTTTGCGGCGGACGGCATGACGAAATGCCGTCGCCGTCGTGCGACGGCATGACGGCAGCTTTGCTGCCATGACTTGGGTCATGGGCGCGGAAGCGCCGGTCATTGAAGCGCAGCGAGGTCATGCCCCGCAGCGCAGCGCGGGCGGTCATCCCAAACGGCACTTGACGCACCGCTTCTTTTGGAGCGGCTACGCAGCGCTCCACGGTGTGCCGGCGTTTTGTGGAATTTGGTACAACCAGCGCATTCAACACGAAAACGCACCAGACACTGCGCATGAAAAGGAGTCGTTCATGAATGGAAGTCCCGTCTCTCCCCTGCACCAGCCACGCGACCTGATCGGCTACGGCGCCAATCCACCCAACGCCAAGTGGCCGAACAAGGCGCGCGTGGCGGTGCAGTTCGTCATCAACTACGAAGAAGGCGCCGAGAACTGCGTGCTGAACGGTGATCCGGCGGCCGAGAGCTTCATTTCCGAGATGGTCGGCACGCCGCCCTTGCAGGGCCAGCGCCACATGAGCATGGAATGGTTGTACGAATACGGCAGCCGCGCCGGCTTCTGGCGCCTCTTGCGCCTGTTCAAGGAAGAAGAAATCACCGCCACGATCTTCGCGGTCGGCCTGGCGCTGGAGCAGAACCCCGCCGTGGTTCCGGCCATGCTCGATGCCGGCTTCGAGATCGCCTGCCACGGTTGGCGCTGGATCAACTACCAGTACATGGGCGAAACGCAAGAAGCCGAGCACATCGCCAGGACCGTGGAAACCATCACCAAGCTCGCCGGCAAGCGCCCCGTGGGCTGGTACACCGGCCGCAACAGCCCGAACACGCGCCGCCTGGTGGCCGATTACGGCGGCTTCCTCTATGACGCCGATTCGTACAACGACGACCTGCCCTACTGGGAGCTGGTCAAGGGCAAGCCGCAACTGATCGTGCCGTACACGCTCGACACCAACGACATGCGCTACGTCGCGCCGCAAGGCTTCAACTCGGGCGAGCAGTACTTCACCTACATGAAGGACGCGTTCGACACGCTCTACGCCGAAGGCGAAACCTCACCCAAGATGATGTCCTGCGGCATCCACTGCCGCATCAGCGGCCGGCCGGCGCGCACCGCGGCGCTGAAGCGCTTCATCGACTACGTGAAAAGCCACGACGGCGCCTGGATCTGCACGCGCGAGCAGATCGCGCGCCACTGGCGCAAAGTGCACGCGTACAAGGCTTGAGACGCTTGCATCGCTATCCCGACACAAGGAACTCTTCCATGACCTCGACTGCAACGCTGGAAAAAGTCACGCTGACCGCCGCGCCGCTCACCGCGGAAGCCTTTGCGCCCTACGGTGACGTGATCGAATCGGTCGGCGAGCCGATTCCGATCAACCAGGGCAAGGGCTGGCGCTACCTGGATCTGGCGCGGATCGACGTCACCGCCGAAGGCGGCCACGCCGGCGTCAGCCGCGTCACCTGCGCGCCCGAAGCGCTGCCGGTGCCGCTGCGCCTGATGGAGCGCCATCCGCTCGGCAGCCAGGTGTTCACGCCGGTCGATGGCCAGCGCTACCTGGTGGTGGTCGCGCCCGCGGGCGATCCGCCGACAGTCGCCTCACTGCGCGCGTTCATCGCGACCGGCAAGCAGGGCGTCAACTACCACCGCGGCACTTGGCACCATCCGATGATCGCGCTCGACCAGCGTTGCGACTTCCTGGAAGTGCATCGCGTCGGGCCGGGGAAAAACTGCGATGAGGTGGCAATTCCGGCGCAGGTGAGCGTGCGTTTGCCGTAGCCTTCAGCATCCATTCCGAAAACGCATCGAGCCCCGGCGGAATCCGAAAGATTCCACCGGGGCTCGATGGTTACGGGCATGCGCTCGCGGATCACGACCGCGTCGCTTCCAACGATCGGCCGAGCCGCTTCGCCGGTTTGCGCTTGAACCCCATGCGCCGCAAGGTGTCGTCGCGCAACACGTAGTGGTGGAACAGCGCCGCGGCCGAATGCAGGCCGATCAGCCAGTAGCCCAGGTTGCCGATCCACTCGTGGATGCCTTCCAGGTTCTTCGCCAGCCCCTTGTCGGGTGAAAGCAGCACCGGCAATTCCAGCCCGAAGAAGGGAATCGGCGTTCCCTTGGCGCTCAGCGTGAGCCAACCGAGGATGGGCATCACGACCAGGAAGGCATAGAGCGCCAGATGCATGGCGCCCGCGAGCCGTTCCTGCCACACCGGCGGCTCCGGCGTAGTGGGCGGCGCGCGGAACGCCAGGCGCAGCGGAATGCGCGCCAGCAATAGCGCCAGGACCGTGAGGCCCAGCATGAAGTGCCAGGTCTTCATCAGGTCGTGCGCGCCGGTTCCCTTGGGAAAGATGCCGCGGAACTCGATGAGGGCGTAGGCGGCGGCGATCAGCACCACGGTCAGCCAGTGGATGCCAATGAGCGCCGAGTGATAGGTGTTGCGCGTTTGCATGATGCTCCCTAGGAAATTCATTGGAGGGCGGCGGCGTACCGCCCACAGGAAATCAGCGGTGCACCCGCTCCTGCTCGACCGCGCCTGTGGCGGCGTTGACTTTCAGCTTGACGCGCTCGCCCTTGGCGTTCTGCGCCTTGACTTCGTAACGGCCATCGTCGAATTCGATTTCGCGGATGTCGCGATAGCCCGCTGCTTCCAGCCGGTCGTAGATGTCGCGAATGGTGAGTTGCGGCGCGGCGGGCGCCGCAACCGTCTGCGTAGCCTGGGCGGGTGCAGCGGTCTGCGCTTGCGCAGCCCAGAACGCCAGCGCGGAGCCCGCGATCAGCATGGCCAGCACAGCGTGAATGGGATTTGAATGAAACGTCATGGTCACTCCTTGAAAAGTCCACGGCCCGACACCGCGCCAGGCCTTGGAACGCATTCTTGAAAAGCCCGGGTGAACGCAAGCTGAAGCGCGCGTTCATCTGCCGTTCATCCCGCCCTCGGTAAAAATCCCGGGCATGAACGCACCGCGGACGCATTTGCCGCGCCGGACCATCCTGGCGGCGTCGGTCGTGCTCGCCTGCGCGGGCGCGCTCGTCACCGCCGCCGCCGTGGCCGAGCCCAGCGACCACGAACTGGCGCGCCAGGCGCTGGAGCGCGGTGACGTACTGCCGCTCGGCACCGTGCTTGCCAAGGTCGAACACGACTATCAGGGCCAGGTGCTGAAAATCGAGTTCGAGCACGACGACGGCCGCTTCATTTACGAAATCCGCCTGCTGCAGCCCGATGGCCGCATCGTCAAACTCAAGGTCGATGCGGTCGACGGCCACGTCCTGAGCGTCAAGCGCAAAGGCACGGGCCACGGCGACGACCGGGATGGCGACTGATGCGCATCCTGGTGGTCGAAGACGAACCCACGCTCTGCACGCAACTCGTGCAAGCCATCAGCGCCGCGGGCCACACGGTCGAAGGCGCGGGCGACGGTCGCGAAGCGCATTACCTGGGCGAAGTGGAAGATTTCGACGCCGTCGTGCTCGACCTCGGCCTGCCGGTGCTCGACGGCCTCTCGGTATTGCGCCGCTGGCGCGCTGCCGGGCGCAACATGCCGGTGCTGATCCTGACGGCGCGCAGCGCCTGGCAGGAAAAAGTGGCCGGCATGGATGCCGGCGCCGACGACTATCTCGCCAAGCCGTTCCACATGGAAGAGCTGCTCGCGCGCCTGCGCGCGCTGCTGCGGCGCGCGGGGCCGCACGGCAGCGCCGAGTGGCAGTGCGGCAGCATTTGGCTGGACACGCGCCAGGCGCGCGTGCTGGTGGACGGCGAGCCGCTGGCGCTCACCGGTCACGAATTCAAGCTGCTGTCGCTCCTGATGCAGCGCAAGGGCGAAGTGCTGTCGCGCACCGAGCTCTCGGAGCACATTTATCCGCAGGACGGCGACCGCGATTCCAACACCATCGAAGTGTTCGTCGGGCGCCTGCGCAAGAAGCTGCCCGAAGGCAGCATAGAAACCGTACGCGGCCTCGGCTACCGGCTGGTGGACCCCGGCGCCCGCGCATGAAATTCCCTGGCCATTCCCTGCGCCTGCGACTGCTCGCGGGCACGCTCGCGTGGGTGGTCGTGAGCATTGCAGTGGCCGGCTGGGGCTTGCGCGCCCTGTTTCTGGAGCACATCACACAGCAGTTCCAGGCGCAGCTGGTGATGCAGCTCGACCGCCTGAGCGCCGCGGTGGATTGGGAACCGGGCGGGCACGTGACGGTCACGCCCATGGTGTCCGACGCGCGCCTGGAGCAGCCGCTATCCGGCCTTTACTGGCAAATCGACCGCCTGGGCGACCTGCCCGCAGCGGCGCTGGCGCGCTCGCGCTCGCTCTGGGACCAGGCGCTTGCGCTGCCGCCGGCGCCGGTGCTCTACCCGCGCGAGGGCTATGGCGTGCTGCACCTCGCAGGCCCGCAACATCAGCGGCTGCTGGCGGTGGCGCGCGTGGTGCAACTGCCCGAAGACGGCGCACCGCCGCTGCGCCTCGTGGTGGCTGGCGACCAGGCGTTCCTGGCCGAACCGCTGCAGCGCTTCACGCGCCTGCTGCTCGCGGCGCTGGCGATCCTGGCGCTGGGCCTCGCGATCGCCGTCGCGCTGCAGCTGCAGTTGGCGCTGCGACCCTTGAAAGCACTGCGTGAACGGCTCGCCGCCGTGCGCCAGGGGCAAGCGAAGGAACTGGCCGGCCCCTTTCCGCAAGAACTCGAACCCCTGGTTACCGAGTTCAACCACGTGCTCGCAGAAAACGCCGACATGGTGGAGCGCGCGCGCACCCAGGCCGGCAACCTGGCGCACGCGGTGCACACGCCGCTTGCCATCCTCGCAAACGCGGCCGCGCATGAAAACACGCCGCTCGCACAACTGGTGCGCGAACAGACGCAAGCCGCGAGCCGCCAGGTGGACTACCACCTCGCGCGCACGCGCGCCGCAGCCGCCGTACGCGCGACGGGCCTGGCGACGCCGGTGTTGAAGCCGCTGCGTGCCCTGCTGCGCACCATGGCGCGGCTGCACGGCGGGCGCGGCATTTCATTCGAGCTCGCGCCGGACGCGCAGGATGCTGCGTTCCGCGGCGAAGAACAGGACGTGTACGAACTCCTCGGCAACCTGATCGACAACGCCGGCAAATGGGCGCGCCAGAGCGTGCGGGTGGACGTGCAGCGTGCAGGCGACACACTTCAAGTGACCGTGGACGACGACGGCCCCGGCATCCCCGCAATGGCGCGCGAGCGCATGTTCGAGCGCGGCGTGCAGCTCGACGAACGCCGCCCGGGCGCGGGCCTCGGGCTCGACATCGTGCGCACGCTGGCCGAGACCTACGGCGGCCACGTGCAGGCGCTCGAATCACCGCTCGGCGGACTGCGCATGGTGTTGCGCTTGCCGGCTGCCGAAGATTCGGCGCCGACGCACGATTGAGCGCCACGCCAGGCACGCTATGGCGTGCCCACAGTGAACCACCGCGGTGATGACCGCCTCCGCTGCGCTGCGGCATGACTTCGCTGCGCTTCAATGACGGCCACCACGGCGGCCATGAACAGGTCATGACGGTGAAGCCGCCGTCATGACGCCGCGAACGCGGTGACGTCATTTTTCGTCGCACCGGTCGGCGCACAATCAGAGCCGCTTGCGCTCCACGGTGCGCAACCGCTCCAGACACAACTGGTGCCGCGCATTGAACAGGGCGCGAAACGCCAGCGCACAGACTGCCAGCGTGCCCAGCGCCGTGGTCGCCGCGATCACGAACATGATCACGATCTGGTAGCGCACGGCGGAAGCGGGCGCGGCGCCGGCCAGCATTTGCCCGGTCATCATGCCGGGCAGACTCACCAGGCCCATGACCATCATCGCGTTGATGGTAGGAATCAGGCCGGTGCGCAGCGCGTCCGCCACGAGCGGGTGCGCCGCCTCCCAGCGCGTGGCGCCCAGTGCCAGATCGGCTTCGACGGCGCCGGCTTCGCGCACCACGGTTTCCATGAAGCGGTCGAGCGCGAGCGACACGCCGGTGAGCAGGTTGCCGAGCACCATGCCCAACAGCGGTATGGCGTACTGCGGCAGGAACCACGGGCGCACGTGGATCACGCCGACGAGCGCGATCCCGGTCACAACGAACGACGCACCGAGAATGGATAGCAGGCTGTCCCAGAAAATCCCCCGAAAGCGCCGGCGCGTGCGGCGCACCGCGGTCCAGCCCGCGAGCGCCGCCATCACCAGGCCGATGCCCAGCACCGGCCACGGCGTGCGCAACGCAAAAATGGCGTCCAGGATGAAGCCCACCAGCAGCAACTGCACCACCATGCGCGCGCTGGCGACGAGCAGGTTGCGCGCCAGGCCGAGCCGTAGCCAGACCGAAATGCCGAGGTTGATGACGATCAGCGCTGCCGCCAGCGCAAGCTGCAGCGGCCCAAGCTGGATGTAGGCCGGCGCGTTCATCCTAAATCCGGCAGTTGAATGTGCCCGGCAGAGTCGGGATTGGCGTGCCAGGCAAGACGCGACGACGCGGCGGGCTCGTGCCCGCAAGGAGGAGCAACGCCGCATGGCGCGTCAAGCGCGGCACTGGCGGGTGCATAGCGCTGTTCACTTTTATGGTGAGCATGATCGAAGCAGTCAAAGCGAGTGTTCATGCAGGTCTCAAGGGAATCACAAGCGGTCGACCGCCGGATTTGGGATCATGCGATGGCCTGCAAGCGGTCGCAGGTGCGCGCCAGTTGTGCCTCGTCGTGGCTCACCCAGAGGCAAGCGCGATCGGCGCGGGCATGCAGCCAGTCGCCGATCAGGCGTTCGGCGGCAGCGGCGGCTTCACGATCCATCGACGCCGTGGGCTCGTCCAGCAACAGCACCTGCGGCGCCAGCGCCAGCGCGCGTACCAGCGCCAGGATTTGCGTTTCGCCGCCCGACAGGCGCTCGCAGCGCTGCCGCAGGAACGCTCCGTCGCGGCCGAACCGCGCCAGCCATTCGCTGATGCTGCCCGCGTCCCACGCCGACCGGCTGTGCACGCGAAACGCGAATGGCGCGCGCAGCGCCTGCTGCACGCTGCCTTCGCGCAGCAGCGGGCGCTGCGGCACGTACATCACGCGCGCGCGGTACTCAGGCATGGCCCACGCGTCGAGCGGTCGTTCGCGAAACGTGATCGTCCCTTGCGCGATCGGCTCCAGCCCGCACAACACGCGCAACAACATGGTCTTGCCGCTGCCCGACGGACCAGTGACGCCGAGGCGCTCGCCCGCAATCAAACGCAGTGCCAGGTCGCTCCAAAGCAGCCGGCTTTCCACGCGGCAGGTCAGTCCGTTCGCATCCAGCACGATGCCGGCGCGCCCGGGCGGCCACACGGCGCGCGGCGGCGACACGTCACGTGAGCGAGAAACAGGAAGTTGACGCAAGCGCGGATGAGGCTCAGGAATCGACCGTTTCCATTATGCGCGGGCGGTGCTGCGCGAATGAGGGCTAAAGTCACGCCCCATGTCAATTTCTCGCACATCGTGGCGACCGCTGTGGGTGGCGGTCGCGTCCGTATTGTTGGTTGTTTCGGCCCCGCCATCGGCAGACGCACACGCCATCGCCGGCCAGCGGCTGTTCCCATCGACCCTGACGTTCGACGACCCCGGCATCGGCGCCGAGCTTCCCATGACCTTCAGTCACGTCGGCAGCGACGACGGCAGCCAGAACGATTTCGGCATTTCCGTCACCAAGCCCGTCACGCAGAACTTCTCGATCACCGCCAGCACCGATTACCTCGGCGTCAATTCGTCGGGTTCGCCCACGCAGCATGGGTGGGGCAACGTCAGCTTCGGCGGCGCGTGGCAGGCCTACAACAATCCCAAAACCGAGTCGCTGGGGTCGCTCACGCTCAGCCGCCGCTTCGCGAATACCGGCAGCCAGGCCCTGCGTGACGATTTCTCCACCTGGTCGCCCGAATTCAATTTCGGCCAGGGTTTGGGGAATGCGAGCGCGCAATGGCTGCGGCCGTTTGCGATCACCGGCGGCGTGGGCTTCGACTTGCCCGACATGTCGTCGCAGCCACGCACGTTGAATTTGAACCTGTCGCTGCAATACAGCATCCCATACCTGCAGAATTTCGTGAAATACGCAGGCTTCAAAGCGCCATTCGACAGAATGATTCCGATCGTGGAACTGAGCACGCAGACGTGCCTCGACCAAGGCTGCCACGGCCAGGTCACGGGCTACCTTTCCCCGGGCGTGATTTGGGTCGGCAAGTACTTCCAACTGGGCGCCGAACTCATGGTGCCGTTGAACCGGCGCACCGGCCATTCGGTTGGCTTCATGGTGGGCCTCGATTTCTATCTCGACGACCTGGCGCCCCATGGCTTCGGCGCGCCGATGTTCCACTGAGCGGTTGGGGGTTTCGATGCGTCTTCTTGCATTGGTTGCGGCACTCGCCTTGGCATGCGCCGCGGCGGCGCCCGCGTGGGCGCACGCCTTTCCCGATAATTCCTTGCCGCACGTCGGCGCAATCGTCGATTCGTCACCACCCCAGGTGAAGGTTTGGTTCAACGGTGAGATCGAGCCGGTGTTTTCGACCTTGATTGTCACCAACGCCGTCGGCGGCGCCGTCAGCAGAGGTAAGGGCAAAGTCGACGCGGCGGACCAGGCGCTGCTCGAGACCGACATCCCCGAGACGCTTGCGCCGGGTCAGTACACGGTTCATTGGAGCGTGATCGCGCACGATGGTCACCACACCGAAGGGCACTTCACTTTTACCGTGAAGTGAGGCCGCGACGCCGATCTCGATTGCCCTGAGCGCGTTCGACATCGCGATGCTGATCGCGCTTGTCGGCACGATCGCATGCCGGCTCGCGGTGGTGCCGCGCGCTGCGGACACGGCGCTGGGGCCGCGCTTGCATTCCATGCTCGGTGGCGCGCTGGCGCTCGCGACGCTGGCGAGCTTCGGCATCCTGCTTTCGCGCACACTGGAACTGAACGGCGGCGCGTGGGCCGAGCTGTGGCAGGACTTGCGACCGGCCATCACCGCAACCCATTTCGGCCATGTCTGGCTGTGGCGCCTGCCGGCGCTCGCGGTGCTGTGGCTCGCCTGGAGCCTGGGCGCGCGCCAGCCACGTTCCAACCGCGCCGCCGCCGAGTGGATGCTGCTCGCGGCCGCAGTGATCGCACTCACGCGCAGCGATACCGGCCACCCGGCCGACCATGGTGACTTCACCCTCGCGGTGTGGGTCGACTGGCTGCACCTGATGGCCGCCGCCACCTGGGTGGGCAGCCTGTTCGGCATGACGCTGGCCGTATTCCCCCACTTGCTGCGCGACCCGAAAACCGGAAGCGCCATGGGACTGGGTGTTTTTCAGCGCCTGTCGACGCTGTCCGGCATCGCGCTGGCGGTGCTGGTGGCGTGTGGCGCGTACAGCGCCGTGCAGCAGTTGGGATCGGTGCACGCGTTGTGGACCACGCGTTACGGCGCCCTCCTGACCGTGAAGCTTGCATTGGTGCTGACCATGATCGGCATTGGCGCGCACAACCGCTACGTGAAGCTGCCGTCGCTCCAGGCGGCATCCGGCGCGAGTGCAAGAACCCGCATGATCGCGCGGTGGCTGCAGCGGCTCCATGCCGCTTCGGTTCGCACCGATGCCGAGGTGTTGCGCTCGTGCGCACGCGCGGTGCTGATCGAAGGCCTGCTGGGACTGGCCGTCATCGGCGTCACCGCGATATTGATCCACGCAATGCCGCCGGGCGACATGCCGTCGATGGACATGGCGGCCGCCTCACACGCCGATGCCGCGACCGCAAGCGCACAGGGCGGGTCCGTGGTCGCCACGGGCTGCTGGATTCGCCAACTCCCGGCGCCGATACCATCGGCAGGCTATCTGACCGTGCACAACAACGGCAGCCATGCGATCGTGCTCGAGAGTGCGCGCTCACCCGATTACGGCGCCGTCATGATGCACGAGACCACCGAAAGCAACGGCGTGAGCTCGATGTCGATGGCGCACGATCTGACGGTCGCGGCCGGCGGTGAAATCACGTTCGCACCGGGGCACTACCACTTGATGCTGGAACAACCCCGGGCCGAACTCAAGATAGGCGACACGGCCCGGATCGATTTCACGCTGACCAACGGTCAGGGATTTTCGGCCGCGTGCGCCGTCGAGGGCGCCGCTGCGATGCCTCCAGGCGCCGCAATGCCCGACATGCCGCGGGGCGCCATGAATCCCTGACGGCGCCCCACGATCGGGGCCAGCCAAGACGCGGCCCCCACGTTGCGACAGTGCGCCCTTGAAATGCGTCGAACTTCTCTGCAGCCCGCTCAATCGCGGAGCGTTCCTCGCCCCAGCATCGATGGCCTTCGAGCAGCCCTCCCGCGCTGAGCAACCAATCTATTCCTTGGCGGCCGGATTCCCTTGCGCCGCGCCATCCCCATCCAGTTTGTCGCCCACGATGCGCCGCACGATCACGTAGAACACCGGCACCAGCAGCAGACCGAAGATGGTGGCAAACAGCATGCCGCCGATCACGCCGGTGCCGATGGCGTGGCGCGCGTTGGCCCCGGCGCCGCTGGAGATGAAGAGCGGAAACACGCCCAGGATGAAAGCGAATGACGTCATCAGGATGGGGCGGAAGCGCAGCCGCGCCGCCGTGATGACCGCTTCACGCAAGGTCTTGCCTTCGTGTCGGGCCGCCACGGCATATTCGATGATCAGGATGGCGTTCTTCGCCGCGAGACCGATCACGGTGACCAGCCCGATCTTGAAGAACACGTCGTTGGAAAGCCCACGCCCCATGGTGAACAGCACTGTTCCCAGCAGTGCCAGCGGCACGATCAGCAGGACGGCAATCGGCACCGACCAGCTTTCGTACAAGGCCGCCAGCGCCAGGAACACCACCAGAATAGACAGCGCCATCAGCATGGCCGCGCCGCTGCTCGATTCCACTTCCTCGAATGATTGGCCGGTCCAGTCGAAGCTGAAACCGCGCGGCAGATCGTGCGTGACGATGTTCTGCATGGCATCCATGGCCTGGCCCGACGCAAAACCGGGCGCGGCGTCGCCCACGACCTCGATGCCCGGATTGCCGTTGAAGCGCGCGAGCGACGGTGAAACAAGATCCCAGTGGCTCTTGATGACGCTGGAAATCGGAATCATGGCGGGCGTGCCGTCGGCGTTCTTCTGCGTGCTGCTGGGCGTGTAGAAATCGCCAAACGCCGCGCGGTCCATGCGGAACGGGGCGGCCGCCTGCGCCACCACGAACTTCACGCGCCCTTCGGCAAACATCTGGCCGACGTTGGTGGGCGCCAGCATCAGGCTGGCCGCGTTGGCCACATCGGTGGCCGAAAGTCCCATGGATGCGGCCTGCACGCGGTCGATCGTGAAATCAAGCTGCGGCGCGGGCGGCAACTGGTTCGGGCGCACGTTCACCAGCACCTTGTCCTGCTTGGCCTTGGCCACAACCGTCTGCAGCGCCTGGCCGAGCGCTTCGCGCCCCAGGCCGCCGGTGTCTTCTAGGTACATGTCGAAGCCGCCGAATTGCCCGAGACCGTGCACCGTAGGCAAATTGACGACGACGATGGATGCGTCGCGAATTTCCTTGTGCAGTTGTGCGTTCAGGCGCGGAATCAGTTGCTCCGCGGTGTACTTGCGCTGGCTCCAGTCCTTGAGCTGCAGGAACGCCATGCCGTTGTTCTCACCCGAACCAACCGGGCTGAAACCAATGATCTGCATGGAATGCTCGACGTCAGGGTTCTTCTGCAGCACACCCCAGACCTGCTTCATCACGGCTTCGCTGCGCTGCTTGGTCGCACCAGGCGGCAATTGCACCATCGCCAACAGGTAGCCTTGGTCTTCCTGCGGCAGAAAGCTGCCCGGCAGCCGGGCATAAAGAAAGCCAGCCAGCACCGCGACCACGACGAACACCATCATCCAGCGCGGCGCGTGGTGCACCGCGTGCGCGACGTGGCCGACGTACGTGTTGTGCGTCCAGTTGAACAAGGTGTTGAACTTGCGGAAGAAGACGTTCTTTTTGCGCTCGTGCGTCGGCTTCAGGTAAGCCGCGCACAGCGCCGGCGTGAACGTGAGCGCCAGGAACGCAGAAAAGAACATCGACACCGCGATCGTCAAGGCGAATTGCCGGTAAATGATCCCGGTCGATCCCGTCTGCAGGGCCGACGGCACGAACACCGCCAGCAGCACCGCCGTGATCGCCACCACCGCGCCCGAAATTTCCTTCATGCCCTGGCGCGCCGCGTCCCGGGGCGACAGGCCCTCCTCGGTCATGATGCGCTCGATGTTCTCGATCACGACGATGGCATCGTCGACGACGATGCCGATGGCCATCACCATGCCGAACAAGCTGAGCTGGTTGATGGTGAAGCCGAGCGCGTCCATGCCGATGAACGCGCCCAGGAGCGCCACTGGAATCACGATGGCCGGAATGATGGTGGCGCGGAAGTTCTGCAGGAAGACCAGCATCACCAGGAATACGAGGATCAAGGCCTCGACCAGCGTGGTGAGCACGTCTTCGATGGAAATCGTGATGAAGGTGGTGGTGTCGTAGGGCACGAACCAGCTCACCCCTTCGGGGAAGCCCACTTGCAGCTTGGCCATTTCGGCGCGCACCGCCTTGGCCACATCCAATCCGTTGGCGCCGGGCAGGGTCTGGATGGCAAACGCGCCGACAGGCTTGCCGTCGTAGCTGGTGTCGAAGCCGTAGCCTTGGGGGCCGAAATCGGCGGTGGCGACATCGCCCAGTTTCACCACCGTGCCATCGGGATTGGCGCGCAGGATGATGTCGAGAAACTGTTCCGGTGTCGAAAACAGATCCTCGCCTGCGACGTTGGCGGTGAAGCCCCAGTTCTTCACCGCCGGATCGGCGCCCAGCGTGCCCGCGGCCACCTGGATGTTCTGCGTCTGCAAGGCGTTGATGACGTCCGTTGCCGACAGGCCGTAGCCATGCATCTTGGCCGGATTGAGCCAGATACGCATGGCGTATTCGGCACCGAACTGATTCGTGGTGCCAACGCCCGGAACACGCGAAATCGGGTTCAGCACCTGTGACGCCACGATGTCGTTCAAGCGATTGCGGTCGATGGACGGGTTGTCGGAGCGCAGCGCCACCGCCATCAGCGTGTCGGGATTGGCCTTGGCGACCACGATGCCCTGCGCCAGCACCGCCGGCGGCAGGCGCGGCTCGGCGCGCGTCACCTGGTTCTGCGTCTGCACGGCGGCAATGTCGGGATTCGTCCCGGGCCGGAAAGTCAGGGTGATGGCCACCCGGCCGTTGGAGGCCGTGGACGAGTTGAAATACAGCAGGTTGTCGATGCCGGTGAGCTGCTGCTCGATCACCTCCGTCACCGAACCTTCGGCCGTGCTGGAACTGGCGCCGGGGTACTTGGTGACGACGGACACCTGCGGCGGTGCAATGTTGGGGTAGGACTGCACGCCCAGGTTGTCGATGGCGAGTACGCCGCCCAGCGTGATCAGGATGGCGATCACCCACGCAAAGATGGGGCGATCGATGAAGAAATTCGACATCAGGAGATCTCGCTACTGCCCGTCGGCGGCTTTGACCGAGGCTGCGGCGGCGCCGGTGAGTTGCGCGGCGGCCGCGGGCCGGTGCCACGGCTCGGTCTTGGCGCTGCCGCCCACCTGAACGGTCTGCAGCCCCGAGACGATTACCTGGTCGCCAGCGTCCAGGCCAGCCGTTACCACGTCGTCCACGTCATGCGTGCCGACGGTGGTCACGTCGCGATGCGACACCTTGCCGTCCTTGCCAACCACCAGCACGTAGGGACCGGTGATGTCGCGCTGCACCGCGGGCTGCGGCACCAGAAAAGCGTTGTGGCGCTCGCCCAGCACCAGTTGCAGATTCACGTAGCTGCCGGGCAGCAGCGTGAACTTCGGATTGGGCAGAACCGCTCGCAGCGCGACCGAACCGGTGGCCGGATTCACGGTGGGCGCGGAGAAATCGACGCTGCCGGTCTGCTCGTAGGGCGTGCCGTCGGGCAGCGTCACCTTGACCGTGGTCTTGTTGGGCGCCTTGAGCTGGATGTCACCTTTCTGGGCCGCGACCTGCAATTCATTCAAGTCACTCACGCCGATGGTGAAATTGACATACAGCGGATCCAGTTGGCTCACCGTCGCCAGCAGCGTCGCGCTGCCCTGCCCCACCAAGGCGCCCTCGGTCACCTGCTGCTCGCCGGCACGGCCCGCGATCGGCGACCTGACGGATGCGTAGTTCAGGTTGATGCGCGCCGTCTCGACGGCAGCCTGGTCGATCTTGACGGTGGCCTCCTGCTGCTGCACCAGAAATTTCTGATCCGAATAGGTTTGCTCGGCGATCGACTTCTGTTCGTTCAAACGGGCGTAGCGCGTCAGGTTGGCACGCCCCTGCGCCAGCGTTGCCTGGTCCTTGGCCAATTGCCCGAGCGCGCCGTCCAGCGTGGCCTTCAGCGGCGCCGGGTCGATCTCGAACAGCAATTGGCCTTTCTTCACTTCGCTGCCTTCGACGTAGGCACGCTTCAACAGCACGCCGGCGACCCGGGCATTCACGTCGGCGCTGCGAAACGCCGACAAGCGTCCCACCAGGTCCCGCGTAAGCGGCACGTTGGCCGCTTGCGCGGTGATGACGCCGACTTCGGGCGGCGCCGCCGCGGCCGGGTCCTTGCTGCCACTTTGGCCGCAAGCCGTCAACAACAGGACGACGCACCACGACGTGGCGTGCAAAACAAATGGTTTCATGAGAGTGATGATTTCGCTGGCGCGCGGCAGCCTGGGCACTTCTCTGGCGTGACCGTGTTCGGGGTCGCTTGGGTCTTCATGTTCGCTTCAGGCAGCCGCCACGCCGTCAATGGCCCGCACCAGGCGCTCCAACAGCTCGCGCAGCGTCCGCTTCTCGCTCGCGCTGAGGCAGGAGAACGCGTCTCGCAACGGCGGAAAAAACCGCGGCAACAGCGCCAGCACGAAAGCCCGGCCCGCGCGGGTAATTTTCAATTCGACCCGGCGGCGATCCTCGGTGCTGTGCGTGCGCGCCACCAGCCCGCGCGCGACCAGCAGGTTGCCGATGCGCGTCATGTTGGCCGGCGTCTGCCGCAGGCAGGCTGAAAGTTCGCCCGGGAAAGCGCAACCATCGGCACTGCTGAACAAGTGCACGAGCGCGCGAAAATCGCTTTGATGCAGGTCATGCGGGCTCAATGCAGCCTCGGACAGGGTCGTCAACCCCTCGGTGACCAAGTTGAGCCATCCGGCCAGCGTTGCGTCCTCGGACGGAAAACCAGTCACATGGCGGCCGATCTGGTCCAGGTTGGCTTCCATGCTCTGCACGTGCAGAGCCAAATTGCTCATTGTTTGGCTGACGAATAGTTAAGCGATGAATTATCAGTATATTAACGCCTTCACACATCAGTCAAGAAAGCTGTGAGTGCCTGTTCTGGTTTGTCACCAACCTTCCTCCATCGACCCGCGCCAGACCGCGCAGCGGTGTTGCCACCGCACGCGCAATCCGCGGGAGGCCAGCCGATGAGCGCGCGGATCGGCCGCTCGGCCGCGGGCGCGCTGCTGGTGCTCGCGCTCGGCGGCTGCATGGCCGGCCCCGACTATCAGCGCCCGTCCGTCACGATGCCGGCTCAGTACAAGGACCTGCCCGGCTGGATCCAGGCCGCGCCGGCCGCCGCCGCGCCCAAGGGCGACTGGTGGACGGTGTTCAACGACCCGCTGCTGAACGAGCTGGAGCCGCAAGTCGCGGTCTCCAATCAGACCGTGGCGCAGAGTTATGCCAATTACCAGGCCGCGCTGGCCGCGGTCAAGCTGGCGCAAAGCGCGCTCTATCCAACCCTCGGCGTGGCCGGCGGCGTGTCGCGCCAGCGCGCCGTGGGTCCTGCCGGCGTCAGCGCCGTCCACAGCGCCGGCTCGATCGATGGCAACGTGAGCTGGGCGCCGGACCTGTGGGGCCGGGTGCGCCGCGGCGTGCAGCAGAACCAGGCGATTGCGCAAGCGAGTGAAGCCACCCTGGCCAACGCCACGCTCTCGATGCAGACGGCGTTTGCCAATGCCGTCATCAACTTGCGCGTGACCGACGCCAACATCGATTTGCTGAAGGACACGGTCGACGCCTACCAGCAGTTCCTTACCGTGGTGACCAACCAGGACCAGGCCGGCACCGTGCCGCCGTCGAACCTGATTTCGGCGCGCGCCCAGCTCGAAAAAACCCAGGCCAGCCTGATCGCGCTGGGCGTGGCGCGCGCCCAATACACCCACGCGATTGCCGTGCTGGTGGGCAAGACCCCGGAAGCGCTCGACATCGCGCACAGCAGCGCGCTGCCGAACCTGCCGACGGTGCCAGTGGGCGTGCCCTCGACGCTGCTGCAGCGCCGGCCCGACATCGCCATCGCCGAGCGCCAGATGGCGGCGCAGAACGCCGCCATCGGCGTGGCCGAAACCGCGTATTTCCCCAATCTGTCGCTGTCGGCGGCCGACGGCTTCTCGCAATCGCCGCTGGCCGGGCTGCTGAACGTGGCCAACCACGTCTGGTCGCTGGGAGCCAATCTGGGCGTGGCGCTGTTCGAAGGCGGCCAGCGCCACGCCCAGGTGGCCGTTGCCAAAGCCAACTACGACGCGACAGTGGCGAACTACCGCGGCACCGTGCTCACGGCATTGCGCAACGTGGAAGACGACCTGTCGGGCTTGCGCATCCTGGCGCAGCAAGCCGACGTGCTGGATGCCGCGGTGCGCGACGCCACCCGCGGCACCGAAATCGCGCGCAACGAATACCAGGCCGGCACGGTCGACTTCACCACCGTGGCGGTGGCACAGGCGACGCAATTGAGCAATCAGCAGGCCGCCTTGGCCGCGCATCAGCAGCGCCTGCTCGACACCGTATCGCTCATCGGCGACCTGGGCGGCGGCTGGTCGGCCGACGACTTGACTTTGGCGCAGGGCGCGCAGGCAAAGCCCTGAGCGCGCTGCGACCGATGGCCGTCAAACCCCCACTGCTCTTCACCTTCCGCGGTCCCTGGCGCCGCATCGTGTACGTTGCGGTGTACGAGGGACTGGCGATCATTCTGGTGGCCGTGGCGCTCACGGCTGGAGACTACGGCACGACAGCGGCAGGGATCACGGCGGTCGGCAGTTCGACCATCGCCATGGCCTGGAACTGGGTCTACAACACCCTGTTCGAGCGCTGGGAAACGCGCCAGAGCGTGCGCGGGCGCGGTCCGCTGCGCCGCGCCATTCACGGCATCGGCTTCGAAGGCGGCCTGGCGATCTGGCTGGTGCCGTTCATGGCGTGGACGCTCGACGTGAGCGTGTGGCAGGCGCTTGGGCTCGAGGTCGGTCTGCTGCTGTTTTTCCTGGCGTACACCGTGGTCTTCACCTGGGTGTTCGATCGCCTGTTCGGCCTGCCCGCGTCGGCCCTGTAACGCCCGGCCCGAACGGCCTTTCGGCGGGCCAGCGGCGCCGTCATCCGCCGCACCTCGCCTCCTACAATCCCTCGCAACCGGGCGCGCGCGCGCCGGCGCCGCGCCATGCGAAGACTCAACCCCACCGAACCGCTCGTCATGCTGGCGACCATCGTGCAATGGTTGCTGCTGGCGATCGTCACCGGCGCGCTGGTAGGCGTGGGCTGCAGCATTTTTTTGCGGGTGCTGTTCATGTCCGAAGGGCGGCTGTACGCGGCGCCGTACTGGACGCTGGCGCTGCTGCTGCCGCTGGGCGGCCTGCTGAACGGCCTGCTGCTGCACTATGCCTACCGGCGCGACCGGGGCGGCCTGCTGGACGAGCCCATCATCGCCGTCAACGAGCAACAGGGCCGCATGCCGTTCAAGACGCTCTGGGTCAAGCCGGTGGCGGCGCTGATCACGCTGGGCTGCGGCGGCTCGGCCGGCAAGGAAGGGCCGTGCTCGCACATCGGCGCGAGCGTGGCCGCCGGCATCGGCCAGGCGCTGCGCCTGAACGCCGAATTGCGCAAACGACTGGTGGCCTGCGGCGTGAGCGCCGGCTTTGCCAGCGTGTTCGGCACGCCCATCGCCGGCGCGATCTATGGCGTGGAAATGCTCGCCATCGGTCGCATCCGCCACGACTTCCTGTTCCCCGGCATCGTCGCCGGCGTCACGGCGTTCGAGGTCAGCAAGTTCCTGGGCGTGCCCTATCCGCAATACGTGATTCCGTTCGACCCGGGTTTCACCGAGCTGCTGTTCCTGAAAACCATCGCCATCGGCGTGTTCTGCGGCATCGCCGCGGCCTGGTTCGTCGAACTGATCCGGCTGGTGCACGTGGCATTTGCCTGGCTGCACCAGCAGTTCTCGATCTGGCAGCCGCTCTTGCCGGCGCTGGGCGGCGTGCTGCTGGCCGCACTGCTCTGGTTCGTTCCCACCGATTACATCGGCCTCAGCTTGCCGGTGATGGAACACGCGCTGCAGGGCGACCCCATGCCGTATCTCGGCTTTCTCTGGAAGACGCTGCTGGTCGCCATCACGCTCGGGTCAGGTTATTACGCTGGCATCGTCACGCCACAGTTCGTGATCGGTGCGGTGGCGGGCGGCGCGCTTGCGCCGCTCTTGGGCATGGATCCGGCACAAGGCGCGGCGGTCGGGCTGGTGGCAGTCGTGGCGTCGGCTTCCAACACGCCGGTGGCGGCGATCCTGATGGGCGTGGAGCTGTTCGGCGCCGGCTCCACGCTGTACGTGGCCGGCGCCTGCGCCACGGCCTACCTGATGATCGGCCACCGCAGCGTCTATCCGGCGCAGCACCTGGCGTACGCCAAGTCGGCTTGGCTGGTGGCGATTCCGGACGTGCCCGTGGGCCAGGAAAAAATCCAGCTTTCCTACGGACTGCTGCGCTGGTGGCGCGAGCGCCTGCGTGAGCTGCAGCAATGGCGCCAGAAGCACACCGACAAGCCATGACCGCTGCGCCCGTTCATGCCACCAAGCCGCAGGACGACGCGCGGCCGCACCCCTACACCCTGGCGGTGGTGACCGAAGCACTGCGCCGCATCGAAGCGGCCGGCCCGCTGGACGATCACGCCGAAGTGCAGCAAGCGCTGCGCGACCGCGCCACGCGCACCGACCAGTTGCAGGAGCGCGCCTGGCTGCTCGGTCAACGCCTCGATTTGCCGCAGGAGCTGGCGCGCTGGCGCTTCTGGGGCCGCTGGGTGATGCTGGTGCTGGCGGCGCTGCTGGCGCTCGCCGGTTTCGCCGCGGCGCGCAGCGTGCTCGCGCCGGACCGCAGCATCAACGCCGTAGCCGCCCTCGCCAGCCTGCTCGGGCTGCACGCGATCACGTTCGTCGTCTGGATCGTCGAGCTCGTGTGGTCGTACGGAGCACGCTCGCATGTCGCCGGGGGCGACCGGTCGCTCGGGCGTTTTGCGCTCGCCATCACGGCACGTCTGCCGTGGGAGCAAAACCCGCACCGCCTACAGTTGCTGCGTGCCTCGGTGCGCGTGCTGCAGCGCGAGCGCCTCTGGCCCTGGTTCATCGGCATGCTGAGCCACAGCATCTGGGCGCTGGAGCTGGCGCTGACGCTGGTGGTGCTGCTCTTCGGGTTTGCGTTTCAGGCTTACCACCTGTCATGGGAAACCACGATTCTCACGCCCGCTTTCTTCCAGAAATTCGTGCACCTGACCGGCCACCTGCCGGCGCTGCTGGGCTTGCCGATCCCGGACGCGGCCGAAGTCCAGCAAGTGGGCAGCGCCGCCAAGTCCGCGCTCGGCGACCCGCTGGCGCAGCGCGCCTGGGCCTGGTGGCTGATCGGTTGCGTGGCGGTGTATGGTTTCCTGCCGCGCCTGCTGCTGGCGCTGCTGAGTTTCTGGCGCTGGAACGCGGGCAGCGTGCGCGTGAAACCCATCGATCCGGCCGATCCGTACACGCAGCGCATCCTGCAACACCTCGACGCGCAAGACCCGGGCGGCCACGTGATCGACGCCGATGACGGCGGCACCGGTCGCGCTCGCGCCCCGTTCCGCGCACAGGCCATTCCCGGCACCTGGGCGCTGATCGGCTTCGAGCTGCCGCCCGAAGCCGCGTGGCCGCCCGCCGACCTGCCGCCGACCGGCAACACGCAACGCATCGAAGGCGGCGCGCGCGAGCGCGAACAAGCCATCGACCGCCTGCGCAGTTCCGCGCCCGAGGCGCTGGTGCTGGCGGTGCATGCCGCGTCCAGCCCGGACCGGGGGACGGCGCGCTTCGTGCGCGGCGTGGTCAACCAGGTGCAGCGCTGCGCGCTGCTGCTGGTCAGTTCGAGCGATGACGACGACGTGGCCGACACCGACGACCAGCGCTGGGCGCGCTGGCTGAACGACGAGGGCCTGGGCGACGTGCGGCTGTTCGCTTCCACCGACGCCGCGCGCGACTGGGTCGCGCCCGCACCGGCACCGCGCGCCCCGTGAAACGGTCGGCCACGCTTATCGTCACCGCACGCCTCACATGCATCCGCTCGCCCCGTTCGTGACAATGGCCAGCCATGCCTGACGTTCCACTGCAAATCGCTGTCGTCGGCCACACCAATGCCGGCAAGACGTCGCTGCTGCGCACGCTCACGCGCAACGCGCGCTTTGGCAAGGTGTCGAACGCCCCCGGCACCACGCGCCACGCCGAAACGATTGACTTGCGCTTCGACGGCCGCACCGCGGTGCGCTTCGTCGATACGCCCGGCCTGGAAGATTCGGTCGCGCTGCTGAGCTTTCTCACCAACCATCCGGGCGACACCAAGACCGAGCGTATCCGCGCGTTCCTGCGCGGCCCCGAAGCGCACGGCGTTTTCGAGCAGGAAGCCAAGGTGCTGCGCGCGCTGGTGACCGCCACCGACGCCGGCATGCTGGTGATCGACACACGCGAGCCGGTGTTGCCCAAGTACCGCGCCGAAATCGAAATCCTGAGCTGGTGCGCACGCCCCCTCATGCCGGTGCTGAATTTCGTGCGCGATCCGGCGAGCCGGCGCGACGAATGGCATCGAGCGCTGCTGGAAAGCAATTTGCACGCGCGCGCCGAGTTCGACGTGGTGGCACCCTCGTTCGGCGCGGAGCCGCAGCTTTACCGCGACCTGGGCGCGCTCCTGCCCGAGCGCCGCGAGGAGCTGGCCGACGTGATCGAAGCGCTGGCGCTGCAGCAACGCCAACTGCGCGCTGCCGCCAGCCGCGTGGCCGCCAGCGTTCTGATCGACGTGGCCGCCATGCGGCGCAGCGAGCGCGGGAAAAGTGCGGAACCATTCCTGCGCGAATTCCGCGACGCCGTGCGCGCGCACGCCGACCAGG
Organism: Burkholderiaceae bacterium; assembly: GCA_004299095.1. Classification (GTDB taxonomy): domain Bacteria; phylum Pseudomonadota; class Gammaproteobacteria; order Burkholderiales; family Burkholderiaceae_C; genus Ottowia. Next base: position 5,194 of record SCQQ01000061.1, on the reverse strand, counting down.
GCGCAAGCGAGCTGCTGGAACTGTTCGCCTTCCGACCGGGCGATGCCGAATTGACCGATCTGCCCGAGCTCTCCGGCCGCTGGACCGACGACCTGTTCAACTCCGAGCTGCTGAAGCGCGCCGGTACCCGCCTGGGCTGGGGGGCGGCGGTGGGCGCGGGCGTCGGCGCCGCGGTCGACGTGGTCACTGCCGGCCTGTCGCTCGGCGCGGCCACGGCCATCGGCGCCACGCTGGGCGGCGCCGTCTCCGGCGGCTGGCGGCCGCTGTGGCACAAGCTCGGGAACCGGATTTCCGGCGTGCGCGAACTCACGGTGGAAGAGCCGGTGCTGCTGCTGCTGGCTGAGCGCCTGTGTCGCCTCGGCAGCGCCCTGGCGCTGCGCGGACACGGCGCACAGCACTCCCTGCGCGTCGGCGATGCGGGCGCCGACGACGCCTTGCCGGATGCGCTGCGCGACACGATCGAACAGCTCGCGCCCGCGCGCGGCCACGCCGAATGGGAGCGCGGACAGCGCGGCTTCAAGGACGACGCCGACCGCGCGCTGCTCCAGGACCGGGTGGCCGACAAGCTGTTGCCGCTGCTGGCCGAGCCGGTCGCGGCCGTCGAGCGACTCCCCAGCCATGACGGCGCGGCAGCGCTGAAGTAGGATTGCCCCATTCAAGGTCGCAGCGCGCGTGAGCCACTGCGGCCCACAACCACGCGAGGAGGCCATGTCATGACGATGTTTCGATGGATCGCGGTTCTGGGCATCGGCCTGCTGGCGGCCGCGTCGGCCGAGGCCAGTTGCTACATCGTGGTCAACCCCAAGGGCGACGTGCTGTCGCAAACCTCCACGCCACCGGTCGACATGGCGTTGCCGCTGCACCAGACCGTGCCGGTGCGCTTCGGCAGCGGCGCCCGCATGATGTTCGGCGTGGACGAGCCCGACTGCGGTCCTGCCGGTGATCCCTACGCCCGCTCGGCCGGCGCGCTGGCCGGCGGCCGTGGCACGGTGAACCGCCGTCTGCCGCGCGCACCCAAGGCGGATCGCGGGTAGCGGCAACCCGTCCCATGGCTGTTTCGTTGGTGACTTCGATTCATGGCCGGAAAGCCGCGCTGCCTCGGATTCCGTCGTTCCCGCGTAGGCAAGAATCCAGCGCGTTGGCGGTGTCCGGCTGAAAATCCCTGGGCCCTCGCCTGCGCGCCGACGGCGGCCTCGGGGCTTCAAAAATCGTTCTGACGCTCTCGCGCAACCCGTGTCCCGTTGATTTCCGACCGCGGCGTAACCGTCGTCGTCCCTGCCGCCATGGCCGTTCATGGCGGCACAGCCGCCGTCATTTCGTCATCGCGCCGGCAAGCGCCGGGGCATCACGTCCGCGTCATCTGCCGCAGCGTGACGAACTCTTCCGCGCTGGTGGGGTGGATCGGCAGCGTCTGATCGAACTGCGCCTTGGTGGCGCCGCTCTTGATCGCCACGGCAAAACCCTGCACGATTTCACCGGCGTCGGCGCCCACCATGTGCAGGCCCACCACGCGGTCGCTGGCAGCATCGACCACCAGCTTCACCAGCGTGCGCTCGCTGCGGCCGGAGAGCGCATGCTGCAGCGGCCGGAAGTCGCTGCGGAATACCTGGATCGCGCCGTAGCGCGCGCGCGCTTCGCTTTCGGTCAAGCCCACGGTGCCGATGGGCGGATGGGTGAAAACGGCGGTCGGAATGTTGTCGTAATCCATCACGCGCTTGGCCTGCCCCGCGGCCGGCCCAAACAGATGATCGACCAGCGCCATGCCTTCGGCCAGTGCCACCGGCGTCAGCTCCTTGCGCCCCACCACGTCGCCGATGGCGTGGATGTGGGGCACGTTGGTGGTCAGGTGCCGGTCAACCTGCACCGCGCCAGTCTTGGCAAGCGCCACGCCCACGCGTTCCAGCCCCAGGCCTTGCGTGTGTACGTGGCGGCCGGTGGCGTACAGCACCACGTCGGCATCCAGCGTGCCGCCCGCCTTCAAATGCACGCGGCGCGCGCCGGCCACCGCTTCGATGCGCGCCACGTCGGTGTTCGTGCGGATGGCGACGCCCGCCTTGCGCATTTCTTCGGCCACGAAGTCGCGCACCTCATCATCGAAATGGCGCAGGATCTGCTCGCCGCGGTAAAGCAGCGTGACCTCTGCCCCCAGGCCGTGGAAGATGCTCGCCATCTCGCAGCCGATGTAGCCGCCGCCGACCACCACCAGCCGGCGCGGGAACACCGGCAAGTCGAACATGTCGTCCGACGTCACAGCCAGCTCGCTGCCCGGAAACTCCGGTATCCAGGGCTTGCCGCCGGTGGCCACCAGCACGTGGCGCGCGCGGAAAGTGAGCGGCGCGCCGCTGCCCGCCCGCACCTCGACTGTGTGCGCATCCAGAAAACGCGCCGTGCCCTGCAGCCGCCGCACCTGCGCGCCCACCATCAGGCGCTCGTACACGTCGTTCAAGTAGCGGATGGCCTCGGCGCGCCGCACCTTGAGCAGGTCCCAGTCCAGCGTGGGCGTGCCCGGCAATTGCCAGCCGTAGCCGCGTGAATCGGCAAACCCCTCGGCATAGCCCGCGGCATAGCTGTACATTTTTTTCGGGATGCAGCCCACGTTCACGCAAGTGCCGCCCATCAGGTCGTTCTCGGCCAGCGCCACCCGCGCCCCGCGCGTGGCCGCAAAACGCGCCGCGCGCACCCCGCCCGAGCCGCCGCCGATGACGAAGAGGTCGTAATCAAAAGAGTCGCTTGAGGGCATGGTTCGAATCCCGTGTGGGTAGATCCGTCCAAGTGTAGGTCGCACCCCACAATCCGGCTCGCTTCAGCGATGCTCGCGCCGCCCCCGTCAAATCCTCATGAACCGGCGCCTGCCAACCGTCCTGGATCATCCCTGTACGCAATCATCGAGATCGCGGTGATCGCGGCCATCCCTCTCTGCCGCAATCGGCTTCGGCGTACCCAGGCCGCCGTCCGCTGCGCCGGTACAGATGTCTGACGATCGGGCCTTCGCTGCCGAGTGATCTGCATGAAAGAGATGAAAGGCGTGAATCACACGCTTCCTGACAGGCTCGTCCAAGTGCCCGAGTGCCCACGGATCCAGCCAGCCTGCCGGCCGCGGACGTACCCGGGGCCGCATAACCGGTAAACGCAGTGAACGCCGCAATGGACGCCGGCACCCGTTGCCGCGTGCACCACGCATCAGGAATTGGAACCAGCCGGGTTGACTGAAGCGAATTACGTTTTGATCTACAGCACACGGACCTCGACGATCTCCGCGCGCGCGTCGCTCAAGCCCCCTTGACGCCGGCGGCCTTGAGCCGCGCATGCACGCCGGCCACCACGCGGTCGCAGCGCGCGCCGGCAAACTCGAACGCATCGCTGGCCGAAAAATCCATGTCGCCTTGCAAAGCCTTGCGCAACAGGCCGCGCGCGCGCATGAAGCGCACCCGCACGGTGGCTGGCGACAGGCCGAGGAGCGACGCCACGTCGCCAAACTCCATGCCTTCAATGCCGCGCAGCATGAAGACCGAGCGGTATTTGTCGGGCAGTTCGTTCACGCGCGACTCGATCAGGCCGCGCAGTTGCTTGCGTGCCACTTGGTTTTCGGGTCGGATGGATTCGGGTGCTGGCATACGTTCTTCCTGTGATGGCCGATCCTCGCTTTCGTCGCTGGCGTCCAGCGGCTGGATGACCGCGGCGCGCGACTTGTTGCGCCGCAGGCGCGCGAGGGACTCATTGATGGCAATGCGCGTGAGCCATGTGAGAGGCTCGGAATCGGCGCGGAACTCCTTGAAGTGCTGGTACGCATTCCACCACGCGTCCTGGATCGCCTCTTCGGCTTCGGCGTCATCGTGAAGGATGCCACGCGCCGCACGAAAGAGGCGCTGGTTGTGGCGGTGCATGAGCAGGTCGAACGCCCTGACGTCGCCACTCGCAGCGCGCTGGACCAGTGCCAGATCGGTTTCTTCGGATACTTTGTCGACCATGATTCATCTCCTCTCAAACTTGGCCGTGGCTCAATGCGGAATCACGCTTGGGCGGCGGCTGCAGGCGCCGCGTTTCGCTTCAGGTGGCAAACGCCGCATCGCGCCGGCGTGAGCAGCGAAAAAGGCCGCGCCGCATGATTGCGACGTGGCCTGTCGAAGTACCTCATTCGAGGCGTTCACGCCGTCTCCATTCGATCAGGATGCATACGGGGCATTGCCTGCAGCCGGACGCTGCGCCAGCGCTTCGACCGCACCCGCTGCGGCACCCGAATCCGCTTGGGCGACGAAGGGCAAATTCCCCGCCGCCGGCCGTTGCGCCGCGGCTTGCGCCTCGACCGCAGCGCGTTCGAGCGTGCCGCCCGCGGCCACCGGTTGGCTGTAGACCGGAACGTTGCCTGCCACGGGTTGAATGGAAGCTGCCATGGCGCCGCCCGAAATCAGAAGGGCTGCAGCAACGAGCGCGGTGTTGAACTTGATCATGATGTTTCTCCTACCTGCAAAGCACCGATTCAAGGAACTCGACGAGTCGCTCAATTGCCCCCAGCTTCGAGATTGAAGGCCTATCGGCAATGACCTTCACCGTGTTGGATAGACGTCGCCCCGGCCGCGTTACGAAATCGCGCAGCGCGCGTTGCAAAGCACTGTTGCAACAATTGCAACAAAGGCGTTGCGCGCGACGAGAGCTGCGGGCCAGTGCGCCGACGTTGATGGCAGTGCGCCCGCGTTCGCGCTGGCGAGCGGCCACGCGCAACCGTTGCGAAACGCCGGGGGCAATTGAGATCTGGTGCGCCGGCCACTTGGACCGTGCAGCATCTTGCCGACACGATTCGCCGCCGCGCGGCCCGGTCGATCGCAGCGTTCGTGCGGGTCCGGGGCGGCGATGACCCACGGCGTGACCCTCCGGGACAGCCGTCCAGTTGTCAGGCGCGCGACAGACTCGGCACCGGCCTTCGATCACGGCGTTCAGGCTGATCAGGTGGTGGGTGCCGGTGGGCGGCGCAGTCGCAAATTTTTCGATCGTTGGATCGTCCACAAAACCCCACCACCCGCGGACACCGACCTCAAACATCAGCGCGCCCGTCAGGCGCACCAGCCGCAAAAGGTCTGATAGCAAGTCGTTGCTCGCGCGTCGCTTCCACGCCGGTTCGGCGTCCTGGACATATACGGCGGCGCTTGAATCATTGCCAAGCGCGTGCGCCAGGCGGAGAGTCCAGACGACCGCTGCA
>SCQQ01000060.1 GCA_004299095.1 Burkholderiaceae bacterium | reverse complement strand
GCCAGGAAGCCGATGCCGTACACGCCCACCAGCGGGGCGAATGACGCGAACGCCCCTTCGACGTGGGCGTAGCCGCCGGCGCCCCACGGAAAGCCGGTGAACCAGCGCCCGCGCAGCAGCTCGGCCAGCGTCCAGAGCGCGGCGAACAAGAGAGCCGCGGCGACCGGCCTGCGGCGGCTTGCGGCAGCGGACGCAAAGACGCAGAAGACGGCGCCAGCCATGGCGTAATAAAGCCCCAGCAGTCCGGCGAGCGCGAACACCGCGAGCGCTGCGAGAACCGGATCGAGGCCGCCGTAGGTGTGCATCGAAACGAACAGCCACCAGAACGTGCCCGCAAGCCACGCCAGCGCGAACAGCCAGCCCAGGCCAAAACCGCGCCACGCGTCGTGGCGCCGCGAGTCGGTTCGCGGCGCGTGCCGCAGCACGGCCACCAGCAGCGCAAGGCTCAGTACCTGCAGCCAGCCGTGCGCCTGGCCGGTCCACGGATCGGCGATGGACAGGGCCTGCAGTTCGCCCGCGACCAAGGCGGTGACCGCGGGCCACGGCGATCGGATGCGCAGCATCACGCGGCCGGCGGTGAATCCACCTTGCCCGTGACGGTGGGCGCCACCTTGAACCAGCGCACCGCGCCAGCCTTGGTGTGCAGCACCAGGAAATCCAGTCCGCCCAGGCTCAGGCGCTCGCCGCGGCTCGGCACGTGGCCGAGCGCGTGCGCGATGAGGCCGCCGATGGTGTCGAAACTCACGTCGAGATCGTTGTTGGCGGTGGTTTCGAGATCGGTCTTGAAGAACTCGTTGACGTGCTCAAGCGAGGCGTTGCCGGCCACGCGCCAGGTGCGGTCGGCCAGGGCAAAAATTTCGGCCTGTCGGTCGTCGCTGTCGAATTCGTCTTCGATTTCGCCCACGATTTCTTCCAGCACGTCTTCGATCGTGATCAGGCCGGCGGTTCGCCCGAATTCGTCGACCACGATGGCCAGGTGGTTGTGGGTGGCGCGGAATTCGCGCAGCAGGTCGTTCAGCCCCTTGCTTTCGGGAATGAATACCGCGGCGCGCAGCAGCGCCCGGATGTTGAGCTCCGGCGCGCGCTGCAGCTTGAGCAGATCCTTGGCCAGGAGGATGCCGATGATGTTCTCGCGTTGCGTCTGGTACACCGGGAAGCGCGAGTGCGCGGTATCGATCACGCGCGCGAGCAGCACGTCGTACGGGTCGTCGATGTCCAGCAGGTCCATGCGCGGCGCCGCCACCATGGCGTCGCCCGCGGTCATGTCGGCCAAGTGCAGCACGCCTTCCAGCATCAGGCGACTTTCGCCGTCGATCACGGCCTTGTCTTCGGCCTCGGCCAGGGTTTCGATGAGTTCGTCGGTTGATTCGGGACTCGGCCGAATGAATTCAACCAATCGTTGCAACAGGTTGCGCTTGGTTTCGCGTTCGCTGCCGCGGGCAGGGTCGGGTTCAGGCAAGATCAGGGAGGCACACGTGCGTGGTGGTAAGGCGTGAAGGATAGCTGAACGCCGCGCAGCAACGCGTCCGCGCCCGCCGACGAACGCGCGGTGCGATCGCCTCAGACTTTGGGCGACGCGGGTTTGCGGGTGCGCCGTGGCAGGCCCTTGAGTTTGGGCGTGAGCAGGCCGTGCAGCGCCGCCGTCCCGCTTTTCATCATGAAATCCATGGTGCCGACCTGGCCCGCCATCAACTCGGTCAGGTGCGTTCTGAACGTGGCTGGCGGCAGCTTGACGTGGGCTGCGCTTTCACCGCCGCTGGATTCGATCACTGCGCCGGCGCGGCGCGCAATGTGCAGCATGGTGGCGTTTTCGGTCAGCGCGTAGATATAGAGCGTGTCCACGCCGCTGTTGACGGCGTGCACTGCCGCGCGTTCGAACAGGCGCTTGCCCAAGCCGCAGCCGCGCGCCTTTTTGGCGACGGAGACGCCGAATTCAGCGGCCGGCTGCTCGGGCGTGCTGCCGTAAGCCAAGTGCGCCATGGCCAGCATTTTCAAGTCGTGGTCGAAGATCGCGTAGACCTGATCGCGCTCGAAGTCGATGCCGTCGACGTAGCGCGCAATCTGCTCGTCGTTGGCGATGTAGCCAAAGCGCAGGTAGCGATCGTGGGGATCGAGCCCGAGCAGATGACGCTTGATCTGCGGCCGGAATTCCGGGCCGATCTCGCTGATCGGGATGAACGTGGAGGTGTCGGGGCCGCGCCATTCGCCCGGTTTTTCGACTGCCGACGGGGGTTGTGTTTCTGCGTGCTTGTCCATGGCGATCAGGTGAGGGCCGTCCGCTAGACATAAAACTCCAATCGCGCGCCGTTCGGTTCGCGGCCGGCGGGCCACGCACCGCCCGATTCCCTATCGGTGCTGGGCGCTGGCGGCGCCGAACTTGTCGGCCAGGCGCAGGGCGGCGATCAGGTTGATTTGCTTCAGGGCTTCTTCGCGCTCGGCATCGGGCGGGCGTGTCAGGCGCAGCGCAAAGGTATCCATGATCTGCTGCTTGGTCAAGCCGGTGCCGCTGGGTCCACGCACGCAGATGATGAACGGGAAGCCGAATTTCCTGCCGTAAGTGTCATTCAGCTTCTGGATGCGCGCCAGTTCTTCGGGCGTACAGGCGGTCAATCCCACGCGGCTCTGCTCGCGCGTGGATTCGGCCGTGAGCGTGCCTTCGCGCGCGGCTTTCCCCGCCAATTCCGGGTGGGCCCGAATCAGCGCCAGTTGCATCGCGCGGTCGGCTTGCCGAAGGGCGTTGGCCAAGGCCTTTTTCAAATCGTCCAGGGAGGCGAACGGACGCGCCAGCAGCGCCCGCGCGACGACCCACGGGCTGTGCTCGTACAGGCCTGAGAGCATGTCTTCGGCGTCGGCCACGCTGGCGCGGTTCAGTTGGTCCAGGGTGTACGGCATGTGCGCTTCAATCAGGATGACGCGTGAGACGCGTGCCTCAGGCGATGGCGCCGGCCAGCCGTTGGGTGATGATGGATTCGGCTTGCTTCATGATGTCGTCGACCAGCTCCTGCACGCTCGGAATGTCGTGGATCAGACCGACCACCATGCCGCAACTGAAGGCGCCCGCTTCCATCGTGCCCTCCTTCATGATGCGTGGATAAACGCCGGCTACTTCGCCGATGATGTCCTGGAACGTGATCTTGTCGCCCAGGCGCTTTTCTTTTTCCAGGATGCGCTGCACGGCGTCGTTGTTCAGCACACGCTCGGTGTTGCGCAGCGGCCGCAGGATCAGGCGCGTGTCGAGTTCGCTCGCGGCCAGGATGGCTTGCTTCACGTTCTCGTGCACCGGCGCTTCCTTGGTGGCAATGAAGCGCGTGCCCATGTTCATGCCGTCGGCGCCGAGCGCCAGCGCCGCCACCAGCGAGCGCCCATCGGCCATGCCGCCCGACGCGACGAACGGAATCTTCAGCTCTTCCGCGGCGCGCGGCAGCAGGATGAAATTCGGCACGTCGTCTTCGCCCGGGTGGCCGCCGCATTCGAAGCCGTCGACGCTGATCGCGTCGCAGCCTATCGATTGCGCCTTCAGCGCGTGGCGCACCGACGTGCACTTGTGAATCACCTTGATGCCGTGTTCCTTCAGGAGCGGCAAGTACTTCTGCGGGTTGTTGCCCGCGGTCTCCACGATCTTGATGCCGCCGTCGATGATGGCCTTGATGTAGCCGGGATAGTCGGGCGTGTTGACGATCGGCAGGAAGGTCAGGTTTACGCCGAACGGCTTGTCGGTCATCTGGTGGCAGCGCGCGATTTCGGCCGCCAGCAGTTCCGGCGTTTTCTGCGTGAGGCCGGTGATGATGCCAAGGCCGCCCGCGTTCGACACGGCCGCCGCCATTTCGGCGAAGCCGACGTAGTGCATGCCGCCTTGGATGATGGGGTGCTGGATGCCGAAAAGCTCGGTGATGCGGGTTTTCATGGGAGTGCTCCGGAGAATTGAAAAAGGAAATCGGCGCGCTAAATCAGCCCGAGCTCGCGGGCTTCCTTCTCGTAGCCTGCGTAGGAATTTTTCAGCACGGCGTGATTCAGGATCATCTCGGCCACGAGCGTTTGCGTGCCGTGCTCCAGCACGCGCGTTCGCGTCCAGATCGATTCGGTGCGGCGGCTTTCGCTCAGCGCCACGATTTCGCGCTGCAGATCGTAGCTGCGGCCGACGAACAGCGGACCCCGGACCAAGCGAATTTGCTGGTCGGCAAAGAGCCCGACCGCCGGTCCGCGCCCCTTGAGCGCCGCGCGGTCCATGCTGCTGCCCAAGAGCACGCTGATCATTTCGATCGGGATGATGGCTTGGCCCCAGGGGGAATTCACGCCGCCATCACGTGTGTACCAGGGCGAGGGCTCGGTGATGACGGCGAGCTTGGCGGCCAGCGTGAACGGGTAGTAGTTGCCCATGTTCTGGTCGAAGTCCATGGCCACCGTTTCGGCCTGCGCGCCGCGCTGGCCGACTTTCAAGTCGCGGTTGATCACCAGCCCTTTGGCCAGGCGCAGCCGGGCGATGCGCTGCGGAATTTCGTGTTCGCTGTCGGCGACCGGCCCCACCGATGCGCTGCCTTCCAGCACCGGCGTGCCGTCTTGCTTCTCGGCCCAGATGCGCGCCACTTTGGCGCCAGTGGACGGCGGTTGCACGAAGGCGCGTACGCGCTCGCCTTCGATCACCATGGTTTGGTAGTGCGCGCTGATGCAGCCGCTTTCAAACCAGGCTTGGCCGAAGACTTGATGAAGCAGCGGGTCGAATTGGCTGAAATGCGTCGGGCCTTCGATCGGCCCTGCTTTCAGGCCCAGCTCGCCGGCGGTCTGGTCATCGTGAATCGACTTGTGCCCGCCGTAGGTTTGCTCGGCCAGCATTTGGCGCGGTGCGCGCAACGGCCCGCACCGGGCGGCGGGTGCGGGGAAATCGGGAAACGCGGGTGCGGAAATAGAAGCCATGGCAGTCAGTCACTTTGCGGAGCGTGGCTGGGACAGCCATCATAAGCGGCGCTTCCGACACAGCTGCAGCGGGGGGTCCCCGTCAAACGCCGCGCACGCGCTCGGATTTGAAGCGCACCGCGAAAGCGTCCAGCGCGCCGGCATCGAGTGCATCCCGGATTTCCTGCATCAGATGCAGGTAGTAGTGCAGGTTGTGGATGCTGGCCAGCATCGCCGCCAGCATTTCGCCGCAGCGCTCCAGGTGGTGCAGATAGGCGCGCGAGAAGCCGGCGCGGCCACCTTGTTCCCAACTCACGCCGCTCTCGCCCGCGCAGGCGTAGCAGGTGCAGGTCGGGTCGACGGGTTGCGGGTCGTTGCGATGGCGCGCGTTGCGGATTTTCAGATCGCCGAAGCGCGTGAAGCAGTGGCCGTTGCGCGCGTTGCGCGTGGGCATGACGCAGTCGAACATATCCACGCCGTGCTGCACGCCGAACACCAGGTCCTCGGGCGTGCCCACGCCCATCAGGTAACGCGGCTTGGCGTCCGGCAGGAGCGCGGGCGCGAGCGCCGTCATGCGCAGCATGTCGTCCTTGGGCTCGCCCACGCTCACGCCGCCGACGGCGTAGCCGGGGAAATCCAGTTCCGTGAGCCGTGCCGCCGATTCCGCGCGCAGCGATTCGAACATGCCGCCCTGCATGATGCCGAACAGGGCGTTCGGGTTTTCCAGGCGCACGAATTCAGCTTGCGAACGCTGCGCCCAGCGCAGGCTCATTTCCATGCTTCGGCGCGCTTCGGCTTCGGTGGTGACGTGCTCGCCGACGGCGTAGGGCGTGCATTCGTCGAGTTGCATCACGATGTCGCTGTTCAGCGCCGTCTGGATTTGCATCGACACTTCGGGCGACAGGAAGAGCCGGTCGCCGTTGATCGGGCTGGCAAAGCGCACGCCTTCTTCGGTGATCTTGCGCAAGCTCCCGAGCGACCAGACCTGGAAACCGCCCGAATCGGTCAGGATGGGCCGGTTCCAGTTCTCGAACGCGTGCAGCCCGCCGAACGCGTGCAGCACGTCGAGGCCGGGGCGCAGCCACAGGTGGAAGGTGTTGCCCAGGATGATCTGCGCGTGCAGCTCGCGCAGGCTGCGCGGCGTGACGCCCTTGACGCTGCCGTAGGTGCCCACGGGCATGAAGATCGGCGTTTCCACCACGCCGTGGTTCAGCGTGAGGCGCCCGCGGCGTGCCTGGCTGGCCGGGTCGCGTTTCAGGATGTCGAACTGCAGCATGGGGCGGGTTCAGGCGCGCGTGAGAAACATCGCGTCGCCGTAGCTGAAGAAGCGATAACGCGCGGCGACCGCGTGGCGGTAAAGCGCCATGATCTTGTCGTAGCCGGCAAAAGCGCTCACCAGCATCATCAGCGTGCTGCGCGGCAAATGGAAGTTGGTGCTGAGAACATCGACCACCTCGAACTTGAAGCCGGGCGTGATGAACAGGTCGGTGTCGCCCTGCACCTGGCCGGTCTTGGCCCAGGCTTCGAGCGTGCGCACGGTCGTGGTGCCCACGGCCACCACGCGGCCGCCGCGTCCA
>SCQQ01000059.1 GCA_004299095.1 Burkholderiaceae bacterium | reverse complement strand
CACCGGCGCGTGCTGCGCCGCGGCATGTGCCTTCAGGCGTTCCAGCAGCGGGTTGTTGTCAAAGCCGTCTTCGGCCACGTTGCCCACGTACATCGCCGGCTTGGCGGTGATCAGGCACAGTGGCTTGATGAGTTTCTGGTCTTCATCCTTCAAATGCAGCGCGCGCACCGGCTGGCCCTGGTTCAGCGCCGCCTGCACCGGCGCCAGCACCTTCAGCATGGCCGCGGCTTCCTTGTCGTTGCCGCTCTTGGCCGCCTTGGCGTAGCGCTGCAGCGATTTCTCGACCGTGGCCAGGTCGGCCAGGCAGAGCTCGGTCTGGATCACTTCGATGTCGGCGATCGGGTCGACCTTGCCCGCCACGTGCACCACATTGGCGTCTTCGAAGCAGCGCACCACGTTGACGATGGCATCGGTTTCGCGGATGTGCGCCAGGAACTGGTTGCCGAGACCCTCGCCCTTGCTGGCACCCGCCACCAGCCCGGCAATGTCGACGAATTCGACGATGGCCGGCACGATCTTCTGCGGCTTGACGATGGCCGCCAGTTGCGCCAGCCGCGCATCAGGCACCTCGACCACGCCGGTGTTCGGCTCGATGGTGCAAAACGGGTAGTTCTCGGCCGCAATGCCGGCTTTGGTGAGGGCGTTGAAAAGCGTGGATTTGCCCACGTTGGGCAAGCCCACGATGCCGCATTGCAGGCTCATGTCGCGTGGTCTTCAAAAACGTTTCGGGAGGGGCCAATTCTACTGAGCGGCCGCGGTTTCACCGATCACGCCAGAGCGGGTGTTCCGGCGCGGTCATCCCCCGGAATGCACCGCCGCCATCATGGTCTGGCACGCGCGCCGGGCGCACACCGGCCTCGCGCACGCTGCATGGCATCCGCGCCGCCCAAATACCGGCTGACCGCCGCCCCGGGGAACGTGTCGCGTCACGTCGGGGTCGGACCGACTGTCATCGCCCGCGATACACAGCGCATCCTGGCGGTGGAAGCGGAGTTTGTGATGCGTAGCAGATGGTGGTGGGGTTTCGTCGGTGTGTTGAGCGCGCTGGCGTTGGCGGGGTGTGCCGCCGGCCCCGAGATCGTGGTCGCCCGTGCGCGCGCCGGCGCAGCGCCGCCGTCCGACGCCACCGTGCTGCAGGCTGCGCGCTACCGCTTCGTGCCCGGCCCGGCGGTGGCGGGGCAGCCCACCCCGGCGCAATTGGAGCCGCTAGCGCAAGTCGCGCTGTCCACGGTCGGCGCCGTGCGCGATGACACCCACCCGAACGTGAGCGTCGAAGTCACCGCCACGGTTCGGCGCGGCGAGTACGACAACCGCAACGGCTGGGGCCTGCCGCCCGCGTATTGGGGCGCGGACCACTACTTGGGCTTTGGCGAGGACGTGGGCGACGGCTGGGTCGGCAACGACGGCCATGCGCTGCTGGGCGGGAGCGATTTAATTCCCGTCTGGGACAGCACGGTCACGCTGACCCTGCGCGACCTGGCCACGGGAAAAATCGTCTACCGCACGAGCGCGCGCCACCGGGGCACGATGGGCGCCAGCAACGCCCTCCTCGGCACGCTTTTCCTGGCCGCGCTGCAGGGCTACCCGAACCCGCCGCACAGCCTGCGGCGCATTGTGCTGCCGCTGGTGCCGCAGCCCGCGCCGGCTGCCGCGTTCCCGCTGCCGCGGCGCTCGCCCCTCGCCGACACCGCAGCGCCCGTCCAGTGAGCAACCCGCTCCTACAATGCCGCGATGGCCCCGAACCCTGACGTTTGCATTCGTGGCGCCGGCATCGTCGGGCGCACGCTGGCGCTGTTGCTGGCGCGTGCCGGCTTGCACGTGGCGCTGGTGGCGCCGGCCGAAAGGAATTCAGCCACAACCGACGTCCGTGCCTACTCCATCGGCGCTGGCGGCAAGGCGTTGCTGGAAGGGTTGCGCTGCTGGCCTGCAGAGGCACACGCCACGCCGGTTCTGGCGATGCAGGTGCAAGGCGACCGGAACGGTGCGGTGCATTTCAATGCGGTGCGACAAGGGCTGGAGGCGCTCAACTGGATCGTGGACGTGCCTGAGCTGGAGCGCCTGCTGCGCACCGCCGTCGACTACCAGGGCGCCATCGACGTCGTGGCGGCGCCCGTCGCCACGCCGCTGACCGTGGTTTGCGAAGGGCGCGCGAGCGCCACACGGGCCGAGTTGGGCATTGAATTCAGCACCGTGCCGTACGCCCAGCGCGCCATCGCCACGCGGCTGGATTGCGAACGCCCGCACCAGCAGATCGCGCGCCAATGGTTCGGCGCCGAAGGCGACGTCCTGGCATTCCTGCCGCTTGCCGGCGCCAATAGCAAAGCCGTGGCTGTGGTCTGGTCCGCGCCGACCGAACAAGCGATCGAGGCCGATGGTTGGGACGACGCGGCTTTGGCCGCGAAATTGCACGACTTGAGCCAGGATGCGCTCGGCGCACTCGCAGTCCAAGGCGCGCGCGGCACTTGGCCGCTGGAGCTGGCCGAAGCCACGCGTTGGATCGGCCGCGTCCCGGGGCGCGAAGACGCCAGTTTTGCGCTCGCGGGCGACGCCGCGCACGCGCTGCACCCGCTGGCCGGCCTGGGCCTGAACCTGGGACTGGGTGACGCCGCCGAACTCGCCCGCGTGCTCGCCGCGCGCGAGCGCTGGCGGTCGCTTTCCGACCGGCACGTGCTGCGGCGCTACGAGCGCGCGCGCCGGAATGTCTGGCTGCGAACGCGCCTGGCCACCGACGGCTTGCAACGCCTGTTCGCGCATCCGGCGCCCGCCGTCACGTCCGTGCGCAACTGGGGCCTGCAATGGTTCGATCGCTGCGCCCCGGCAAAAACCTGGGCCGTGCGCCTCGCGACCCGCACGGTCTGAACCCGACGGCGCTGCGCTTGCCGCGGGAAGTCCCCTTGACTTGGCATCCTTCATGAAAACGTTGCTTCGAAATGTGCTTCTGGTGGTGGCCGCCGCCAGCCTGCCGCCGCTGGCCGGCGCGCAGCAAAGCGCCGCGCCGACAAGTTCGACCGCCCAAGCCAAGCCCGGTTCGCCGGAAGCGGTGATCAGGAAGAACCTGGGCGCACGCGTTCCGGCGCTGGCGCACATCGACGAAATCAGCCCGACGCCCATGCCCGGCCTGTATGAGGTGCGCATCGGCAGCAACGTGCTCTATAGCGATGCCAAGGGCGACTACCTGATCGACGGTTCATTGCTGGATACGCGCGACCGCCGAGACCTGACACGGGAGCGCATCGACCAGCTCACGGCCATCGATTTCAAGGATTTGCCGTTCAAGGACGCGCTGGCCGTGGTGTACGGCAAGGGGACGCGCAAGATGGCGGCGTTCGAAGACCCCAACTGCCCGTATTGCAAGCGCTTCGACAAGGAAATGACCCAGGTGGACGACGCCACCGTCTACACCTTCGTGATTCCCATCCTGGGGCCGGACTCGGTGAAAAAAGCGCATCAAATCTGGTGCAGCAAGGACCGGGTGGCCGCCTGGAGCCACTGGATGATCGACAACGTCGCGCTCACGGGCACGGGCGATTGCGACGTCAGCACCGTCGAAGCCAATCTCAAACTGGCGCAGAAACTGAACGTCACGGCGACACCTACCCTCTTTTTCGCCAGCGGCAAGCGCGTGCCGGGCGCCATCGATGCCGCCCAGATCGAGCAATTGCTCGGCAAGAAATAGCCGGCATGGCGCGTACCGCGACGCCGCCGGGCAAGAGCGCCGGACCCCACTACCGCGTCAGCGCAGCGGACCCGAAGCGCCACCGCTACGCGGTCGAGTTGCGCATCGCGCATCCGGCCGCGCGCCAAGCCGTATCGCTGCCGGTGTGGATTCCCGGCAGCTACCTGATCCGCGAATTCGCGCGCAACCTGGACAGCTTGAGCGCGACCCAAGGCAAAACGGCGCGCGCCATTCGCCAGCTCGACAAGTGCAGTTGGGAGATTGATTGCGACACCCGGCATGCCTTGACGCTGCGCTACACGGTGTACGCGTTCGACCCTTCGGTGCGCGCCGCGTGGCTGGACGGCGGGCGCGGTTTTTTCAACGGCACCAGCCTGCTGCTGCGGGTGCACGGGCGGGAGGCGCTGCCGCATCACCTGACCGTGGATGCGCCTGCGGATGGCGGCCAATGGCAACTGGCCACGGCCATGCAAGCGATCGCCACGGATCGGCGCGGTTTTGGCACCTATGCCGCCGCCACCTACGACGAGCTGGTCGATCACCCGGTGGAGCTGGGCGCTTTCTGGAGCGGCCGCTTCACCGCCCGCGGCATGGCGCACCGCTTTGTCGTGACCGGGGCGCCGGCTTCGTTCGACGGCGCGCGCCTGCTGCGGGACGCACAAGCCATTTGCGAAACCGAAATCGACTTCTGGCGCGGCTGCCCGCGCGACCTGACTGGCGACTATGTGTTCCTCCTGAACGCCGGCGCCAGCGGCTACGGCGGCATCGAGCATCGCGCCAGTTGCGCGCTGGTGTGTTCCCGAGCTGACCTGCCGCGCATCGACGTGCCACTCGCGGGCAAGATCGACGACAGCGCCTACCAGGCCCTGCTGGGCGTGATCAGCCACGAATACTTCCACGCCTGGAACGTCAAGCGGCTCAAGCCGGCCGAGTTCGCGCGCTTCGACTACGCGCGCGAGAACCCCACCGACCTGCTGTGGTTCTTCGAAGGCTTCACGAGTTATTACGACGACCTGCTGCTGCGCCGCGCCGGGCTGATCGATGATGCGGCCTACTTCAGGCTGCTCACCAAAGGCGTCAACCAGGTACTGCAGGCGCCCGGACGGCACGTGCAGTCGGTGGCGCAAGCAAGTTTCGATGCCTGGACGCGCTTCTACCGCGCCGACGAGAACACGCCCAACAGCACCATCAGCTACTACAGCAAGGGCGCGCACGTGGCGCTCTGCCTTGACCTGACGCTGCGGCACGAAGGCCACGCCACGCTGGACGACGTGATGCGCGCGCTGTGGCAGCGTTGCCCGGACGGCCTGCTGCGCGAGGGCGACATCGCTGCAGCCCTGGAGGCCTGCGGCGAGCGCTCGTTCGACGCCGAACTGGCCGCCTGGGTGCACGGCACCGACGACTTGCCGCTGGAAGCGCTGCTGGGAACGCAGGGCGTCGAAGTCGCGCGCGACGTCACGCCACTCGCGCAGGCGCTCGGCTTGCGCGTGGACGAAGACCGGGGCATCACCCTCCGGGTGGTGCTGGACGGCAGCCCGGCCGCCGAAGCCGGGCTGTCGGCGGGCGATGAATGGATCGGCATCGAACTAAAGGCGCATCGCGGCCGCCACACGGAAACAGCCGCCTGGCGGCTGCATCACCTGGACGACATCCCGCTCCTGGCCGGCAACGCCAGTGAAATCACGGCGCTGGTGGCGCGCGCCGGGCGCCTGCTGCGGCTGCCGCTCGCGCTGCCGCGGCCATCGACCACGTGGCGCCTGGTGCGCCCGAACGAACGCACGGGCACTCACGCGTGGCCCGCTGCCTGACACGGATCCGCTTTCAGGCACCCCATGACGCCCGCGCATGTCGATGCGGGCAGTCGTTCTTTCAGTTGCCGGTGAATTCCGGCTTGCGCTTTTGCAGGAACGCCGTCACGCCTTCGATGTAGTCGTGCGTGAAACCCAGGCGCGACTGCATGTCGCGCTCGACGTCCAACTGCTCGTCCAGCGTGTGCGTGTGCGCTGCGCGCAGCAACTGGCGCGTGGCGACCAGGGCGCGCGTCGGCATGGCGGCGAGGCGCTGCGCCATGGCCATGGCGGCGCCGAGCGCATCGTCCTGCACGTCCCAGATCATGCCCATGGCCTTGGCGTCGGCCGCGCCGAGCTTGTCGCCCGTGAGCGCCAGCGCCAAGGCGCGCGCCAGGCCGATGCGCTGCGGCAACAGCCAGGTACCGCCGCAATCCGGAACCAGGCCGATCTTGCTGAAGGCCTGGATGAAGCTGGCCGAGGGCGCCGCGATGGCGATGTCGCACGCCATCACCACCGACGCGCCCGCACCCGCCGCCACGCCGTTGACGGCGCACACGGTGGGCATGCGCAGGCGCATCAGCCGGCGCATGGTGGGGTTGAAGTTGCGCTCGATGGTGATGCCGGGATCGGCGCGCTGCGCCAAGTCGGGTCCGGGCGTGAAATCGAAGTCGACCAGATCGGCACCGGCGCAGAAGCCGCGGCCGGCGCCGGTCAGCACCAGCGTGCGGATCGCCCGGTTGGCTTCGGCCCGATCCAGCGCGGCGCGGAACGCCAGGTGCATCTGCGCGCTGAAGCTGTTGAGCGCCTCCGGTCGGTTCAACGTCACCACGGCGACGGCGCCGTCTTCGGCGTACAGGACGGTTTCGGATGATGAGGTCATGCAAGTCTCCTTTGCGCTTCAATTTACATCATGATCCCGGTCCGGTCGCGGCGGGCCAGCCGCTATAGTGGACCGCATCCAATTTCCGAGGAACCTGATCCATGGCCTACGAATTCATCACCACCCGCACCGAGCACGACCACGTCGGCGTGATCACGCTCAATCGCCCCAAGCAGTTGAACGCGCTGTGCAACGAACTGATGGACGAGCTGGGCCAGGCGCTGCGCGCGTTCGATGCCGACGACACCATCGGCTGCATCGTCCTCACCGGCAGCGAAAAGGCTTTTGCGGCCGGCGCGGACATCGCCGCGATGGCGAAATACACGTTCAAGGACGCCTACGGCGGCGACTACATCACGCGCAACTGGGAAACGCTGCGCTCGATCCGCAAGCCGGTGATCGCGGCGGTGGCGGGCTACGCGCTCGGCGGCGGTTGCGAGCTCGCCATGACGTGCGACTTCATCATCGCCGCCGACAACGCCAAATTCGGCCAGCCCGAAATCACCCTCGGCATCATCCCCGGCGCCGGCGGCACGCAACGGCTGCCGCGCGCCATCGGCAAAGCCAAGGCGATGGACATGGTCCTCACCGGCCGCATGATCGACGCCGCCGAAGCCGAGCGCAGCGGCCTGGTGAGCCGCGTGGTGCCACTGGCCAAGCTGATGGACGAGGCGCTGAGTGCGGCGCAAATCATTTGCGGCTACGGCCACCTCGCGGCGATGGCGGCCAAGGAATCGGTCAATCGCGCGTTCGAGGGAACGCTTGCGGACGGCATCATGTTCGAGCGCCGCCTGTTCCATGCGCTCTTCGCCACCGAGGATCAGAAGGAAGGCATGGACGCATTTTTGACCAAGCGCAAGCCCAAGTTCCAGAACCGCTGAACGGCCGCGTGGCGCGGCCCGCGCCCCTTATAATCGGCGCCCTTTGGTGGTATAGCTCAGTCGGTTAGAGCGTGGGATTCATAACCCCAAGGTCGGTGGTTCGATTCCACCTACCACCACCAGTTGCCAAGGAACGAAAGCCCGGACCCGCTCCGGGCTTTTTTTCGGGCGCGTGCCCCGAATCATCGGGGCGGCGGCGGGCGGCGGCGCCCAAGCCCGGATGGCAACGCCCGCGTCTCGCCGTTTCGCACATCGCATCATGCTGGCCCTGATCCTCTTCGTTGCCACGCTGACGCTGGTGATCTGGCAGCCCCGCGGCCTCGGCATCGGCTGGAGCGCACTCGGCGGCGCGGCCCTGGCCCTGGCCACCGGCGTGGTGCAGATGGCCGACGTCGCCATCGTCTGGCACATCGTCTGGGACGCCACGTTCACTTTCGTGGCGCTCATCATCATTTCGCTCATCCTCGACCAGGCCGGCGTGTTCGAGTGGGCGGCGCTGCACATCGCCCGCCGCGCCGGTGGCCACGGCGCGCTGCTGTTCACGTCCCTGATCCTGCTGGGCGCGCTGATCGCCGCGCTGTTCGCCAACGACGGCGCTGCGCTGCTGCTCACGCCCATCGTGCTGGCGATCCTGCTGCGGCTCGACTATCCGCCGCCCACGGCGCTCGCGTTCGCGCTGGCCACCGGTTTCATTGCCGACACCGCGAGCCTGCCGCTCATCACCTCGAATCTCGTCAACATCGTGAGCGCCAATGCCTTCGAGGTGTCGTACGACCGCTACGCCGCCGTCATGATCCCGGTCGACCTGGTGTCGATCGCCGCCACGCTGGCGGTGCTCTGGCTGGCGTTCGGCCGCCGCGTGCCGCGCCGTTACGACGTGTCTGCACTGGCCAGCCCGGCAAGCGCCATCCGCGACCGCCAGGTGCTGCGCGCCACGGCGCCCGTGCTGCTGGTGTTGCTCGCGGCCTACTTCGGCCTGTCGCGCTGGCACGCACCGTTCTCGCCGGTAACGGGCGCGGCCGCGCTGATTCTGGCCGCCATCGCCGGGCGCTGGACGCGCCGCGGCCGCGGCGCGGTGGTGTCGCTGGGCCGCGTGCTGCGCCAGGCGCCGTGGCAGATCGTGTGGTTCTCGCTCGGCATGTATC
Organism: Burkholderiaceae bacterium; assembly: GCA_004299095.1. Classification (GTDB taxonomy): domain Bacteria; phylum Pseudomonadota; class Gammaproteobacteria; order Burkholderiales; family Burkholderiaceae_C; genus Ottowia. The sequence continues at coordinate 40,742 of SCQQ01000059.1, read as the reverse complement.
TGGTGGTTTACGGCCTCGGCCGAGCCGGCTTGACCGATCACGGCGCCCGCGTGCTCGAAGCGCTGGGGCGCCAGAACGCCGTGGTGGCCACCGTCGCCACGGGCTTTCTTTCGGGCCTGCTGGCTTCGGTCATGAACAACCTGCCGTCCACGCTGGTGGGCGTGCTCGCCATCGGCCAGGCGCAGGTGCCCGATCTGACGCACCAGCTCATGCTGTACGCCAACGTGATCGGCAACGACCTCGGGCCGAAGTTCACGCCCATCGGCAGCCTGGCCACACTGCTCTGGCTGCATGTGCTGGCGCAAAAAGGCCACCACATCGGCTGGGGCCAGTACATGAGGGTCGGCTTGATCCTGACGCCGCCGGTGCTGCTGGCGACGCTGCTCGCTCTGGCGTTCTGGCTGCCGGTGGTCAGCCGTTTTTGAGTGCGGCGCCGGGGCCGGACGGAAGCCGGCTGGCGACGTGGCGCCGTCCTCAACCAAGGGTTTACGAGCGCCTTCGCCGCCTCGCAAACATGCTATAAATTTGCCCGCTTTTCTTCCAATCTCCCGCTGCCTTTTCTTCGTGACTGATCCTTCGGTTCCCGCGCGCCTCGAACTCACCGGCATCACCAAACGCTACGGCGACCTGGTGGCCAACGACGGCGTGTCGCTGCGCGTGGAACCGGGCGAAGTGCACGCGGTGCTGGGGGAAAACGGCGCCGGCAAAAGCACGCTGATGAAGATCGTCTATGGCGCGGTGAAACCCGACGCCGGCGAAATCAGGGTGGACGGCGTGCACGCGGCCATCCGCAGCCCGCAGGAAGCGCGGCGCCTGGGGCTGGCCATGGTGTTCCAGCACTTCAGCCTGTTCGAGACGCTGTCGGTGGCCGAAAACGTCTGGCTTGGGCTGGACAAATCGCACACGCTGGCGCAGGTGGCGCAGCGCATCCGCGAAACCGCATCGACCTACGGCGTTGAGATGGATCCGGAGCGTCCGGTGCACACGCTGGGCGTGGGCGAAATGCAGCGCGTGGAAATCATTCGCGCGCTGCTCACCGATCCCAAGCTGCTGATCCTCGACGAGCCGACTTCAGTGCTCACGCCACAAGCGGTCGAGAAACTTTTTGTCACCTTGCGCCAGATCGCGGCCGGCGGCTGCAGCATCCTCTACATCAGCCACAAGCTGGACGAAATCCGCGCGCTGTGCACCGCCTGCACCGTGATGCGCGCCGGCAAAGTCACCGCGGTGTGCGACCCGCGCCAGGAAACCAACGCTTCGCTCTCGCGCCTGATGATCGGCGCCGAGCCGCCCGCGCTGGAGCATCACGAGCGTGCCGTGGGTCCTGTCGTCCTGGCGGTATCGGACTTGCGCCTGCCGCGCGGCTCTCCCTTTGGCGTCGACCTCGAAAACGTGTCGCTCGCCGTGCACGCGGGCGAAGTGGTCGGCATCGCCGGCGTCTCCGGCAACGGCCAGCGGGAACTGCTCGCGGCCCTGTCCGGTGAAGACCCGCGTGCCGCGCCCGAGGCGATCCTGATAAGCGGCCAACCTGCCGGGCGACTATCGCCCTCGCGGCGGCGCGCGCTCGGGCTGCATTTCGTTCCGGCGGAACGCCTGGGGCGCGGCGCCGTGCCTGAAATCGGCCTGGCGCGCAACCTGCTGCTCACGCGCCATGAGAGCGTGGGGCTGTTCGGCTGGTTGCGCACCGGCGCGCTGCGCCAGCAGGCGCACGGCGTGATCGAACGCTTCCAGGTCAAGGCCAGCGGCCCCGAAGCCACCGCCCGGTCGCTGTCCGGCGGCAACCTGCAAAAGTACATCATGGGACGCGAAATCGATGCGGAGCCGCAGTTGCTGATTGCCTCGCAACCCACGTGGGGCGTCGATGTCGGCGCATCGGCGCAAATCCGCGCGGCGCTGCTGGCGCTGCGCGATCGCGGTTGTGCCGTGCTGGTGGTAAGCGAAGAACTCGATGAACTGTTCGAGGTCTGCGATCGCCTGCACGTGATGGCAGGCGGCCAGCTCTCGCCTTCCATCGCGCGGCGCGACGCCACGCGCGAGCTGGTCGGCCAGTGGATGAGCGGCCTGTGGGACGAACACGCGGCCACGCGCACCGAGGAAGCCTATGTTGCGGCTTGAACTGCGGCCGGTGCCGTCGCGTTTCTGGTCGTTCGCGTCGCCGATCCTCGCGGTGGCCATCACCGCCATCGTGGGCGCCATCCTGTTTGCGTCGCTGGGCAAGAGCCCGGTGCGCGGCCTGCTGGTGTTTTTCTGGGAACCGATCAATTCGGCCTACGCCTGGGGCGAGTTGGGCGTGAAGGCCACGCCGTTGCTGCTGATCGCGCTCGGACTGGCCATGTGCTTCCGCTCCAACGTGTGGAATATCGGCGCCGAAGGGCAGTACGTGATCGGCGCCGTCACGGCGTCGGGCGTGGCGCTGCTGGCCACGCCGCAAACCGGACACTGGATGATGATCGCGGTCCTCGCGGCGGGCATCGTGGGCGGCATGTTCTGGGCCGCGATCACCGCGTTCCTGCGCGACCGCTTCAACGCCAACGAAATCCTGGTGAGCCTGATGCTGGTGTACGTCGCCATCCAGGTGCTGAACTATTTCGTTTTCGGGCCATGGAAAGACCCCATGGGCTACAACTTCCCGCAGACCAAGACGTTCGAGGACGCCGTCTCCATCCCGCGTCTGATGGCAGGCTCGCGCGCCAACATCGGCGTGCTGATCGCCCTGGCGGGCGCAGTGCTGATGTGGCTGTATCTGTTCCGCACGCGCAGCGGCTTCGCATTGCGCGTGGGCGGCCTCGCACCCGCGGCCGCGCGCTACGCCGGCTTTTCCTCGCGGCGCGCGCTCTGGACCGTGCTGCTGGTCTCAGGCGGGGCTGCGGGCCTCGCGGGCGCGCTCGAAGTGGCGGGCCCGGTGGGACAGCTCACGCCCTACATTCCGGTGGGCTACGGCTTCGCCGCCATCATCGTCGCCTTCGTCGGCCGATTGCACCCGATCGGCATCGTGCTCGCGGCGATCCTGATGAGCATGTTCTACATCGGCGGCGAACTCGCGCAAACGCGCCTGGGCCTGCCCAAGTCGCTTACCGACGTTTTCCAGGGCTTGCTGCTGTTTGCCCTGCTCGGCTGCGACACCCTGATCGACTTCCGCATGCGTGCCACCCGAAGAGTAGCCTGAATGGACACCTACGCGCTCCTCTTTGCATCCACGCTGAACGCCGGCACGGTGCTGGCGCTGGCGGCGCTGGGCGAGTTGATCGCCGAAAAATCCGGCGTGCTCAACCTCGGCGTCGAAGGCATGATGCTGTGCGCCGCCATCGCGGGCTTCGCCATGACGGTGCACACCGGCAGCAACACGCTGGGCTTCCTGGCCGGCATCGCCGCGGGCGCGATCCTCGCCGCGGTATTCGGCTGGCTGGTGATCTGGCTCAATTCCAACCAGTACGCGACGGGGCTTGCGCTCATGCTGTTCGGCAGCGGGCTGTCGGCTTTCGTCGGCGTGGGCTACGTCCAGGCCACACTGCCCGACCGGCCCAAGTTCAACTGGTTCGGGCTTGGCGACATTCCCATCCTCGGGCCGGCGCTGTTCCGGCTGCATCCGCTGGTCTACCTCACGATCGCGCTCACCGCGTTCATGGTGTGGTGGCTGTACCGCACGCGCTCGGGCCTGGTGCTGCGCTCGGTGGGCGAATCGCCCGATTCGGCCAACGCGCTCGGTTACCCGGTGCGGCGCATCCGTTTCTTCGCGGTGTTGTTCGGCGGCGCGCTGTCGGGGCTTGCGGGCGCCTATCTGTCGCTCGTGTACACGCCGCTCTGGGTTCAGGGCATGGTGGGCGGCAAGGGCTGGATCGCGCTGGCGCTGGTGGTCTTCGGCACCTGGCGGCCGCTGCGCGTGCTGCTCGGCGCCTATCTGTTCGGCGGCGTGACCATGCTGCAGTTCTACCTGCAAAGCGAAGGCGTGCAGATCCCGAGCCAGTTCCTCACGATGACGCCGTACCTCGCCACCATCGTCGTGCTGGCGCTGATTTCGCGCAACGCCACCTGGATTCGCATTAACATGCCGGCTTCGCTCGGCAAGGTCTTCAACCCCGTGGGCTAGGCAACTCTCCCGAGGTCCACTTTTCACGATTCATGAACGAGGAGCATTGGCAATGATCGACATCAGCAAACGCAACACCCTGCGCCTGGCCGCGGCATCGGCAGCCGGAATGGCACTGCATTCCGTGGCTTTGGCAGCAGAACCGCTCAAGGCCGCGTGGATTTATGTGGGTCCGGTGGGCGACGGTGGCTGGAGTTTCGCGCACGACAACGGGCGCAAAGCGGCGCAGGCGAAATACGGCGATCGCATCAAGACCTCGTTCGTCGAGAACGTGCCGGAAGGCGCCGACACCGAACGCGTGGCGCGCGACTTGATCAACCAGGGCAACACGCTGATTTATGGCACGAGCTTCGGCTTCATGGAGCCGCTCATCAAAGTGGCCAAGGATTTCCCCAAGGTCAAATTTGAGCACTGCACCGGCTACAAGAGCCTGCCGAACCTGCGCACTTACGAGGCGCGCAACTACGAAGGCGCCTACCTGGGCGGCTTGGTCGCCGGCGCCATGACGAAGGCAAACCAACTGGGTTTCGTCGCGACGGTGCCGATTCCCGAAGTGTTGCGCAACCTGAACAGCTTCACGCTGGGCGCGCTGACCACCAACCCCAAGGTGACCGTCAAAGTGGTCTGGATCAACGACTGGGTCAATCCGCCGAAGGAAGCGGAAGCGGCGACCACGCTGTTCAACGGCGGCGCCGACATCCTGTTCCAGAACACCGATTCGCCCGCTGTGCTGAAGACGGCCGAATCCATGGGCAAGCGCGCTTTCGGCTGGGATTCGGACATGGAATCCTACGGCCCGAAAGCCCACCTGGCCTCGTCCATCATCGACTGGGACCCCTACTACATCTACTCCGTCGGGCAAGTACTGGACGGCACCTGGAAAACCGGGCCGGACGCCTGGTGGGGCGTGAAGGAGGGCGCGATCGACTTGGTCGGCCTCGCGAAAGACATTCCAGCGGACGTCGTGGCCAAGGTGAACCATGCCAAGGCAGGCTTGAAGGACGGCTCGTTCGCCATCTGGAAAGGCCCGATCCAGGACAACCAAGGTAAGGAAGTGCTCGCGTCCGGCAAGGTGGCCGACGACGACTTCCTGCGCGCCATCAAGTTCTACGTGAAGGGCGTGGAAGGCAAGGTGCCGGGCGGCAAGTAGTCGCCGCATTACGACCGGTCCGCCGGTCAACGCCACACAACGCCGTGCCGCACCAGCCGCACGGCGTTTTTCATTTCGCCCCTGGTGCATGCACCCTCAGACTCGGAAGGATGCACCCCGACCGCACTGGCCAACCTGCCCGACCCGAGAGGAAGGTGACGCCCCATCGCTTCGAGTCCCTGGGACGAACCCGCCTTCGCCATGAGCGGCGGCGTGAATCCGGAACGCCGCAATGCCCATTTTTCGGTCGATAGAATCCTCCAGGAGCTCGGGCCGCAGGAAGAGTCGAAGCGAAACCGCTGGGAAACGAGTCCAGTTTGCGCCCACTTTCGAGCACGATGGCCGTTGCCATCGCCGCAGAAATGGGTGCGAAGTGGGGCTTTTCCCCAGCGGTTGCAGCCGACGGTTTTCTACGGCCCAAGCTCCCAAACATGCTCGTGCCGGTACGCGGCCGGAGCCAGGAGGTCTTCATGGAAATTCACAGCAACAGTTTTCAAAACAACGGCGCCATTCCGGCCGAATTCGCGTTCGGGAAAGTCGGAACGGCAGAAGAACCGATTGCGCTGTCGGCGAATCGCAATCCCCACCTGGCGTGGACTGGCGCGCCGCTGGAAACCCAATCGTTCGCACTGGCGTGCATCGACACGGACGCGCCCACCAAGGCGGATGACGTGAACAAGAAAGACCGCCAGGTTCCCGCCGATTTGCCGCGCGCGAACTTCACGCACTGGCTGATCATCGACATCCCGGCCTACGTGACCGAAATCGCCGCCGGATCGTGCTCGGACGGCATCACCGCGCACGGCAAGCGCGCGCCGAAAGGGCCGGAAGGGTCGCGTCAAGGCAGGAACGACTACACGGGCTGGTTCGCTTCCGACCCCAACATGGCGGGCGAGTACTTTGGCTACGACGGCCCGTGCCCGCCGTTCAACGACCCGGTCGTGCACCACTACCACTTCCACCTGTATGCGCTGGACACCGGGCACCTGAAGCTGCCGCCGGTGTTCGACTGGAAGCAACTGCAGGACGCCGTGAAGAACCACACCCTCGACAAGATCGAGATGGTGGGCACGTACACGCTCAATCCCGCGCTCGGCAAATGACCGCCGGGCCGGACCGGGCCGCCCGGCACGCGCCGCCGGTCGCGCGTGAGCGCCTGCCCGCGCTGCTCGCGGTCATGCCCAAGGCCGAGCTGCACGTCCACATCGAAGGCACGCTCGAGCCCGAAATGATTTTTATGCTGGCTGAGCGCAACGGGGTTGCCCTGCCGTATGCCAACCTGGACGGGTTGCGCGGTGCCTACGCATTCACCAGTCTGCAAAGCTTTCTCGATCTGTACTACCAGGGCGCGGGCGTGCTGCGCACCGAGCAGGATTTCCACGACCTGGCGTGGGCCTATCTGCAACGCGCCGCAGCCGATCACGTGGTACGTGCCGAGATTTTTTTCGATCCGCAGACGCACACCGCGCGCGGCATTTCGATGGCCACGGTGATCAACGGACTGAAGCGCGCCTGCACCGAAGCGCGGACGCGGCTTGGGATTTCCGCCGCGCTGATCCTGTCGTTCCTGCGCCACCTGAGCGAGCGCGAAGCATTCGAAACGCTGGAACAGGCACTGCCGTTCCGCGATGATTTCATCGGCGTGGGGTTGGATTCGAGCGAAGTCGGCAATCCGCCGGAAAAGTTCGCGCGCGTTTTTGCCCGCTGCGGCAAACTCGGCCTGCATCGGGTCGCGCATGCGGGCGAAGAAGGGCCGGCCGCCTACATCCGCGATGCGCTCGATCTGCTGCACGCAGAACGCATCGACCACGGCGTGCAGGCGGCCACCGACCCGCAACTCATGGCGCGCCTGGCCGCCGAGCGCATTCCGCTCACGGTGTGCCCGCTCTCCAACGTCAAGCTGTGCGTTTTCCCGGATCTGTCGCGGCACAGCCTGCCGCGGCTGCTGGCGGCAGGCCTCTGCGCCACCATCAACAGCGACGACCCGGCTTACTTCGGCGGCTACCTGAACGACAACTTCCAGGCGACGTTCGACGCGCTCGCCTTGACCGCGCAGGACGCCTGGCAGCTGGCCGCCAACAGCTTTGAAGCCAGCTTTGCCAGCGCGGCCGAGAAACAATCCTGGACAGACCGGTTGAGCGCGTGTTTCGAGGCGGCGCGTACGTCGTGAAAGGCGATCCCACGAGCGGTGACCTGCTGGCCTTCGGTCGCAAGGTCCTGGCCGCACAGCCGTTCAGCGTGCTGCTGGGCGCCGAGCTCACGCGCTTCGAACCCGGCAGTGCCGAACTGGCGCTCGCGGTGCGCGACGCCCTCCGGCAGCAGCATGGATTCGTCCACGGCGGCGTGGTGAGCTACTTGGCCGACAACTGCCTGACGTACGCCGGCGGCTCGGTGCTGGGCGACTGCGTCACGTCGGAATACAAGATCAATTACCTGCGCCCCGCCATCGGGCAAAAGCTGGTGGCGCGCGCCACCGTGCTGTCGTCGGGCAAGCGCCAGGCAGTGTGCGCCTGCCAGGTATTCGCCGTAGACGGCGGCGAAGAAAAACTGGTTGCGGCTGCGCAAGGCACCATCACCAAGATTGCGCCGCAGGCGTGATGGCGGGCTGGCTGCAAGTTCGGGAGCCATCGCCAACCGAACGGCGCAGCGAGGTGAGCACCCGGCGCATCGGCACGGTGCAAAATCGCCGCTTCCACACGCCCGCCGCGCGGCCTGCGCCCTCTTCTTTCAACGAAACAACATGAGCATCAAAAGCGACCGCTGGATCCGCCGCATGGCCCGGGAGCACCACATGATCGAGCCATTCGAGCCCGGGCAAGTGCGCGAGGTCGACGGCCACAAGATCGTGAGCTACGGCACTTCCAGCTACGGCTACGACATCCGCTGCGCGCCCGAATTCAAGATCTTCACCAACATCCACAGCACGGTGGTGGACCCGAAGAATTTCGACGAGCGCAGCTTCGTCGATTTCAGCGGCGATGTCTGCATCATCCCGCCCAACAGCTTTGCCCTGGCGCGCACGCTGGAATATTTCCGCATCCCACGCAACGTGCTGACCATCTGCTTGGGCAAAAGCACATATGCGCGCTGCGGCATCATCGTCAACGTCACGCCGTTCGAGCCCGAGTGGGAAGGCTATGTGACGCTGGAGTTTTCCAACACCACGCCGCTGCCCGCCAAGATCTACGCGGGCGAAGGCTGCGCGCAAGTGCTGTTCTTCGAGAGCGACGAAGTGTGCGAAACCAGCTACAAGGACCGGCACGGCAAGTACCAGGGGCAGGTGGGCGTGACGCTGCCCAAGGCCTGACGCTGAATACATGACGCCGCTTTCGCGGCATGACCTCGCCTGCGGCTTTGATGACGGCGGCCGTGCCGCCATGAATGGGGCGAAGCGCGCAACGTAATGCCCCCCGTTATTTCATCATCGAGGCCGCGCAAGCGGCAAAGCCATCAAGCGCGGCGGGGTCGTGGCGGCACAGCCGCCGTCATTGCGCGAGTGACAGCGCGAGGCGCGCCGCCGCCAGATCCCAGCCGGCCCAGCCGCAATTCTTGAAGAGCACTGGCCCTGAGCGGGCCATCGCTCCGCCCTGCACGATTCCTCGAAGCGTCGATAGCCCTTTCACTTCGATGCCCGCCTGCAGCAAGTCGCCGGCTTCGCCCGCCGCTTCCGGCGTATCCAGCACGATGCGGCCACTCGCCGCCACGGCGCGGCAGACCGGCGCCGCGATTTCCGCCATGTCGGGCGCGAACGCGCCGACTGCGGCCACGAAACCATCCGGTCGCGGCACCTGGCTCAACACGATGGCGCGCGCCGGCGTGCACGTCGCGACCAGCGGGCATTCCGCAACAGCCACGTCGACGTCGTCCACCACTTTGGCCATGAATCCGAGTTCACGTGCATGGTCGGCCAAGCGCCGGGCGCTGGCCGCGTGGCGTGATGCGATGCGGAAATCGCGCATGCCCAGTGCTTCGGAAAAAGCCTCCAGATGCGCCCACGCCTGCACGCCGGCCCCCACGATCAGCATCGGCCCGCGCAAATCCGGCGCCAGGAGCCGTGCGGCCAGCGCCGACACCGCGGCGGTGCGCCGCGCGGTGACGGTGGACCCATCCAGGATCAACCGGCGCTCGCCCGTGAGCACGTCGAACACGACGACGTCGCCCTGGATCGCGGGCACCGGCGTACCGGCCTACCGGCGTTCGCAGGCGTCAGCGTGATCAGCTTGGTCATCGCGATGCGCCGGTCGCACGCCGGCATGACGAACAGCACCGCGCCCTGCGCCGTCGGCATGACGATGCGTTCGGGCACCCGCACGCTCGCGTCTGCAGCAGCGCCGCGATCTCGTCCACCAGCGCGGGCCAGGGCAGCCGATCGGCGGTTTGCTCAGCGACAGCACGGCAGCCGTCACGCCACGGTCCCCGCGCCGAGGCGGACATCGTGCGTCACCGACAGCGCCGTGCGGATGCCGATGCCGATACCCTGCACCATCCGGTCGAGCGCCATGCCGCTCTTCGATTGTTCGGGCAGCGGCGGCACGTGAATGAAGCCGCCGCGCGTCTCGGCCAGGCCGGGCAGTGTCGCCAGCTCATGCATCAGGCCGAAGAAGACGTGGTTGCACACGAAAGTGCCCGCCGTTTGCGACACCTCGGCCGCAATGCCGGCTTCTTGAATGGCTGCGCGCATGGCCTTGATCGGCAAGCGCGTGAAATAGGCCGCGGGCGCGCCGGCCACCACCGGCGTGTCGATGGGCTGCTGACCAGCGTTGTCGGGAATGCGCGCATCGTTTACGTTGATCGCCACGCGCTCCAGCGAGAGCGCGCCGCGGTTGGCGGCATAGCCGAGGCAGATCACGAGGGCCGGTCGATGGGCCACCAGGAGCGCGCGCAGGCGCTGCAGCGACAGGTCGAACTGCGTCGGCAACTGCGCGGCGACCACGGGACGGCCGAGGAGCGCACGCTCCTGCAGGCGCTCGGCCGCGAGCCAACTGGGATTGACGGCGTCGCCGCCAAAGGCATCGAAACCGGTGACCAGCACCGGCGGGTGATCAGCAGCCGCATCGGCTGTATCGTGGAAAGTTGTGGGCGCTACCATCGCGCCAATTTAACGCAAGCCGCGCAATCCGGAGCCAGCCATGAAATGGGAAGATCAACGCGAATCCAGCAACGTCGAAGACCGCCGTGGCGAGGACAGCGGCGGGGGCTTCGGTATCGGCGGTCGGCACATCGGCATTGGCGCGATCGTGATCGCGCTGGCCGGCTGGGGCATTTTCGGCATCAACCCGCTCACCACACTGGGCCTGCTCTCGGGCGGGAGTACGCCGCACGTGCAGCAGGGCCCGGCGAAAGCGCCGCCCGCGGGCGATCGCAACGCGGCCTTCGTCTCGACCATTCTGGCGTCCACCGAAGACGTCTGGACGCAAGTGTTCCAGCAGGGCGGCGCACGTTATGCAGCGCCCAAGCTGGTGCTGTACCGCGGATCCACCCCGACGGCCTGCGGCACGGGTCAGGCGGCCATGGGGCCGTTCTATTGCCCGGGCGACCGCAAGGTCTACCTGGACATGGACTTTTTCGACACCCTGACGCGACAGCTCGGTGCCCCGGGTGAATTCGCCCGCGCCTACGTGGTGGCGCACGAGGTCGGCCACCACGTGCAGAGCCTGCTGGGCATCACGGCCAAGGTGGATGGCATGCGCGGCCGCGTGAGCGAGGCGCAGCAAAACGCCCTGTCGGTGCGGCTGGAACTGCAAGCCGACTGCTACGCCGGCATCTGGGCGAACCGATCGCAGCAAGCCAAGCGCTGGCTCGATCCCGGCGACATCCACTCGGCCATCAACGCGGCGCAGCAAATCGGCGACGACACGCTGCAGAAACGCAGCCAGGGCTACGCCGTGCCCGACAGCTTCACGCACGGCTCCAGCGCGCAACGCGTGCGCTGGTTCACACAGGGTTACCAAAGCGGCAGCGTGCAAGCCTGCGACACCTTCAACGCGCGCAATTTGTAACACCGCCCCGCGCCGGCAACCCACACGGCTCCGGCGCGGTCCGTTCGCTTCGTGCGGCCCGCAATGCGACAATAGCGGGCTTATGAGTCAAAGTTATTCGCAGATCGCGCTGGCCGAGCCGTTGAAGCGGGCCGTGGCGGACATGGGTTACGAAACCATGACGCCGATCCAGGAACAAGCCATTCCGGTGGTGCTCGCCGGGCAAGACGTGATGGGCGCGGCGCGCACCGGCACCGGCAAGACCGCCGCTTTCGCGCTGCCGCTGCTGCAGCGCCTGCTGCAGCACGAGAACACCAGCGCCTCGCCGGCGCGCCATCCGGTGCGCGCGCTCGTCCTGGAGCCAACGCGCGAGCTGGCTGACCAGGTGGCCGAGCAAGTCAAGCTGTACGCCAAGTACACCAACCTGCGCAGCACGGTGGTATTCGGCGGCATCGACATCAAGCCGCAAATCGTGGAATTGCGCAAAGGCGTGGAAGTGCTGGTGGCCACGCCGGGCCGCCTGCTGGATCACATCGAAGGCAAGACCGCGATACTGAACCAGGTCGAATACGTGGTGCTGGACGAGGCCGACCGCATGCTCGATATCGGCTTCCTGCCCGATCTGCAGCGCATCCTGAGCCACCTGCCGAAAACGCGCACCACGCTGCTGTTTTCGGCCACGTTCTCGCCTGAAATCCGGCACTTGGCCGAGAGTTACCTGCACCATCCGGTCACGATCGAAGTGGCGCCGCCCAACGCAACCGCCGCCACGGTCGATCAGCACTTCTACTTGCTGGACGAAGATGACAAGCGCCGCGCGCTGCGCCAGATTTTGCGCGACCAGAAGCTGAGCCAGGCCTTCGTGTTCTGCAACAGCAAGCTCGGCACCGCACGCCTGGCCCGAGCCTTGGCGCACGACGGGCTGAAAACCACCGCCATGCACGGCGACAGGACCCAGGACGAACGCCTCAAGTCGCTGGAAGCCTTCAAGGCCGGTGAAGTCGACCTGCTGGTGGCCACCGACGTGGCCGCGCGCGGCCTGGACATCAAGGACGTGCCTGCCGTCTTCAATTACGACGTCCCGTTCAACGCCGAGGACTACATCCACCGCATCGGCCGCACCGGCCGTGCCGGCGCCAACGGCCTGGCCGTAACGCTGGTGACGCGCGGCGACCGGCGGCTGATGGAGCAACTCGAGCACTTGCTCAAGACCAAGGTGGAGCTGGAACACCTCGACTTCGAAAACGAGCGGCCGCAGGGCCGGCAGAACGACGGCCGCCGCCAATGGCAGCGTGACGAAACCAACGACACGCGCGACTCGGTGCGGGTGCACCGCAGCCGGCGCTTCGAGCATGGCGCCGGGCGGGCGGCGCCGAGCGCCACGCCAGCCGATCCGTTTTTTGCCCAACCGTACACGCCTTCGGCCAAGATGCTGGAAACCCCGGCAGCCTGGGAGCCCGAGGCGCGGCCGCGCCCCGCGCGCACGTCCAACATCAAAACCAAGCGCACGGTGGCAGCGCTGTTCAGGCAAGTCAGCACGACCACCACGCCAGATAACCAATAAGGCGGACGACAAGGCGCGTCGATTCGACCCATTGTTGCGGCCAAGCCGGAACCCTCACGCAACGCACGGCGTCGCTCGGCGAATCGTCCGATCGGGATAGCGGCAGCGCCACCCGCCGGGACGGCCTCACGCCCTCAACGCGGCGCCTGAGCTTGCCGGCAATCGACTTGAATCAGTTCGCGATCAGAGAGGTCAGTGCCCAGGCGCAAGGCGGTGAGCGCCCCGCCCCAGACGCAGCCCGAATCAAGCGGCAGCACGTCGTCGCGCCGCACCGTGCCCAGAGTGGACCAATGGCCAAAGGCGATCACGTCGTGCGCCGTTTTGCGGCCCGGCACGTCGAACCACGGCAGGTAACCGGGTGGCGCTGCGCTGGCGTCACCTATCTTGGTCTTGAATTCCATGCGCCCATGCGCCGTGCAAAAGCGCAGCCGCGTAAGCGCATTGACGACCACGCGCAAGCGCTCCGCACCGCGCAAATCGTCGCGCCACGAATCGGGCTCGTCCCCGTACATCTCATGCACGAACGTGGTCCAGCCCGCCCCCCGCAGCGCGCCCTCGACCTCGTGCGCCAGCGCAAGCACCTGGTCGGCCGTCCACTGCGGCAAGACGCCGGCATGAACCATCAGCACGCCGCGCTCGCGCAAGGCGAGCGGCCGGCAGCGCAGCCAGTCCAGCAGCGCATCGCGGTCGGGTGCCTGCAAAATGTCCGTGATGGTGTCCCAGCGCCCCGGCGGCCTGACGCCTTGCGAGACCGCGAGCAAGTGCAAGTCGTGGTTGCCCAGCAGACCTTCGGCCGCACCTTGCAGCGCCATCATGCGCTGCAGTACCGCCTGCGACCGCGGTCCCCGATTGACCAGGTCCCCCAGCAGAATCAGACGATCCCGGCTCGGCGAAAAAGCGATTTTTTCCAGCAGACGACCGAGCGCCTCATCGCAGCCCTGGACGTCACCGATCAGATAAAGTGCCATGGCGCCCGATTTTGTACCGGGACGCGCCGCACACGTCCATGGACCTGCTCCTGATCATCTTTTTGACACTGCTCAACGCGCTGTTCGCCATGTCCGAGCTGGCGGTGGTGTCGAGCCGCAGGATCCGGCTGGAAGCCATGGGCAAGAATGGCGATCGACGCACCGCGGCCGCACTCAAGCTGCTGGAAAAACCGACCCAATTCCTGTCCACGGTCCAGGTCGGCATTACGTCCATCGGCATGCTGAACGGCATCGTGGGCGAAGCGGCGTTCAGCGAAATCCTGGCCGAGCAGCTCACGCGTTGGGGTATCAGCGCGAGTGCGGCTGCGATCCTGGCGACCGCCATCGTCATCATCGCGATCACGTTCATCACGATTATCTTTGGCGAGCTGGTGCCCAAACGCATTGGCCAGATGTATCCCGAAAGCGTGGCGCGCTGGGTGGCGCAGCCGATGGCCTGGCTGTCCATGCTCACCAAACCGTTCGTGGGTTTGCTTTCAATATCCACGCAAGGCGTGCTCAAATTGCTCCACATTCAGGAACACGGTAGCCGGGCAGTGACGGAAGAAGAGATTTCCGCAAGTCTCGAAGAAGGGGTCGATGCCGGTCTGATCGAAGCGCACGAACATCAAATGCTGCGCAACGTATTCAATCTCGATGATCGGGCGCTGACATCCATCATGGTGCCGCGCGGCGATATCGACTGGATGGATGCCAACCTGAGCGTCGCCGAAGCCATCCAATACACCTCACGCCAAGGCAAGGGGCATGCACATTCGTGGTATCCGGTCTGTCGCGCCGGATTGGACAATGTCGTCGGCATCGTCTCGGTGGCCAAACTGCTTGAACTGGGAATGGATTGCAGCGATCCCCTCCCCAGCCACACAACCCCGGCAGAGTTCGTCCCGGAAACCCTGAGCGGCATGGAAATGCTGGAGCGCTGGCGCAGCAAGTCGGGCCGCCTGCTGCTGGTGGTGGACGAATATGGCGTGATCCAGGGCCTGCTGACGCCGCGCGATTTGCTCGAAGCCATTACCGGGGAACTGAAATCCACCACCCCGATCGACGCGTGGGCGACGCCGCTTGCCGGCGGACGCTGGTCGTTCGACGGCGCCATTCCGATCAACGAACTGAAAAGCCGCTTGGATATTGACGAACTGCCGCAGGAAGACCGCGGGCGTTACAATACGTTGGCCGGTCTGCTGATGTTCATCGCCGGTCGACTGCCGCTGGTGAATGAACAAATCGAATGCGCGGGTTGGATATTCACCATTAACGCGATGGAGGGCCATCGCATCGACGTCGTATCGGCCACTCGGCAATTCAAAAAACAGAATTCTGATAATGATGAGACCGGTGGTTGAACGGCCCGGAATGCATTGTGATATATTCCAGCCTTCCTCCATTCTTGTGAAATCAAACACATGGCAACATATCAAGAACTGCTGCAACAGCGCGACGCGCTGGCACTGCAAATCGAAGCGGCCCGTAAAAAGGAAATTGCTGACGCTGTCGCTCGCGTGCGCGCCATCGTTGCGGAATATGGTTTGAAGCCCGATGACGTATTTGCTAAGCGTCGTACGCACAGCGGTCTGGCGGGCGTCAAAGTGGCGCCGAAATACCGCGATCCCGCCACCGGTAAGACATGGACTGGCCGCGGCAAGGCGCCGCGCTGGATCGAAGGGCGCGACCGCAATCAGTTCGCGATCCGCTGAAAGGTGGTCGATCAGCCGCTCGAGAGAGCGACATTCCAAAAGGGGCCGACAAGGCCCCTTTTTCATGGTGATCGACGCCAAATCGACCACCGCAACGTGCTGCATTCGTTTTGTGGCTGAAGCGGCTGATCAATGCTTGACAGGCAAACCGGCTCACCCCCGGCGACTGGTGCCAAGGCCCCACACAGTCCGCACCCACCCGAAAAATGGAATAATCGGCCCGATCCAATTGACAGGAACGAACATGGAGCAAGACATCCAACAGCGCATCGCCGCGTTTGTCAAAAGCCACGACATGGTGTTGTTCATGAAGGGCAACGCGGGCTTTCCGATGTGCGGTTTTTCGGCGCGCGCGATCGAAACCCTGAAAGCCAGCGGCGTCGATTTGAAAGCCTTGACCACGGTGGACGTGCTCCAGGACGACGACGTGCGCCAGGGCATCAAGGACTACAGCCACTGGCCCACGATCCCCCAGCTTTACGTCAAGGGTCAGTTCGTGGGCGGCACGGACATCATGGTCGAAATGTACGAGTCGGGTGAACTGCAGTCGTTGGTCGACACCAAGGCCGATTCAGCCGCAAGCTGAACGAACCGCTTTGGCACACTCACGCTGCAGCCGGTTTGCAGCACGAAAAAGGCGCCTCGCGGCGCCTTTTTTGTTCCAACTCGGGGCAACCGGACGCCGTCACTTAGCCGACGTCAATCGCGCACCGTCACATCAACCCGGCGTGACGCAGCCGCCGTTGCTGCAGTCCCAGTGGCGTCGGCCGGCTTTTCCAGTTTCGTGCGCGCTTCATCCACCCCGTCCATGACCAATGCGGCCTGCACCGCCTTGGCGCGCGCCTTGGAAAGCTCGGCGTTTTTGGCGACGTCGCCGCCGGCGTCGTTGAAGCCGGAAATCATGACCTGCGCGCCGGCATGGTCCCTCAGGTACTGCACCAGCGCCACCGCCTGCGTCGGAAAATCAGCCGCTACGTCGGTCTTGCCGGATTCAAAATACACCGCCAGCGTCGGTTTACCATCCTGCGTGCTCGCAACCACGGTCGCGCCTTGGGGCGCCGCCGCCGCAGCGGCGGTTGCTGCGGCGTTGCTTGGCGTGCTGCTCGCCGCCGCAGGGGACGTCGTGGCGGCCGCGTTCGGCGCAGCCGGTACAGCGGGTTTCTGCGGGGTCTTGTTCTGGCTGCAATACGCCAGCGCGAGCAAGATCAGTGCCGCCACGACGATCCAGGGCAACCAGCGTCCCAACCCGCCCCCGTTCGCGATGCCGGGTGCACGACCCAGTGCCGGTGAATCGAGCAATTGCCGCCCGACGATCGCCATGCCCGAAATTTCGGGCGGCAGCGCGCTCGGCAAATTCCCACCCGGGGTCAGTTTGCCCACCAACGCCGGGATCAGATACCCGAGCGCCGACGTCACGTTCTCACGCGCCAGGCCCAACTGACGGGTGAGCAGCGCAATAACCCCCTCGGACGAACCCAGCGCCTGCTCCAATTGACCATTGCTGACCGCCTGGGCGCTCGGGCCACCACCGAGCCACGATTGGACGATGGGGCCCAATCCGGCCGCCTTGAACTTCTCCAGGAATCCGGCCAATCCGCCGCTATCCTTGTTCGTCATGAGGGACAGCAGCATCTGCAGCATCTGCAACCCTTTATCGCCCAAACCGAAACGGGCTCCCGCTTCACGGACCAAGACTTCAAACACGATGGATCCCTTTCAATCGGTGGATTTCTTATGCGACCTGGCTGTGCGCCATCGGTCAAGCTGTGCAGCGCAACCCTCGCGAAAAATTATAGTCAGCGGGGTCTGTCGCAAGCCGCTTGTACGCGCGGGTCAGGATACCCGATGCAGGTGGAAGTGGGCACACGCGGCGCATCGACCGAAGAGGTCGCGCACTCGCCCCCGCCGGCCATCCAGAACTGCGCTCCGATACCCCGAAACCTCATCATCGTTCGCGCCGCGAGCCAACCCCGAGCCTCATGCTTCATGGGGCTTTTTTTCGCTGCGGAAAGTCCACTTCTTGGAAGCGCCCAGAACCGCGTTCGGGTAGCGCGCCTGACCGCGCGTGCCGTTGTAGCGGCCGAGCGCCATGAACAAATCGCCACTCTCCTGATCCAGGTAATGCCGCAAGATCACGCAGCCAAAGCGCAAATTGGTTTGCATCTGGAACAGCTTGCTGGCGTCGCCATCGCCGATCAGCCGGGCCCAGAACGGCATGACCTGCATGTAGCCGCGCGCGCCCGCGCTGGAGACCGCGAACTTGCGGAAGTTGCTCTCGACCTGAATCAGCCCGAGTACCAAAGCCGTGGAAAGCCCGGCGCGGTGCGCTTCGTACCACGCGGTTTGTAAAAATTCGATGCGCCGGTCGAAAGCGCTCATGCGACCATAGAGATCGTCGCTCATGGCGGTGAGCCAATCCAGGTACTCAAGGCGCGCGTCCGTCGAGACGAACACCGGCACGGGTGGCGCGCCATCGGCAACGGCCGAGCTCAGAGCGCTGCGGACTGAATCGGCCAGCGGCTCCTCGATTTGTCCGCCCGCAAACGCCGTGGGGCTTGCAGCCAACGCAACCAAGCCAACGCCGCCCGCCGACAGGCGCCTGCGAACAGCGCTTTTCAGCCCCGTCGCACTCAGCCTGCGCGCGGCCGCGCTCATGCCTTGAGGCGCTCCATGACGTACGTCACCGCCGCATCGACGGCCACCTTGGTGGCTGCCGTATCGCGCCGATGTTGGTACTCGACACATCCGTTGGCCAGGTTCTTCGAACCGACCGTAATGCGGTGCGGCACGCCAATCAGCTCCCAATCGGCAAACATGGCGCCCGGGCGCTCGCCCCGGTCATCCAGGATCACGTCGACGCCGGCGCGGGTCAATTGCTCGTACAAGGCATTGGCCACGGATTTGACCTGTTCGTCGCGGTCCATGCCGATCGGGCAAACGACCACGGCAAACGGCGCAATTGCATCGGGCCAGATGATGCCGCGCGCATCGTGGTTCTGTTCGATAGCGGCGGCCGGCAGGCGCGAAATGCCAATGCCGTAGCAGCCCATTTCGAAGAATTTCGATTGCCCGGCTTCGTCCAGAAACGTGGCATTCATCGCCTTGCTGTATTTTGTGCCCAGGTAGAACACCTGGCCGATCTCGATGCCGCGCTCGATCGCCAGAACGCCCTTGCCGTCGGGCGACGGATCGCCCGCCCGGACATTGCGAATGTCGGCCACGGCATCGGGTTCGGGCAGGTCGCGCCCCCAGTTCACGCCGGTCAAGTGGTAACCGGCCTCGTTGGCGCCGCAAATCCAGTCGGCCATCAACGCGACATCACGGTCGGCCACGACGCGCACCGGCTTTTTCAGGCCAATCGGTCCGAGGTAGCCCGGTTCGGTTCCAAAGGATGCAACGATCTCGGGCACCGTGGCAAAGCGAAAACCGTGGTCCAGTCCCGCAATCTTGCCCACCTTGATTTCATTCATGTCGTGGTCGCCGCGCACCAGCAGCAGCCAGATCTGCACCTTGGGCGCTGCGCCTTCCCGTGCTTCTTCGGTGGCGAGGACCAGCGACTTGATCGTTTGTTGCAGCGGTTTCCCGAGGAATTCAGCCACCTCGGCACAGGTACTTTTCCCGGGCGTCGGCGTTTTCGTGAGCGCCTGGCCCACGGCGGGGCGCGGTCCGTGAGGCGCCGCGGCTTCTGCCTTCTCCAGGTTGGCGGCGTACTCGCCCCCTGTCGAGTACGCAATCGCGTCTTCGCCAGCGGCAGCGATCACCTGGAATTCCTCGCTCAGGTTGCCGCCGATCGCGCCCGAATCGGCCGCAACCGCGCGGTAGGTGAGGCCGAAGCGGTCAAAGATGACGCGATAGGCGCGCGCCATGATTTCGTAGCTCTTCTTCGCGCCCGCTTCGTCCCGGTCGAAGCTGTAGGCGTCTTTCATGATGAATTCGCGCCCGCGCATCAGCCCAAAGCGCGGCCGGCGTTCATCGCGGAATTTGGTCTGGATCTGGTACAGGTTCTTGGGCAACTGCTTGTAGCTGCGAAATTCCTGCCGGGCGATGTCGGTCACCACTTCTTCGCTGGTGGGCTGCACCACGAAATCGCGCTCGTGCCGGTCTTTCAGACGCAACAGTTCCGGCCCCATGGTCTGAAAACGCCCGCTTTCGCTCCACAGCTCGCCCGGCTGGATGATGGGCATGGCGCACTCGATGGCGCCCGCACGGTTCATTTCCTCGCGCACGATGGCCTCGACCTTGCGGATCACGCGCAAGCCGAGGGGCATGTAGGTGTATATGCCGGCCCCGACCTTCTTGATCATGCCGGCGCGCATCATGAGCTGGTGGCTCGCCACTTCGGCATCTGCCGGCGCTTCCTTGAGGGTCGAAATCAAAAACTGCGAAGCCCGCATAAACGCCTGATTTCCAGAGAGAGTTGAAGTGAGACGGCGCCCCCATTTGTCACGTTTGGCGCCGTGTGCATAATGGTTGCAACACTTGGATTTTGAGGTTTGATTATGCTCGACCGTGAGGGCTTCCGGCCCAATGTCGGCATCATCTTGCTCAACCGGAAACATCAGGTCTTTTGGGGTAAGCGGGTTCGATCGTGGTCTTGGCAATTCCCGCAGGGTGGGATCGAACGCGGGGAATCACCTCAGGAAGCGATGTATCGCGAGTTGCACGAGGAAGTCGGGCTGATGCCCGAACACGTGCGCATCGTGGCTCGCACGCAGGACTGGTTGCGCTACGAGGTGCCCGACAAATACATACGCCGCGACGCGCGCGGACGCTACCGTGGTCAAAAGCAGATCTGGTATCTGCTGGAACTGGTGGCGCAAGACTGGAACCTGAACCTGCGCGCCACCGACCACCCCGAATTCGACGCCTGGCGCTGGAACAACTACTGGATTCCGCTCGACGTGGTGGTCGAGTTCAAGCGCGAGGTCTATTCGATCGCCCTCACGGAACTGTCGCGCTACCTGCCACGCACCGCGCACAACCGCTACCTGCGTGGCGGCTCGCCACACGAACGCGAGGAACCGGCGGCTCCCGTCGGCCCCGAAGGTGCGGGTCCGGCGTTGCCAAGCGACAGGTCGCAACCAGCGTCCAACCTGGGAAAGGCCGATGGGACGGCGCACGGATGACTGCGGAACATCGATGATGACCATGTACAAGTTCTTGAGTCCGGTCCTGGTGGCCGCCGTGTTCGCCGGATGCAGCGCAGGCGGCGTGCCGGCGCAGAGTGCGGTCGAAGAAAATTCGACGGCGTGGAAAGATACCGATGTCCCGCCGCCGCCCGCCTACAGCGTGAGCCGCCTGATCGGAATCGACATGCCGGCCTACTCCTCGATCAAGCTCGGCATTGACCCCGACACCCTCCGCATCGACCGCAAAGCCCAAGTGGTGCGCTACGTCGTCGTCGCACGGGGTCGGTCGGCGTTGAACGCAAGTTACGAAGGCATCCACTGCGCCACGGGGGAATACCGTGTGTATGCGCACCAGATCCAGCATGGCGCCTGGGTCAAAGACAGCGATTCCGACTGGAAAGCAATGCAGGGACAAGGCGGGTTCTCGGCGACCTACCCGTATGAACTGGCGCGCAACGGCCTGTGCGTGGGAAGCTCGATGCGCTCCACGGTCGACGCCATGGTGCGCGAACTCCGAACCGGCAACAGTTCGCTCTACCGCTGAACACGCGCACCGGCGCCAACCCACGCTGGCACCGCACCGCGGTCAAACGCCGGTCAACACCAGATTGTCGCGGTGCACCAGCTCGGCGCCGGCGGTGTAGCCCAGCAACGCCTTGATGCGTGCCGACGGCTGGCGCACCAACAACAGCGCTTCGGCGCTGGAATAATTCACCAGGCCACGCGCCAGTTCATGCCCCGCCGGGTCGCAAATGGCGATCACGTCGCCGCGCGAGAACAGGCCGTCCACCTGTGTCACGCCAATCGGCAACAGGCTCTTGCCCTCGCGCTGCAGTTTCGCCGCGGCGCCGGCATCGACACGCACCGAGCCACGCAACTGCAGGTGGTCGGCAATCCACTGCTTGCGCGCCTGCACCTTGTGTGTCGTCGCGGCCAGCAGCGTTCCGATGTTTTCGCCGTGCACCACACGCAACAGGGCATCCGGCTCTTTTCCGCTCGCGATGATGGTCGACGCGCCGGAACCGGCCGCGCGCTTGGCGGCCAGGATCTTGGTAAGCATGCCGCCCTTGCCCACGCTGGTGCCGGCACCACCCGCCATGCGTTCCAGCGCCGGGTCGCCGGCGCGCGCCTGCGCAATGAAGCGCGCTTGCCGGTCGTGCCGTGGATCGGCGCTGAAGAGGCCGCGCTGGTCGGTCAGCAGCACCAGCACATCGGCCTCGATCAGGTTGGCCACCAATGCCCCCAGCGTGTCGTTGTCGCCCACCTTGATTTCGTCCGTCACCACGGTGTCGTTCTCGTTGATCACGGGCAGCACGCGGTGTCCCAGCAACGTGAGCAATGTGGAGCGCGCATTCAGGTAACGTTCGCGATCGGCCAAGTCGGCGTGCGTGAGCAGCACCTGCGCACTCAACATGCCGTATTCGCGCAACTTGGTTTCGTAAATCTGCGCCAGCCCCATTTGACCCACGGCGGCCGCGGCTTGGAGTTCGCCCACGTCATGCGGCCGTTTGCGCCAGCCGAGGCGCTTCATGCCTTCCGCGACGGCGCCGCTGGAAACCAGGATCACCTCGACGGGTGGCCGTGCCGCATCGCCGCGTGCCAATGCCGCAATCTGGCGGCACCATTCACCAATGGCGTTCTCGTCCAACCCGTGGCCCTGATTGGTAACCAGGCTCGAGCCGACCTTGATGACCATGCGATGAATCACGGGCAGTGCGTCGGCACCGGCCTGCTTGCTCTTGTCAGTCGTCATGCCCAGTGCCGCACCTGTTCGCCGGTCAGTCGATGGGCAGGGCGCGTGGATCGCGTTCATCTTCGGACGGCAGGGCGTTCGGCTGGTTGGCCCGGAGATACGCCGCAATGGCCGACACCAACGGTTGGCATCCCTCGTGCGTCAAGGCTGAAATGGTGTAGACCGGGCGCTTCCAGCGCAGGCGTCTGACGATCTCCCGCCGGCGTTTCTCGCGCTCCGCCGGTTCAAGCAAATCCAGCTTGTTCAGTACCAGCCAGCGCGGTTTGGCGTACAGGGACGCATCGTATTTTTTCAGCTCCGACGCCAGCGCCCGCACCTGCTTCACCGGATCGACGTCGTCGGTCAACGGCACGGCATCGACGATGTGCAGCAACAGCCGCGTTCGCTGCAAATGGCGCAGGAACTGGTGACCGAGTCCGGCGCCTTCGGAAGCACCCTCGATCAACCCGGGGATATCGGCAATCACGAAGCCGTGATTGACCCCGTCACGCACCACGCCCAAGTTGGGATGCAGCGTGGTGAACGGGTAATCGGCCACTTTTGGGCGAGCGTTGGTCACGGCGGTGATAAAGGTCGATTTACCAGCGTTGGGAAAACCGAGCAGGCCCACGTCTGCCAGCACCTTGAGTTCCAGCTTGAGTTGAAAGCGCTCGCCCGCAGTACCCAACGTGCGCTGCCGCGGCGCGCGGTTGATGGAGCTCTTGAAGCGCAGATTTCCCAACCCGCCATCGCCACCCTTGGCCAGCAGCACGCGCTCGCCAGACGTCAACAGCTCGGCACGCACTGCACCCGTCTCGACATCGGTGACGACCGTCCCCACGGGGACCCGGATCGTCACGTCGGCGCCTGCCGCACCAAACCGGTCCGAGCCCATGCCGTTTTGCCCGCGGCGGGCCTCGTGCCGCCGGGTGTAGCGAAAATCGATCAAAGTGTTGAGATTCGAATCAGCCACCACGAATACGTGGCCGCCCCGGCCGCCATCGCCGCCACTCGGCCCGCCGAATTCCTTGTACTTCTCGTGCCGAAACGCTGCGCAGCCGTCCCCGCCGTCGCCTGCGGCGACGTCAATAAAGGCTTCATCAACGAATTTCATGGTGTGCAGTCCACTCCATCAACGCACCGACATTCTCAAACGGGATCCACTGTGAATGCACCGGCACCCGCGAGCAACATCCCTTCGATCATGCGGATTGGCGCGTTGCCCCGGTCCGGCTCCACCCTCGCCGCCAAAAACACGAAAGCCCCGCAGTCCGGGGCTTTGACCGAGCGATCGCGAATCGCCAGCTTCGCGGTGGAACGCGCGTCAGGACGATGGTGTGACGATCACCGTCGACCTGTTCAACGCCCCTTTGACGGCGAACGACACAGTGCCGTCCACCAGCGCGAACAGCGTGTGGTCCTTGCCGATGCCGACGTTGGTACCGGCGTGGAAACGCGTTCCGCGCTGCCGCACCACCACCGATCCGGCAGTCACTGATTGGCCGCCGTACGCCTTGACGCCCAACATCTTGGGCTTTGAGTCACGGCCGTTGCTGGTTGAGCCGCCGCCTTTTTTATGTGCCATTCTGGTTTACTCCTGCGCGCTCGGAACGCCACCGATTGCGCCAATCTCGACTTCGGTATAGCCTTGGCGATGGCCTTGACGCTTCTGATAGTGCTTGCGTCGGCGCATCTTGAAGATTCGCACCTTCTCGCCCTTGCCGTGTGACAGCACCTTGGCGCTGACGCTGGCGCCCGGCACCCGCGGCGTACCGACCACCAAACCCTCGTGTTCGCCCACGGCCAACACGTCGTCAAACGTGATTTCTTGACCAGCGTCGGCGGTGAGTTGCTCAACCCTGATCTTGTCGCCGGGCGCAACGCGATACTGCTTGCCACCGGTCTTTATGACTGCGTACATGGAAAATCCTCGAAAATCCGTGCACATCCGAGTCCAGCCAGTGGCGCAAGCGATGCACAGAAGAGAACGCGTGATTCTAGCGGATCGCGAAACGTTCGACAAGCGCTCGCAGGAATCACGCTGCCCGCCGCGCCCGTCGCGGAATTTGTGCCGCCTATAATTTTTCCGCCGTCCGTGCGACCCACCCTCTCTCCCTTGGATTTTCCATTTTGACCCCTGAAGCGATTCGCTCGAACGCCGCCCCATCGCTCATGGCGGACGACATGCGGGCGGTGGACGCGGTGATCGCGCGGCACATGAGTTCGAGCGTTCCGCTGGTCGGTCAAGTCGCGCACTACATCATTTCGGCCGGCGGGAAGCGCCTGCGACCGAAGATGCTGCTGCTGGTGGCCGGTGCGCTGGGCTGCGACAAGCCGGAACGGTTCGAGTTGGCCGCCGTGGTCGAATTCATTCACACCGCCACGTTGCTGCATGACGACGTGGTCGACGCCTCCACGCTGCGACGCGGCCGGGCGACCGCCAACGAAACCTTCGGCAATCCGGCGAGCGTCCTGGTGGGCGACTTCCTGTATTCACGCGCCTTCCAGATGATGGTCGACGTCAACGACATGCACGTGATGCAAATTCTGGCCGATGCCACCAACGTGATCGCCGAGGGCGAAGTGCTGCAGCTCATGAACATGCACGACGCGGCACTCGACGTGGCCGGGTACCTGCGCGTCATCCGCTCCAAAACCGCCAAATTGTTCGAAGCCAGCGCGCGTTTGGGTGCCGTGCTTGCAGGCGCGCCGCAAACCATTGAAGCCTGCTGCGCCACCTTTGGTGCGGCGCTCGGCACCGCCTTTCAGATCGTCGACGACATACTCGACTACGAAGGCGACCCGGCCGAAATGGGGAAAAACCTAGGTGACGACCTGCGCGAAGGCAAAGCCACGCTGCCCCTGATTTACGCGATGAAGCGCGCCTCCGAAGACGATGCCACGTTGATTCGCAGCGCCATCCGGAACGGTGACACCGATCACCTTGCGCGCATCGGCAAAATCGTGCATTCCACCGGTGCCATCGAGGCCACGCGCGCGCTCGCGGCGGAACAGGCGCACCGAGCGATCGGCGCGGCGCACGAGCTGCCGAGCAATCCGCATACCGAGAGTTTGATAAACTTGGCGCTGCAATTGTTGGAGCGGCGCTCTTGACTGCACGGTCAAGGGCGCTTTTCTTCGGGGTGTAGCTTAGCCTGGTAGAGCGCTACGTTCGGGACGTAGAGGCCGGAGGTTCGAATCCTCTCACCCCGACCAGGTCAATCGAAAAGCCGGCGATCACTCGGACGTTGGCCTGCAAATTCCCGTGCAGCACCCATCGCCCGTCCCGTGTGCGCCTCTCCCTCTGGCGCGCATAACGACAGTCCGTCCAGCGGATACACTGGCGCGGTTCGCTTGTACCCTGATCGCGCTACGGCGTCTTCTTCATCTCCTCTTTCATGGCGACCGCCGAACCCACTGCTCTCTCACGTGTGAATGTGGCCCTTCCGGGAGTTGCAAGAGTACTGGTCACCGCTGGGAAGATCACAGAGACCGCTGCCAAAGACGCCTACAGCCGCGCACTCGCGGCACGGCGTGGCTTCGTTGCCGAAGTCATCGACTCCGAGCTGATCACGGCGCTGCAGATCGCCACCACGCTCTCGCAAGCGTTCGCAATCCCCATGGTGGACGCCGACGCGATCGATGCGACGCTGTTGCCCGAGGGGCTCATCGATCCCGACCTGTCACGCCGCTTTGGCCTGATCGCCTTGGGCAGACGCGACACGCGCCTGGTTCTCCTGACCGCGGATCCGTCCGATCACGAGACCGCTGAAAAGGTCAAATTCGTCACGCAGACTGGCGTTGATTGGGCCGTCGCCGAATTCGACAAACTGGCCCGTCTGCTTGAGGCCCGCAACAAGACTGCCGGCGCGGCGCTCGACAGCATCGTGGGGCAGGATTTCAATTTCGACGAGTCGACATTCGTCGACAAGGACGCGAGCACCGAAGAGAAAAGCGGCGCCGAAGCGGACGTCGAGGACGCCCCCATCGTCCGCTTCTTCCACAAGGCGCTGATCGATGCCATCAACATGGGTGCGTCGGACCTGCACTTCGAGCCTTACGAGCGCTTCTACCGCGTCCGCTTCCGCATCGACGGCAAATTGCAGGAAATCGTGTCGCCGCCAGTCATCATCAAGGAAAAACTGGCATCGCGCATCAAGGTACTGTCGCGCCTGGACATCTCCGAGAAACGCATCCCGCAAGACGGGCGCATGAAACTGCGCGTCGGACCCGAACGCACGATCGATTTCCGCGTGAGCACACTGCCGACACTGTTCGGCGAAAAGATCGTCATCCGGATCCTGGATCCCAACAGCGCCAAGATGGGCATCGAAGCGCTGGGGTACGAACCGGATGAAAAGGCGCGCCTGCTGAGCGCAATCGATCGCCCCTACGGCATGATCCTGGTGACGGGGCCGACAGGGTCGGGCAAGACGGTATCGATGTATACCTGCCTGAACCTGCTCAACAAGCCCGGGGTCAACATTTCGACCGCCGAGGACCCGTCGGAAATCTATATGCCGGGCGTCAACCAGGTCAACGTGAACGACAAGGCCGGCCTCACGTTTGCGGTCGCGCTGCGCGCGTTCCTGCGGCAGGATCCGGACGTCATCATGGTGGGCGAAATCCGCGACCTGGAAACAGCGGATATCGCGATCAAGGCGGCGCAAACGGGCCACTTGGTGCTGTCGACGTTGCACACCAACAACGCGCCCGCGACCTTGGCGCGCCTGCGCAACATGGGCGTGGCGCCGTTCAACGTCGCGTCCAGCGTGATCCTGATCACCGCACAGCGGCTGGTGCGCAAGCTGTGCCCGAAATGCAAAGCGCCGATAAAAATCGCCGATAGTGCGCTGCTGGAAGCCGGTTTCAAAAAAGAAGAATTGGGCGGCAGTTGGACGCCCTACCAACCCGTTGGCTGCAAGGCCTGCAACAGCGGCTACAAGGGCCGGGTCGGGATCTACGAGGTCATGCCGATCAGCGACGAGATTCGGCGCATCATCCTGGCCGATGGCAGCGCCATGCAAATCGCCGAGCAGGCACGCACCGAGGGCGTGCGCTCGATGCGTGAATCAGGGCTGCAAAAAGTGAAAGCGGGCGTCACATCACTCGAAGAAGTGCTTGGCGTCACCAGCGAATAACAAGACAATGAATCCGAGGATGAGGGGGATCGCGTAATGGCAACTCAATCTGCGAGCCGAACCGTTGTCAAGGACTATTTGTTCGAGTGGCAAGGAAGGGATCGCAACGGCAAAACGGTCAGCGGCGAAACCCGCGCCATCAGCGAAGCCCGGGTTCAGGCCACGCTGCGCCGTCAGGGCGTCTTGACCACCAAGGTCAAGAAGCGTCGGACACGCTCCGCCAAACGGATCAAAACCAAGGACATCGCGGTTTTCACTCGCCAGCTCGCCACCATGATGAAGGCCGGCGTGCCGTTGCTGCAATCGTTCGACATCGTGGCGCGCGGCAACCCCAACCCAAGCGTGACCCGGCTGCTCACCGACATTCGGGCCGACGTGGAAACCGGTACGTCGCTGTCGGCGGCGTTCCGCAAGTTTCCGACCTATTTCAACGCGCTCTATTGCAATCTCGTGGAAGCGGGCGAGGCCGCCGGGATTCTGGACACCATCCTGGAACGCCTGGCCACCTACATGGAAAAAACGGAAGGGATCAAATCCAAGATCAAGTCCGCGCTCATGTACCCCATTGCCGTGTTGGTCGTGGCGTTCCTGGTGGTCTCAATCATCATGATTTTCGTGATTCCGTCGTTCAAGCAGGTGTTCACCTCGTTCGGAGCGGATTTGCCGGCGCCCACGCTGATCGTGATCGCCATCAGCGAATTCTTCGTGAAGTGGTGGTGGCTGATTTTCGGCGCGCTGGGGGGTGGCATTTATTTCTTTCTGCAAGCCTGGAAGCGCAGCGAAAAAGTCCAGATGTTCATGGATCGCATGCTGCTGCAGGTGCCGCTTTTCGGCACGCTGGTGCGCAAAGCGGTGATCGCGCGCTGGACCCGAACGCTGGCCACGATGTTCGCGGCCGGCGTGCCGTTGGTCGAGGCGCTCGATTCGGTCGGTGGCGCGGCCGGCAATTACCTGTACAAGCAGGCCACCGACAAGATCCAGCAGGAAATCTCGACCGGCACCAGCCTCAACGTGGCCATGACCGACACCAACGTGTTTCCGAGCATGGTGCTGCAAATGACCGCCATCGGCGAAGAATCCGGGTCGCTCGATCACATGCTGGGGAAAGCCGCCGACTTCTACGAGGCTGAAGTCGACGAAATGGTGGCTGGTCTGTCGAGCTTGCTGGAGCCCATCATCATCGTGGTGCTGGGGGTCCTGATCGGCGGCATCGTGATTTCCATGTACCTGCCGATCTTCAAACTGGGCAGCGTGGTCTGATGCCGGACGCATCTTGGGTCGTGGCGCTCACGGCCGGCGTCTTCGGGCTGGTCATCGGCAGCTTCCTGAACGTCGTGATTTACCGCCTGCCGAAGATGCTCGAGCGCCAATGGGCGATCCAGTGCGCCGAGTTGAAGGGCGATGAAGCCGCGCCGCAACCGGCATTCAATCTGGCCGTGCCGCGGTCGAGTTGTCCCCGTTGCGGACACCTGATCCTTTGGTACGAAAACATTCCCCTCGTGAGTTACCTGCTGCTGCGCGGCAAGTGCTCCGGTTGTCACCAGGCCATCAGCCCGCGCTATCCGCTGGTCGAGCTGGCCACGGGCCTGTTGTTCGTCTGGTGCGCGTGGCACTGGGGCTGGACGGCCAGCGCGCTCGCGTGGTGCTATTTCAGTGCCACGTTGCTGGCCTTGGCGTTGATCGATTGGGACACCACCCTGCTGCCGGACGACCTGGTTCTGCCGCTCTTGTGGGCCGGCTTGATCACGAGCGCGTTGGGGTGGATCCCGGTTCGGCTCAGCGACGCGCTCTGGGGCGCCGTTGCGGGCTACCTGGTGCTTTGGGCGATCTACTGGGCGTTCAAGCTGCTCACCGGCAAGGAAGGCATGGGCTACGGCGACTTCAAATTGCTTGCCGCGCTGGGCGCCTGGTTTGGCTGGCAAGGCCTGATTCCCATCCTCTTGATGGCATCCGTCATCGGCGCGCTCATCGGCATCGTCATGAAAGTGACCCACTCGCTCCGTGACGGCGGTGCGATGCCGTTCGGTCCGTTCCTCGCACTCGGCGGCGCAGCCGGCATGGTCGTGGGCCCGGCCGCGATCCTTCGGGTCATCGGCCTCTGAGCATGGCGCGGGCATCGGGCGCGCCGCTGCGCTTGGGTTTGACGGGCGGCATCGGCTGCGGAAAAAGCGCCTTTGCCGCGCTGCTCGTCGAACGCGGGGTCGCCTTGATCGACGCCGACGCGATCGCGCGCACCACGACGGCCGCCGGAGGTGCTGCCATGGCCGCGATTGCCGCCGCATTTGGCCCCCCATTGATCGCTGCCGATGGCACCCTGGACCGTGACGCAATGCGCGATCTGGTTTACCGCGATCCGAGCGCGCGCACGCGGCTGGAAGCCATCGTCCATCCCCTGGTGGGCCAGGGAATCGAGCGGCAGGCGCAGCAAGCGGCTGATGCGGGCTATCGGGTGCTGGCGTTCGACATCCCGCTGCTCGTCGAAGGCGGAGCGCGCTGGCGCGCTCGTCTGGACACCGTCGTCGTGGTCGATTGCGAACCGGCCGTGCAGATTGCACGCGTGCAGGCGCGCAGTGGCCTCGAGCGCGCTCAAATCGAACGCATCATGGCCGCGCAGGCGCCGCGCGCTGCGCGCCTGGCCGCCGCGGACATCGTGATTTTCAACGGCCGCACCACGACGCCCGCGGAACTCGCCGCCCGAGCCGACGAACTGATGGCGATGCTCCCGCGCTATGATTAAAACCAGCCAGCGAAAGCGCCCGCGTGATCCTGTACGAATACCCCTTCAACGAACGCATCCGCACCTATCTCCGACTGGAATGTCTGTTCAGCCGATTGGGGCAGTTGCTGGCGAGCGAAACCGCGCTCGGCCACCACTTCGCGCTGGCAACGCTGTTCGACATCATCGACGCCAGCAACCGCGCCGACCTGAAATCCGAAATCCTGAAAGAGCTGGAGCGCCAGAAACAACAACTGGCCACGTACCGCGGCAATCCAGCCGTATCCGAAGTCTCGCTCAACACCATCCTCGATCGCTTGGAAAAATCCTATGGCGCGCTCGTCAACCAGCGCAGCAAGGCCGGTGAGGATCTGGTCAAGAACGACTGGCTGATGAGCATCCGCAGCCGCATGGCGATTCCGGGCGGGACATGCGCGTTCGATTTGCCGAGTTACCACACTTGGCAAACCCGCCAAGCGTCCGTGCGCAAGGCCGACTTGGACCGATGGACGACGTCTTTCGCCCCGCTCGCCCAAGCGGTTAGCCTGCTGCTGCAGATCTTGCGCGATACCGGGAAACGCCAGATGCACACCGCAGCCGGCGGCCAGTTCCAAATGAATTTGCCGCACGGGCGCGACATTCAACTGCTGCGCTTGCGCATCGATCCCTCCTTGAATCTGGTGCCGGAAATCAGCGGCAACCGCTTCATGCTGTCGGTACGACTGACGCGCCAAAGCACCGTCGGCCAGCCCGAACCGGTGACCGCCGACACCCCGATCGAACTGGCGCTGTGCGCATGACCGTAACCGCCAAAACGCGTACCGTGCGCTGCCCCACCTGCGGCGGCCCGAGCCGTTTCGACGCCAGCAACCCATATCGACCGTTTTGCAGCAAGCGCTGCAAATTGCAGGATCTGGGCGCGTGGGCGAGCGAAAGCTATCGCGTCGACGCGGCCGAGCGCTCGGACACCACCGGCAAGCCCACCGATCCGGATTCAGGCCGTCACGAGTCGGCGTGATCGGCCTACAGGCGTGCTTTCTCTTCGTCCAGCAACCACTGCAGCACCGGTACTGCCCCGGGCAACACCGGACTGACGCCAACAGGCAGTTGCGTCCACGTGCTGCGCTGCCCCTCGCGCATGCGCAATTCGCCGCGCCAGGCGCTCAGGCGGCAGAAATGAAGGCGCACCAGGGCGTGCGGATAGTCCACGGTCAGCTCGCGCCAGCGCGCCACGCGCGCCGGATCGACGTCCAGGCCGATTTCCTCGTTGAGCTCGCGCGCCAGCGCCTGTTCCACACTCTCGCCGCGCTCGACCTTGCCGCCCGGAAATTCCCAGTAACCCGCGTAAACCTTGCCGAGCGGGCGAGACGTCAGCAAAAACGCGCCATCGGCGCGTTGCAGTACGCCGACCGCCACTGCGGTTAGTGCGCGCTCGCGGCCCAGCCCGCCGCCAGGGCGCGGGCGCTCCGGATCGACAACCAGTGGTGCGACGCTCACGCGCCCCGGCTCCCCATGAAATCGAGCGCGAACTGGTGCGCAACCCGGCCCGAGCGCGAGCCGCGCTCCAGTGCCCAGAGCAACGCCTGCGGCCGCGCCGCCTTGATTTCCGCCGGGCTGGCGCCCAGCGCCTTGAGCCACTGCGCCGTGATGACCAGGTATTCATCCTGGTTGAACGGATAGAAGCTCGCCCACAGGCCGAAACGCTCGGACAGCGAGATTTTTTCTTCCACCACGTCACCGGGATGCAGTTCACCGTCCTCGGTGTGCTGGTAGGTCAGATTCTCTTTCATGGTCTCGGGCAGCAGGTGGCGCCGGTTGCTGGTGGCGTACACCAGCAGATTGGAGCTGCTCGCGCCGATCGAGCCATCCAGCGCGCTCTTCAGCGCCTTGTAGCCCGGCTCGCCTTCTTCGAAACTCAAGTCATCGCAGTAAACGATGAACTTTTCCGGGCGATCGACGACCAGCTCGACGATATCCGGCAAGTCGTTCATGTCGACCTTGTCCACTTCGATCAGCCGTAAGCCCTGCCGCTGAAAAGCATTCAGGCACGCCCTGATGAGCGACGATTTGCCGGTTCCGCGCGCGCCGGTGAGCAGCACGTTGTTGGCCGGCCGGCCTTCGACGAATTGGCGCGTGTTGCGCACCACCTTGTCTTTTTGGTCGTCGATCTCTTTCAAGTCACTGAGCTTCAGCTTGGCCACATGGCGCACCGGCTCCAGCGCCCCCAGGCCGGACGCCCGCTTGCGGTAGCGCCACGCCACGGCCTGGCTCCAATCGGGCGCGGACAGCGGTTTGGGCACGATTTGCTCGAGCCGTTCCATCACGCGCTCGGCGCGTTCGATCAAGCCGACGAAATCGCTGGTCATCAGACCCGTCCCCTTTTTGATATTCAATCGTTCCATCACCGCGTTGCTCGGATGCCCGGCCGCGCCTGAGGCCGATTCATGAGCGGTAGTCCGCATTGATGCGCACGTAATCGTGGCTCAGATCGCAAGTCCAGACCGTGTCTTCGGCCGCACCGCGCCCCAAATTCACGCGCACCGTGATCTCGGCCTGCTTCATGACACGCTGGCCATCTTCCTCGCGGTAGCTCGGGTGCCGGCCGCCGTGGGTCACGACATGGACGTCGTCCAGATACAGCTCGATCTTGGTCTGGTCCAGATCGGCGATGCCGGCATAGCCCACCGCCGCCAGAATGCGTCCCAGATTCGGGTCGCTGGCGAAGAATGCCGTTTTCACCAGCGGCGAGTGCGCAATCGAATAAGCCACCTGGCGGCACTCCGCGGCGGTCGTGCCGCCTTCGACATGCATCGTGATGAACTTGGTCGCGCCCTCGCCGTCGCGGATGATGGCTTGCGCGAGGTGCATCGCCACCTGTTGCAGTGCAGCTTTCAAGGCCTTGCCGTCCGCGCTCGTGAGCGACCGCACCGGCGCGTTGCCGGCGCGCCGGGTGGCGATCAGCATGAATGAGTCATTCGTCGACGTGTCCCCGTCCACGGTGATGCGGTTGAACGAGGCGTCGGCCAGTTCGTGCACCAGCTCGTCCATGAGTTCGGGTGCGATGCAGGCATCAGTCGCCACGAAGCCCAGCATGGTCGCCATGTTGGGGTGGATCATGCCGGCGCCCTTGGCCATTCCCGTCACCACGACCTCACCGCCGCTCAACGCCACCCGCGCGCTGAACGACTTGGGCGTGGTGTCCGTGGTCATGATGGCCTGCGCCGCGTGCAGCCAATGGATGCCATCGGAGGCGGCATCGGCCACCGCACCGGGCAAGCCGGCGACCAAGCGGTCCACCGGCAGCGGCTCCAGGATGACCCCGGTCGAAAACGGCAAGATCTGGCCAGGCTCGACGCGCAGCAAGCGCCCCAGTTCAGTGCAGGTCCTCCGCGCCGCGTTCAGGCCTTCCTCGCCGGTGCCGGCATTGGCGTTGCCGGTATTGACAACCAGCGCGCGAATGGCGGCGCGCGCCTTCAGGTGTTCCCGGCAGACTTGCACCGGCGCCGCGCAAAAGCGATTGCGGGTGAAGACACCCGCCACACTGGCGCCTTCATCCAGCAGCAGCACCGCCAAGTCCGTGCGATCCTTGGCCCGAATGCCCGCCCGCGCGACCCCGAGCCGCAACCCTTTCACCGGCAACAAACAGGCCGGGTCAGGGACCTTCAAATTGATCGCCATGGTGCACTCCTCGATTGAAGCCGACGGCCGCTTCCCGGTGAGTCCAGAAGCATCGGCGCACCCGGTTCAAGCGCCCCGACGCCCACGGACCACTTCAGTGAAGCATGCCATGGCAGTACTTGTATTTCTTGCCGCTGCCGCATGGGCACGGGTCGTTGCGCCCCACCCGCGGAATTTCGGCGATGTTCGCGCCACCCGCGGCGGCCGCTGCCACCGCCGTGTGCCGCAGCGCCGGCTTTTCCACCACGGTCTGGGCCTCGCCGGTTTCCGTGGGCGACGTGTAGGTCACATTGCTCAGGCGCTCGCGCCGTTCCTCGACGCCTTGCGTCGCTTCTTCGGCCTGTTCGCCCGATTGGATGCGCACCGTCATCAAGGTGCGCGTGACTTCGTTCTTGACGGTGTCGAGCAACTGGCCGAACAAATCGAACGCCTCGCGCTGGTATTCCTGCTTGGGCTGGCGCTGCGCGTAGCTGCGCAAGTGGATGCCCTGGCGCAAATAGTCCAGCGCCGCCAGATGTTGGCGCCAATGCGTGTCCATGCTCTGCAGCAGCACGGCGCGCTCGAACGGCCGGAAATTCTCGGCGCCCACTGTCGCCAAGCGCTCGGCGTAGGCTTTGTGCGCATCGGCCACCACGCGCTCGACGATGTCTTCGTCGCCCATGGCTTCCGACGCCTCGACCTCTTTGACCAAGGGTAAATCCAGTTGCCACTCGCTCGCCAAGGCTTTTTGCAGACCGGGAACGTCCCATTGCTCTTCCACCGATTCCGCCGGAACGTACTGGCGCACCAGGTCGGTCATGCTGCCTTCGCGGAACGCCGTGATCTGCTCGGTCAGGTCGTGCGCGTCGAGGATCTGGTTGCGCTCCTCGTAAATCACCTTGCGCTGCTGGTTGGCGACGTCGTCGTATTCCAGCAATTGCTTGCGGATGTCGAAGTTGCGCGCTTCGACCTTGTGCTGCGCGTTTTCGATGCTGCGCGTGACCATGCGCGCCTCGATCGCTTCGCCGTCCGGCATCTTCAGCCGATCCATGATGGCGCGCACCCGGTCGCCCGCGAAAATGCGCATCAGTGGATCGTCCAGGCTGAGGTAGAAGCGCGACGAACCTGGGTCGCCCTGCCGGCCCGAGCGGCCGCGCAACTGGTTGTCGATGCGGCGGCTTTCGTTGCGCTCGGTGGCAATGATGCGCAGGCCGCCCAGCTTCACGACCTTTTCGTGCTCTTCTTGCCAATGCGCGCGCAACTCGGTGATGCGCGCCGCGCGCGCCGCTTCATCCAGCTCGGTGTCGTGCTCAAGCGCAGCAATCTGCTTGTCGACGTTGCCACCCAAGACGATGTCGGTACCGCGGCCGGCCATGTTGGTAGCAATGGTGATCATTTTCGGCGCGCCGGCCTGCGCCACGATGTCCGCCTCGCGTGCGTGCTGCTTGGCGTTCAGCACCTGGTGCGGCAGCTTGGCTTTCTTCAGCAGGTTGTCGATGATTTCCGAATTCTCGATCGACGAGGTGCCGACCAACACCGGCTGGCCGCGTTCGTAGCACTCGCGAATGTCTTCGATGGCCGCGTTGTACTTTTCTTTCGTCGTCTTGTAGACGCGGTCGAGCTGGTCGTCGCGCCGATTCGGCTTGTTCGGCGGAATCACCACCGTCTCGAGGTTGTAGATCTCCTGGAACTCGTGTGCTTCGGTCGCCGCCGTGCCGGTCATGCCCGCGAGCTTCCCGTACAAGCGGAAATAGTTCTGGAACGTGATGGAGGCCAGCGTCTGGTTCTCGGCCTGGATCTTCACGTGCTCCTTGGCTTCGACCGCCTGGTGCAGCCCTTCGCTCCAGCGCCGCCCGACCATCAGGCGCCCGGTGAATTCGTCCACGATCATCACTTCGGGGCCGTTTTCGCCCTGTTGCACCACGTAGTGTTCGTCGCGGTGGTACAGGTTGTGCGCCCGCAATGCCGCATACAGGTGGTGCATCAGCATGATGTTGGCCGGATCGTAGAGGCTCTGGCCTTCGCCCAGCAGGCCGCGTTGCGCCAGGATCTTCTCGGCGCGCTCGAAGCCTTGGTCCGTCATGTAGAGCTGCCGCTGCTTCTCATCGACCGTGAAGTCACCGGGTTTGATCACGCCCTCGCCCGTGCGCGGGTCGGCTTCGCCTTCCTGGCGCGTGAGCAGCGGCGCCACCTCGTTCATGGCCTCGTACAACGCCGTGTGATCCTCCGCCTGGCCGCTGATGATGAGCGGCGTGCGCGCTTCGTCGATCAGGATCGAATCGACTTCGTCGACGATCGCATAGCTGAGCGGCCGCTGCACGCGATCCTGCGTCACGTACACCATGTTGTCGCGCAGATAGTCGAAACCGAATTCGTTGTTCGTCCCGTACGTGATGTCCGCCTGGTACGCCGCCTGCTTTTCCTCGCGCGACATCTGCGGCAGATTGACCCCGACCGTCAGACCGAGGAAGTGATACACCTGCCCCATCCACTCGGCGTCGCGCGCGGCCAAGTAATCGTTGACCGTGACCAGGTGCACGCCGTTGCCCTCCAGCGCGTTCAAATACACCGGCAGGGTCGCCGTCAGCGTTTTGCCCTCGCCGGTGCGCATTTCAGCGATGTTGCCATCGTGCAGCGCCATCCCGCCCGCCAACTGGACGTCGAAATGGCGCATCTTTAAGACGCGCTTGGACGCCTCGCGCACCACCGCAAAGGCCTCGGGCAGGATCTGATCCAGCGTTTTCCCGGCAGCGAGCTGTTCCTTGAATTCGGTGGTCTTGCCTTGCAGTTCGGCGTCACTCAACTTCTCGAACGCCGGCTCCATCGCGTTGATGCGCGCAGCCACCTTGCGGTACTGCTTTAGCAGACGCTCGTTGCGGCTGCCGAAGACTTGGGTGAAAAACGTTTTGGCCATGAATCAACCAGTGCCACCGCAAACGCGTCGCGGCGGCCGAGAAATGAAGCGGATCTTGATAGGACGCAAAATTGAGGACGAAATTCCGGTCCACAACGCCCTCGGCGGACCCACGTGCGTGCAGTGGAACGTGGTATTTTACGATGCGTGCCGCGGGTCGCACGGCGCTGTGCTCGAGCGGCAAACGTGAAGCGCAGATTCACGCAGCAGCGGACGGCATTCGGCGCCCCGATTCCCACTGAGATGCCGACACACGCCCCCGCACCGATTTCTTCATCCCCGCCGCAAAGGCGTTTCGCCTCATCCATCGCCCCGATGCCAAAACGTCCGCCGTCCATTTTCAGCGTTGAAGAAGCCATTCGGGCCGCACCCACGCTGGCTCAATTGGGCATGCGCATCAAGGAATCCTCGGCGCGCATGGACGTCATTCGCCCTCTCCTGCCGCCCGCGCTGCGCGCCGATGTCGTGGCCGGTCCCGTGGACGCCCAAAGTTGGCGTTTGCTCGTGTCC
The DNA here is from genome assembly GCA_004299095.1 of Burkholderiaceae bacterium. Classification (GTDB taxonomy): domain Bacteria; phylum Pseudomonadota; class Gammaproteobacteria; order Burkholderiales; family Burkholderiaceae_C; genus Ottowia. The sequence goes on along the minus strand of SCQQ01000059.1, from coordinate 3,481 downwards.
AATAATGCCGTCGCCGCCAAACTGCGGCAACTGAAGCCCACGCTGCGCGACGCGCTGGCCGCTGCACAGCTTCCGGTCGCGGACATCTCGATCAAGGTACGCAAAGGCCACACACCCGGCAGAACGTGATGTGGTGCCGCCTGTCGGAATCGAACTGACGACCTACCGCTTACAAGGCGGTTTGTCCTTATCCTCCAAATACTCTAAGTCATTGTATTTCTTAGATTTTTCATGAGACGGACGTGAAGGGGGGAAATGAAATTCGACATCCATTCGACACCTGCGCCACCGCATAGCTGACGATTCCTACCGTAGCTGTGGGCCTCACCGCAACGCGACGATTCACCAGATGACGCGCCGGAGCGGCTCAGCGGTCGCCAAAAAATAAAAAAGGTTTCTTCACTGCACTATCTACTAAGGAAAGTGCAGTGACCAGCAAGCTAGAACATATCAAAGTCTTGACTGACCCGGGGAGCGGCAAGTCGCGCTACCAAGCCCGCGTCTATTATCGCCGGAAGTTTATCGGAAGCGGCGTATTCGATACGGCTGCCTTGGCGCGGACGTTCTATAAAAGAACGTACGAGGCAGCCGTAAGGGGAGAAGCGAAGCCTGCGAAAGACCGCCGCGACCAACGGCAAATGGAGTCAAAGCTCGACCAGCCAATGAACGCTTGGGCAGAGACTTTTGTTAAATTAAACCCATCACATATCACAAATGGCCGGCTCAATGATTATATACTTATCGGCCGTTTGTTGGGGAGCCGAAAACTTCGAGATTTTCAAGGTAAGGCAGGCGGGCAATTGATTCAAGAGCTCCGCGAAGAATGGAAATTTACACACTTCAGACGCGGAATAGGTAGCGTGCTGGAATACAAACCGGAAAAGGAAGTTTCTTCTCAAACACTCCGGCTGCGCCTCTCGGCGCTTGATGTCCTCATTGAATTTGCATCCCGTGAATTGCCGGACGGCGTCGACTGGAAAGACCCAGTCATGCCTTTCGGATACACAAAACCCCCTGCGCATTCCAACCCGCGCACACGGCTGCCATCAAACGACGAATTCATGAAGCTCCTCGTCTATTTCGGCGAAGAAAGCGACATGGGCGAATTTCTACAAGTCGTCGACGAAACCGGGTGCCGTGCATCGGAAATACTAAATACTTGCGGAAACGATATCACGCTGTTTGGCGGCAACGGCGCCGTCACCGGTGGCGTGCTCACGCTGCTTTATCACAAAACGCAACGATATATCGGTAAGCGCGACGTACCGCTTGCGCAACATGCTGCCGAAATATTGGGGCGCCGCAAAGAAACCTATGAGAACGGCTCGCTTTTTCCAAATCTTGTTTCGATATACTCTGTATGTGATGACCTTGACGCGGCCTATACCAAACTCGGCATCAGCGGTCTCCAACTTAAAGATTTCCGACGCGCTTTTATCACACGCAGCACGTCTACACTCTCGGACCTTGAGCGGGCGAAAATTATTGGACCAAGCGCACTCAGAGGCCTCAAGAGACTGGATAACGCAAGCGAGACGGTCAAAACCGCTGTTGGGCATTCGCGGGTCACGACCACTCTGAGTTATGTAGTATCCGAAGAGGAAAAAATGGCGAATCAACTCACCAGCGCGAGCCGCTGGCCTGAGATTTCCGCGATGCTCCCGACCGCCGCAATCACATCAACGGTCATTCCACCTACCGAGTTAGACCGCACGGTAGCCGCAGACGCAAAAAGCGTACCAATTAACGCGTATGGAACTTCGGAACGAGCAAGCAGCGGGGCACCGGCGGATTTCGACGAGAAAGGCCGAATTGCCCAACTCGCCGCAACCGATGGCACAACGCCATGCCCGGCGACCGACGATGTCAATTCGACGGAAAACGCGAGTACATGGGCTGAGACGGCCGCAATTCGAGGAGCCACACAAGAAGCGCGGCCGTAAGTCACGCCAAATTCAAGCGTGAGGCCTATCGAGCTCAATCCGCCCCTGCCGCTTCATCACGTCATAAACAATGCCGGTAAGCACCGCCAGGCCCTGCTGGTCAGCCTTCAGGACCTGGCGCGCCTGTTTCTCGTAGGAGCTGAGCGAACGCACGACGCCCTGCTGGACGGCACCGGGGAGATTGCCCTTGAGCGCCTGCTCGCGGCTGTTGTTCTCGACCTGCGCGAGCACCGCGCTGCTCTCGCCCGCGATGGCGGCCAGGTGATTGACGAACGCCACCTGGTCGGCGAGCGGCGTGGCTCCCCCAAAGAGGCAGTTCAGGCGTTCGATGAGTTCGCGTAGATGGGCGCGGCCACTTCGGCGCCAAAGCGGCGGATGGCGGGTGATTTGCGGCAGGACGATTTGCAGGTCCAGGCCGTCGTTTTCTGGGGCGATGGCCGCCGCCACCACCGCGTCGCGCGTCGCGTCGAGCACGCATTCCAGACGCCGCAGCAGCGTGAATGGAAGAATGATTTTTCCGAAGTCGGTGTGCCTGAAGGACCCCCAGAGGTCTTCGGCGTTTTTCCAGACGAAATCGGCCAGGCTGCCGTTCGACCCATTCGACCCATTCGACCCGTTCGCTGCTGCCATCCCGTGTGCTCCGTGCGTTGAGCCGCCGAGCTTACCCCGTGGCCATCGCTGGCCGCTGAACCGGGCCTCACGCGGGTTAGTAATCACGAAATCCAAAAAGGCTAAAAAAACCCGGCCCCAGTTCCTACACCCCTGTGAGCCCTCACCCGAGGACTTGCCCGCGCCCGGCCAAAGCCGCGCGTGGGCCTTCCAAATCCATTTTCAAAAAAGGAGGATTTCCATGGAAGAAAGACTCACACGGGGCGTCGATTTCGACGCAAACCAAGCCATGGCACAGCTCGACTCGGCGCTGCGCTGCGCAAAGGGCCTGCACGACGCATACGAGCGGCTGCTTGCCACCGGCTTCGTGCCGGAACCCATCGCGCTCGGCCCCAACGCGCTTGCGTGGCCGCTGCCCGGCATCTGCGTGATTGTGTGCCGGAGGCCCAAGGCCCCAGCCATGGCCGCTAAAGCAGCGGCGCAGCAACGGGGGGACGCCTAAGCACCGCGTCCTCGCCCGTCAGGACATTTTTCTGTCGAGCAGTATCAGTCTAGGGCAACATCTTTTTTCATAGGGGCGACCCCGCGGCGCACGCGTTACACGCGCCGTGCCAACCACTCAACTCAAAGCGCTCATCGAAGAGCGCGCATCGCACCATCCATGGTGCGCGTACAAAAAGAACCGCGCGCAGGCGCGCTCGCTCGCGCAGGCCATCAAGAGGCCTTACATGCAGCTCGACCGGCCCGGCATGACCGAGTGGCTCGTGCTCGATGTCGACCAGCCGCTCGCTGCACTCGCCTGGGAGCGCGGCCCCCTGTGTCACGATAGATGTCCGCATAGTTGAACCTCAACAGGGAGCGGCGGAGATCAAACGCGATGCGTACATTCAGCCCGGAATTCAAAGAGCAGTTGGTAAAGAAACTGCTGA
>SCQQ01000058.1 GCA_004299095.1 Burkholderiaceae bacterium | reverse complement strand
TGCCTCCTTCTGCAGAGGCGAGCCACTCTAGAACCCGACCGCCTGACGCCTCCCGCGCGTGGGCATCAACCGCTCAAGATAGTTGTCGCCGACCGGTCAAGATAATTGTCGTTGGCCAACCGCACATTCTTCCCCACGTTGGCAGGTGGCTGCAGCGGCCCCAATGGGAAACTGCGTTGATTCGCGCAGTTTGGGCGTCGCCTCAATTTTGAGGAGACGATTGTCAGCCTGCGGAAACGCAGGGTGCGCAGCAATGGATGTCGGCTCAAAAGTCAGCCGACAATGGGCGTGGTCAACGGGCTGAAAATTGAGCCGGTTCCCGTTCGCGCGCGGGGCTTACTTGAGCGGCATCATCGGTTTGATGCGTCCCGTGCACACGCCAAAGTAGGCGTCGAACACTTGGGGCGGCGTGGTGCGCTCCAGGGCGTGCGAGAAATACACCTCGTTGATCAGGCTTTTGAGCGCCGGATCGTCCATCGGTCCATAGTCGCCAATGGGAACCCCTCGCAGCGCGGCGTAGGCAATATGGGGCGTGTTGCCGGAATTGCGATTCCACGCGGCCGCCTGCGCGTACAGCCCAAGCTCCATGCACCTATGGCCCGCCGGGTTTGCGAAGGCGCTCCCGCACGCAAGTGCAAGCGCCAGGATGGTGAGCTTCTTCATGGTGTCCCCGTTGTTCAGACGTTTACACGATCCACCAGCTCGCGCGCTGCCCGAATCTCGGCATTGATGATGCGGCGCAGCTCGCGCAGCCGTTGACGCTGGCCGCCCTTGTAACCATTGCGCGAGGTCTTGGCCTTGCCCGCCTCAGTCCTCGGGCCGGTTGAGCGCTCCCACGGTTTCCAGCGCCGAATCGCCTCTGATTGCCGCTTGCGGCGCTCCAATGTCCAACCGTTCATTGCTGGCCCCTAAAAGTTCGGATTGCTCGGATTTGATTTGGGCCGTGCGCGCAGGTGGCACGCCGTTGTTGACCTGTTGCTGATTGGCGATGTTCGCCTGGCGGATGTAGGGCTGCGGATTCTTCAGCAGCCCGAGCGCTTCGACATTCGCCCGCGCTTGCGCTTGGGCCCGGAGCGCCAGCTTCAGGTAGGTGTTCAGGTGCTTCATGTGCCCGCTGCCTATGGCGCGCTGGGCCAGTTCGTTGAAGATGGCATCGAGCGCCACGGCCTGCGCCACCAGCATTTGTTCGGGGCGCGAGAGGTCGCCCCGGTTCACTTCCCGGCCAGCTTGGATGACTTCCATCGCGAGCACATCCAGGGGATAGGTGCCCTTGGTTGGGGCGCCGTGCTGCAGGTACAGCTTCGCAGTGCCCGCCGAACCGAGCGAGCGGGTTGTGAGGTCGGCCAAGATGCGGGAGCCCTCGGCGCTGCGTTTCTTTGACATGGTGTTTCCCTGCTGATAGATCAGACCGGCCCCCCACTGTTGCCGCTGCCCGGCTGCACGCCGGAATGAACGTGCGTGGTAAGCGACTTGCCGCCCGCCGTGACGTCGCCCGTGACGGTGACTGGTCCGAGCATCGTTGCTGCGCCCCCGGCAGCGCCCATGCCTTGCGAGAAAGTGCCGTTGACGGTGGTGTTCGCGTTGATGGTGCACTCGGGCGCGTTCAGCGTGATGACCGCCGGTGACGTGAGCGTGATTCCGCCCGCGCTGAACTGCACGTACTGGCTCGGCGTGCCGTTCAAAACCCCGCCGATGTAGAGGCCGTCCGACATGCTGAACATGCGGCTCGATCCCGGTGCGTTCTGGCTCTTGGTGGCCTTCACTTTGGACAGGTCACGGCTCGCGAAGACCGCGATCCCAATGTCGCCCGGTTGCGGGTCGAGGATCACGGCATTGGCACCCCCTTGCAACCGGAAGTAGGGCAGCTTGTGCAACACGCCATGCGGCATCACGTGGCCCGCTGCGTCCGTCTGGTTCACCATGGGCTGCGCATCGATGAAGCCCACGGGCGATAGGCCGCCCGAGTTGGTTACAGCGACCACACGCACCAGGGTGGCCCCGGCTACCGTGGACAAAATCTGTTGCACCACAAAGCGCAGCCTGCTGTATTCGCCAAGGCCGGTGGCCGGTTCGTCGAATGTGGGGAAGGTTTGGACGCTCATTACGCAACCTCCTTTACGGCCTGCACTTCGGTGAACCATGCGCCGCCGGGCAGCTCGCTTTCGACGTTGTGGATTGCGCTCACGACCTTCCAATCGCCGCACGCGGGCATCAGGTCGCTTTGCACGCGAATCAATCTGCCGATGGCCAGGTCGGGATTCATGAGCGTGCGCAGGTATATCCGGTCTGAGCCAATGTCGGGGTAGCCGACCATGCCGGTCTGCGGCGACACAATGACCGGCACCTCGGCTTTACGTGCCTTGCCCTTGGGCCAGATGGCCAGCACGCCACGGTCGACCGCAAAATCAATGTTCGCCGCGTCCGTGCAGGCCACCAGTTGCGTGTAGTCGGTGCCGGAGAAATAGGGGTTGTCTAGGATCACGGAAACCCCGTCGTTTTCAAAGGCCAGATTCATGCTCTTGGCAATGTCTGCGCAGACCGTAGCGGCGTCCGTCGCGCCGACGTAGCTGCGAGCGGCCACGGGCTTGGCAGCGCCGAGCACAGCGCCTTGGGCATACACCAGCAGGCAGGGCTCGGGCTGCGAGTTGAATTCGCCAAAGCTGCGCAGGATTTGCCCGTCGTAAATCTGTGCCTTGGAGCCTTTGGCCGTGCTGGCCGATACACGGATGCGGCTACCCGTGACGGCGTAGGCGTTTACCTTCGTGCCGGTGCACTCGTTGATTTCGTTCAACGTCATGCCATAGATGCGCAGGTCGGCACTCGCTTGCTGTGCGCCATTGATGTAAACGACTTGCGCCAGGACACGATGACCGGTCAGCAGGATGTCGGGGCCGGGCTCGGCGCCATAGTCGCCCTTGCCCCAATTGATGGTGACGTCGATTGATCGTTCGGTGAATGTCTGCATGGCGAATTCCTTTAGTCTTCGGGGTGCCGTGTGGAAGCGCCCACGGCGGCGCGTTTGCGGGTGACGTGGTACGGCGTCAGTACCTGGGCGGCCACCACGTCCAGGGCGGGCCGGGCCGGGCCGTCCTTGGCGGTCCACACCTTGGGCGTCAGGTTGCCGGTGACGGCTACCGAGTCGCCCGCGTCCAATGCGAGCAGCGCAGCCACTGCCCCGGTTTCGAAGGCGATGACGTTGACGAACAGCGCCTCTTCGCCGATGGCGGCGCGTAGCTTGGCCGTTGCAAAGGTATTGCCGTTCTTGGCGGTGTGCGGCTGGGGCCGGGCGTAGAGCTTGCCCGCGATGAGTGCGTCGATCATGGGACGGCCTCCAGAAGTGCGCCAGTTACCAAAGCCGCACCAGGGTGAGCGGCCACCCCTTGTGCGCCACTTCCCGCGCCACTTGATGCGCGCGCTCTTTCCCCCATACCCCCTGCGCAATAAAGGGGCGCACCCCGCGCCCCCTCTGCGCCGGTTGCGCTAGTTACCAATTGGCGCGCAATGGGCGCAATAGGCGCACTCGGAATTCCGGCGAAGTTTTCCCCCTCTGGCGTGAGTTGCCAAACTTCCCGAAACCTGCGTTGTTTGGTGCGGTGTTCGGTGCGCTGCACGTAGCCGCTGCGTTCGGCATTGCGCAGCAGCGTGAACGTCTCGGCGGGCTTGCGCCTGGGGTAGCTCGGTTCCTTGCCCAGCAAGTGCGCTGCATTGGCCGTGCCGGTGGTGCCGCTCGATACCCATTCGCCCCGCTCGCTGAATTCATGGATCAGCTTCAGCAGCGCCCGCGTATCGTTCTTGTCGCTGATGCCCTGCACCACGGGCGATAACGACTCCAACACTTGCGGAAGCTCGTTCTGCGGCCATTCCAGCGCCAGCGGCTCGCGCATGGGGCCGAAATTGCTCTTCTGATGCTCCAGCGTGAGCGTGCCCGATTCGTCGCGCGTCATGAACAAGCGACTGCGCACGCTGTTGTTCCAAGCAGTCGAACCCGAGTAGCCCTCGCCACCCTCTGCCTTGCGTTGCTTGCTGGTGTTCTTGTCCACGTGGGCAAGCAACAGCACGGCGGCGGCGTTTTCCTTCGCGATGTCAGTGAGCGTGCGAATGAACGCGCGTACCTGCCTGCGCTGGATTTCATCGGCCCCGTAGGCGTCCGAAGCGTTGTCGACCACCACCAGGCCAGCGCCCCGGGCCAGCTTGCGCAGCTCGATGTAGCTTGCCGTCACGTCGCCCGCGTCGCGCCGCTCGGCGGTGAACAGTTCGGGATTGGCCGTGCCGTCAACGATGCTCAGCGCGCAGAGCGCAGCCGGATCTATCTCCCACTGCCTGCAAATGAAACCGAGCCGGTGGCGCACCACGTCACCCGAGTCTTCGAAGCTCGCAAACAGCACATTGCAACGCTCGGTGGCCACGCCAAAGAGCGGGCGACCCGTTGCTACGGCCACGGCCAGCATGAGCGCAACCGTCGACTTGCCCACGCCGCCATGTGCCCCGAGTGAGGTCACCACGCCACGGGGCGCGTAGCCGTCCCACACGAAGCGCGGCGGCGGGCTTGGGTGCGTGAGTACGTCCGCAACGGATACGGGCACCAGAAGCGGCCTGGGGCCTTGGGCTTGACCCAGCAGCGCGGCCAACGCATCCGGGCCGTCACGCTCTTTCAAGTCCCATGCGTCGAAATTCGCGGGGCTACCCTTTGGCATGGAAACCGTCGCGATGCCGAGTTCTTGCGCGATGCGCTCCGCTTGTGCCTCCTTGCCGGCGTCGGGCACCAGCACCAGGCGGCCGGCTCCGTCCTTCTGACGCAATTGCCGGGCGATGGTGCCTACGTTGCCCCAGCCGAAACACACCACGGCGGCGCGGCCGGTTGCTTGCCAGACTGCCCACGCCTGCCCGATGCCTTCCACCAGGTACAGCGGGGCGCCGGCCTCTGGCTCGCCCACGGTGAACGATGCGCCCGCCATCGACGCGCGGGGCAGGTTGAGTTTCTTGCCCTCTGGCGGGATGAACTGGATCGATTGCAGCGCGCCGCCGGAGTACGCAGGGACGGCCAGGAAGCCCGCCACGGCCTGCCCAGCGATGCGCAGCACGTCACCCGCAGGCACTGCCCGCAAGCCGTCCAACGGAACGCCAGCGGCCCGCTTCTTTTCGATGTAGCCGTGTGTATTCGTGGCTGGTGTGCAGCGCGCCCACACGTCAGCAGGGGCCATGCCGGGGCGTGGTTTCGGCTCCCGTGGTTCCGTTCGGGTACTGCGGGGATATGCCGGGGCTTGGGGCGCATCGGCTTTCCAACCATGCTCGACCGCCAGCCGGTAGAGCGTGCCGGGCCCGATGCCCTTGTCGGGCCTGAAGCTGCGCCACGTGTCGCGGGCGGCGCGAGCGTCATAGCTGCCGGCTGCTGCGCTCCAATCGTCAAAGTCCTTGAACTCAAGCCCTGCAGCCTGGGCGGCCATGCCAACCCTTACCCAATCTTCACGCGGCAAGTCGGCCGGGATGGTTTGCAGCGCGGCGTGCGCGCGGTCCAGGCCGCTCATGGGTGCACCTCCCAGCCGATGGCTCGCTGGGGCACCAGCTCCGCTTCTATCGTGAACGGCGCCGGATCAGCGGCGGCGCACGCCTTGCGCAGCTTGGCCAGGGCGCGGGCCTCTTCCTTCAAAGCCCATGCGCGCGCCGCCGTGGCGCGGTTGTAGTCCGGGTGGAACAGGCCGTCGGGCACCCGCTTTGCTGCCGCGATGCGGCGCAGTCGGGTGTGGTTCCACTCGATTGCGGCGGCGGCTACGGCGTCGGTGTCTTTCATTCCACCTCCCGCAACAGCGCGCGGACGCGGGGCTTGTCCGCATCGTGCAGCCAATACCGTGCGTAGCGACTTTGACGGCCGTCAAAGTCCCGGCAGTCCACAAGCTCGGTTTCGACGCGCCAGCCGTGCCCGCGCAGCTTGAATACCACGTCGGGGCCGTTGGATGCGCGCGCTATGGCATCGCATTCCTTGCGGGTGATTGGCCGCCACGCAAGCGCAGCCAGAACGCGCGCCTGCTTGGGGCTCTTCAAGGTAGAATCGGCGTGCACGTTAGTTTGAAGAGCGCCTTCCGGTTCCCAGCCGGCGGCGCTTTTTCTTTGGCCGGTCATTGAATCGGCCTCTCTGTGAGCGCTTGTTCCAAGTGGTAGGAAGCAACTTCCATGCACTGGTCGAGCGTCTTCAGCGTGAACTCGAAACCGTCCGGCCAGTCCGTGGCGGGGTCGGCATTGCGGCGGAATAACGCGATAACGGCTATTGCCGCGCGGAACGCATCAGCGGCGCCTTGCACGTGGTCTTGCGCGAAACGCTCAGTCATTGGGCGGCCCTCGCTTCCCGCCATGCCTGCGGATCACGCGCCCACGCTTGGACGTCTTCGGTTCGCCACGCAACGGAGTTCGGCCCAATCTTCACGGGCGCCGGAAATATCCCCTCCCGCACCCAGCGATAAATCGTCGGCTTGCTCTTGGTGGTGGTGTTGCACACTCCCCGAAGCGGGATGAAACCCGCAACGGTTCGCGGCTCGATTGCAGCAGCATTCATAGCATCAAGTTCCCAAAATGCGCGGTGCTGGCGCAACCGTGGACAAGGCCGAATAAATGCCCCGATTACGTCGCAAGCCGCGCTGAATCGGCTTGATGCTTAGGCTATGGATGGTTGCGTCGAAAAAATAGGCGCAGACAATCGCGCCACGGATGCGCGAACGGGCGCGGATAACCATCGGAAGCCGCGCCGGTGCTGGGTTTGCTGGGCGCGGATGATTAGCCCAGACGCGGGCCAGTACGCAAGCCGTCAGCCCGAAGGATTTGCGCCATCACTTCGGCTACGCGCTTCGCAACGCCTCGCGATTCCAGCCATTCGGCAACGATTTCATTCGTTTTCGCCGTAGCTGGATCTTCCGGGTCATACGCCATCCAAAACCGCTCAGCGGCAGCAGCTAGGTGTCGCAGCAATCCCGTTTCATAGTCGCCCCAAGGCCAGGGACTCGGCCGAGTTTTTACATTGGCCTCGGTTGGTCGGTCGAACGCATAACGTGACGCCATACCGATTGCCGATAACCAACGCGTGAGTTCCTCTCTCTCGAATCGTTGCCCCTCGAAACCCCGCGTTTCCAAGAGTTGGGCGTCCGCTTTTGCGTCACCCATGGCAAAGGTCATACAGCCGTCAAGCATGTAACTCAGTAGGTTGGTTGGGGCTTGCTTGGCGGGTGCCGCGTAACCGTAGTAGCGAAAGCAGTCTACAGCCCGATGATAATCATCCACCATCCGGCGTAAAACAACTTGGATTTGCCCCTTGTGCGCAAGGCCGGTAGGTTGCAAGCCCAGTATCAAGGCGGCAGCTTCTTCACCCGAAAAGTTTTCTGCAAAATCCCAAGCTGATAAATCTTCCATAGCGTCGCCTCAACACCGCCCACGCGAAAGGAGCCAACGCCGGGCCGCTGGGCTTGCGGCTTTTCGGGAGCTACCCTAGGCGCTGGCGAATCTGAATCAAGCGCGCGCCGTCATTCCAGCGACTTGATTAAGTGCCATTGGTGCATCAGTAGCCACGTCAGGCCACTGGCCGGGCCGCCGTCACTCCTGGGGTTCCATTCGGGCGAATTAATGGGAATATCCCAAGCATCCAGCCCAGCGCCCACGTCGTGCGGGGAGACCTCCGCAACCTGACGAATGCTGTCTATCAAGTCGCGCGCCTCGCATATCCACTGCACAAGGTCGGTTAAGTCGCGCGCCTCACGTGCCGTACTTTCACGGTCAAACGGAATATCGGCGGTCGGCGGCGTGTTGCTTGCCGGTGTTTGCTCTTGCATGGTTGCCTCCTACTGTTGCGCCACGGTGCCAACAAGCGCACTGCCGCTGACCACTGCCCGCTCGACTTGCGCCTCCAGGTGTTCTCCACGCCATTCAACGTGCGACCATAAACCCGGATAGGTCCGCAACTCGCGCAGCAGCGCCTCGGTTATGTATCCGGCGCTCTTGCTGGCGTCCGGGTGTGTGGCCGCTACCATGCCCACCACGCTACGGATGCGCCACCAGGTCTCGACGATTCGATCCATAGCGGTATCGGACGCGGCGGCACGCCTGATTTCATCGTGCACCAGCAGCAGCGCATTAATCGCATCGTCGTTTGCGTCCTGTTCCTCGAACGGGGCATCCGGGTCATTGTTTCGTTCGTACTCGGCAATCAACGAGTCGACCGTCTGCGCTATGGAGCTCAGGCACTGGCGCATCACGATTTCAGCTGCGCCCTTCCCTAGCGGCACGTTGGTCCCCGCCAATGCGACGCTCTGTTCAGCGGTTACAGTCTCTTCAGCCATTTTCAAACTCCCGTTTTGATGATGGTCAGACGGTCGGGGCGCTTCTACGCCTTGGCCGTCGCCTTTGCCCCGCAAGGACCGGTGCGGGGCGTGCCGGTATTCATGCCCGTCGCTTGCCGCGCAGCGGAACCACGTTTGCAGCTTGTCCCATGACGTGCGCAGCCCATTGGTTCATCATGGCGCGCCGGGCCTCGAGTTGCGTCGTTCGCTCGTAGGCCGCGCGCACTTTGTTTGCAATCGTGTGTGCCAGCGCCCGCTCCGAAGTCTCGCCATCAAAGCCGCAATCGGTGGCCCAATTCTTGAAGCTCGCGCGGAAGCCGTGCGCCGTCGCCACGCGGCCGGGCGTGTCGCTCTTGGCGTGAGCGCTGCGCAGAATCGACGTGAGCGCCATATCGGAAAGCGGCGTGCCCTTCATGCTTGGAAACACCAGCGCGGCCGCCGGCGGCGTTCTGGCGGCTTTCTGCGCCTCTAGCAGCTTCACGGCTTCATCGGACAGCGGTACGCGGTGGGCGCGATGCGCCTTCATGCGCTCAGCCGGAACTGTCCATAGGCGCTCGGTAAAGTCGATTTCCGCCCACGTCGCGCCGCGCACTTCGCCGGAACGTGCCGCCGTGAGTATTGCGAACAGCAGCGCAGCGTGTGCGCCGATGATGGGTGCGCGGACCAGGTGCGCAGAGACAAAGGCGGGCACGTCGCGCCAGGGCATGGCCGGTTGGTGCTGATCTACGGGCGCCGATTGCTTGGGCAGCAGCCTATCGACTACGTCAAGCGGGTTGCCTTTTACGTGCCCCTGCGCCCAGCACGTCGCCATGACGTCGGCGCAGCGTTGCTTCACACGGCTCGCAGTCTCCGGAATTTGCAGCCATATCGGCTCCAGGGCGTCGGCAAAGTGTTGCGGCGTGAGTGCGTCAACCCGAATCGCACCAATGGCCGGTAGGACGTGCGCCAGCGAAGAAAACCACTGCGCCCGGTGTTTGGCGTTGCGGAAGCTCGGAACCAGTTGCTCCCAGCGAAAGCGCGCCGCCTCTTCGAAGGTGGGAACTGCCGCGCGCCGCTCGCGCTCGCCGATAGGGTCACGCCCGGCGGCTATTGCCTGTCGCGCCTCTTTCGCCTTTTCCAGCGCGTCGGCAACCGGCACATCGGGATAAACGCCCAGTCCCATATCGCGTCGCTTGCCGGTTTCTGGTGAAACAAAGCGAAGGTTCCACTTGCCCCGGCCCGCCCTGCTGGATGGTTGCAACGTGAGCCCGGTGACACCACCCGCAACGGGCTTGCAGCCCGGCTTGATTGCCTTCGCTTGCCTGTCTGTAATTGCTTTTGCCATGCCAGCCCCACACTGTTCAGCCCACCTTCCGGCCCCACACGAAACATGAGCATGGATGATAACGCGTAAAAGCGGGCGATTGTCAATAACTAGATTTCATGCGGTTTACGAGGCTTGTTTTGATTTTTCATGAGTCCTCGTGAAGCCGATATTTGGCGGTCGTCCTCTCCGCCAGAACAAAATCCGACTCGGATAATTACGGCACGTGGAGAAGCAAAGCCTGACTTGTTGTGTCGGGCCTTTTTTCGCTATTTCCGAGCCTCGGCATCCCCCGTTTTATCTCCGGCAAACCCACCTTCGAGTTATCCGCCCTGGCGCCTTGAGGCAACCAAAAGCGCAGCGGCTCTCGGTCCACTGTTTGGAACACATCCCGAACCGGAGCAGATGATCACGCCGTGCGTCAATGGAAGTCGCGGCTTTGCGTGGAGTCCGCGAGTCGCCCCAAGAGGGGCGTGAGGTCGTGGAAGCGCCGCGCGATCAGGTGGCACACGTGGCCACCGCTGTCCTTGTCGCGCTCCCAGCGGCCGTCGACCGCCAGCAAATGTGCGCGCAGCAAGGCATTGCGCTGGCGTTCGTCAGTGCGCGCACTTTTCCAGACGATCACGTTGACTTGCCCGGTCTCGTCTTCCAGCGCGACGAAGATCGTGCCTTTGGCCGTGCTGGGGCGCTGGCGACCGATGACGATGCCGCAGGCGCGCACCCGTTGCCCACTGGGCGTGGCGCGCAGTTCACTGGCCGTTTTGACGCGCGCGCGGGCCAGCCGCGGACGCAACAGCGCGAGCGGATGGCGCCGCAGCGTGAGGCCGAGGGCGGCGTAGTCGTACACGATTTCTTCACCTTCGCGTGCGCAGCTGAAGCGCAGCTCGGGCTCGGCAATGGGTGCATCGCGCAGCAGTTCAGGCGCTTTTTTTAGCGCGGCGGCCTGCCACACCTGCTGGCGACGATGGCCCGCAAGGCTTGAAAGCGCGTCAGCCGCAGCCAGCCGGTCCAGCGCCTTCACGTCGAGCGCGGCACGACGCGCCAAGTCGTCCACGCTGGCGAATGGCGCGGCGGCCCGTGCCGCGACGATGCGTTCCGCTGCCGCTCCTGCCAGGCCTTGCACCATGCGCAGGCCCAGGCGAACTGTGGGGCGCGCTGCTGGCGCGGCGGGAACATCGCCCGCGGCAACGGCGGTTGAGCCGACCCCGCCGGCGGGCTCCAGCGTGCAGTCCCAATCGCTCGCGTCCACGTCGGGCGGCCGCACCACCACGCCGTGGCGGCGCGCGTCCTGCACCAGTTGCGACGGGCGATAAAACCCCATGGGTTGCGAATTCAGCATGGCGGCCAGATACGCCCCGGAGCAATGGCACTTGAGCCACGCGCTTTCGTAAGCGATCAGCGCAAAGCTGTAGGCGTGGCTTTCGGGGAAACCGTAGTCGCCAAAGCCCTTGATCTGCGCGAACAGGTGCTCGGCAAACTCGGCGCTGTAGCCACGGGCCGACATGCCGCTCAGGAGCTTGTCGCGAAACGGCTCCAGTCCGCCCTTCTTTTTCCACGCCGCCATGGCGCGGCGCAGGCGGTCGGCGTCGGCCGCGCTGAAACCCGCAGCCAGCATGGACAACTCCATCACCTGCTCCTGAAAAATCGGAATGCCGAACGTGCGCTCCAGCGCCTGGGCGAGCCGCGGCGGTTGACCTGGTGGGTCGTAACGCGAGCGCTGGTATTCGATCGGCAAGCCCTGCCGCTGGCGCTCGCGCGCCTTCAGATAGGGATGCACCATGCCGCCCGTGATCGGGCCGGGGCGCACGATGGCCACCTGCACCACCAGGTCGTAGAACGTGGTCGGCTTCAAGCGCGGGAGCATGCTTATTTGCGCGCGGCTTTCGATCTGGAACACACCCACGGTGTCGGCGCGCCGGATCATGGCGTAGGTGGCCGGGTCTTCCGGTGTGATGTCGGCGCGCGTGAGCGGCTGGCCGCGCCACCGGGACGCCAAATCGAGGCAACGGCGCATGGCGGTCAGCATGCCGAGCGCGAGGATGTCGACCTTGAGCCAGCCAAGCGCTTCGAGATCGTCCTTGTCCCACTGGATCACCTGTCGCAGCGCGGGCCGTGGCGGGAGCCACTGGGTCAGATCCGTGCCGCCCACGTCCACGGCCGTTGGTGCCGCGCGATCGTCTTCTTCTGGAAAGGGCCCATCACCCAGCTCTTCGGCACTGCCCTCCATCGCCGCCGGCTCGATGGGCACCAGGCGCATGAGCAGCGTTTGCGTCAGCACGAAACCGCCGACGTGCTGGCTCAGGTGGCGTGGGCGACCGCGCAACTGCGCTGCCAGCTCCAGCCAGAGCCCGATCAGCTTCGGCGTGATCGCAACGCTCAGTTGCAGCGCTTTTTCCGCGATGCCGCGTGCGCACGTGCCCTCTTCAAATCCGTGGTGGTCCTCGGCCACGGCATCCACCAGGCGCGCGTCCACGCCGAGCGCGGCGCCAACGTCGCGCAGGGCGCTGCGCGTGCGGTACGTGATCACGCTCGCCGCCAGTGCGGCGCGCTCGCGGCCGTATTTGCGATAGATGTACTGGATGATTTCCTCGCGCCGCTCGTGCTCGAAATCGACGTCGATGTCGGGCGGCTCGTTGCGCCGCGCCTGGCTGATGAAGCGCTCCAGCAGCGGATGCGAAAAGCGCGGGTCGGCCGCCGTGATGCCGAGGCAGTAGCACACCACCGAATTCGCGGCCGAGCCTCTGCCTTGGCACAGGATGCCCAGGCGCCGCGCCTCGCGCACGATGTCGTGCACGGTGAGGAAGAACATTTCGTAGCGGCAGTCGGCGATCAGCGCCAGCTCTTTGGCGATGAAGGCCTGGATGTGCGGCGGCACGCCCTCCGGAAAGCGCCAGGCCGCGCCCTCGCGCGTGAGCTGCGCCAGCGTTTCGGTGGGCGTGAGGCCGGGCAACACGGTCTCTTGCGGGTACACGTAGCGCACTTCGTCCAGCCTGAAATGGCAGCGCGCGGCGATGGCCAGGGTGGCGGCGAGCGTGCCGGCGGGATAAATCCGCGCCAGTCGTTCGCGCGGCCGCAAATGGCGCTCGCCGTTGGCCTGCAGCGCAAAACCGCAGTCGGCCACGCTGCGGCCCAGGCGAATGGCGGTTATGACGTCGTGCAGGCGCTTGGCGCGGCGCATGTGCATCAGCACGCCGCCCGCGGCCACCAGCGGGCAGCCGCTGGCAACGGCCGCCGCGCGCAAGTGGGCGATCCAGAGCGCGTCGTCCATGCGGGCGTGCAGTTCGACCAGCAATGGAATGCGGGCTGCCGCGATTTCCGGGGCCAAGGAAGCGAAAACGGCCCCTTGCGCCGCCGCGGCGTCGTGCCGGCAAGCGGACGCGCCGGGGTCGGCCGAGGTGATGGGTTGCGTATCACGAATTCCCTCCGCGCGCGGTAAAGCCGCTGCCTGCTCTCTCTGCTCGGGCACCCACAGCCGCTCGCAGTGCCGCAGCGCGGCCAGCGCATCGGCCAGCGGCGGCAAGGCGTACTGCCCCTTGGCTGCGGCGCGCCGGCAGGCGCTGATGAAGGCGCACAGATCGCCCCAGCTTTCCAGATCCCGCGCCAGCGCCACCAGCGTCCCTTGGCCGGCAAAGCGGAATTCGCTGCCGTAGATGAGTTGCAGCGGATCAGCCGAACCGACGCCGC
The DNA here is from genome assembly GCA_004299095.1 of Burkholderiaceae bacterium. GTDB lineage: Bacteria > Pseudomonadota > Gammaproteobacteria > Burkholderiales > Burkholderiaceae_C > Ottowia. The sequence continues at coordinate 41,776 of SCQQ01000058.1, read as the reverse complement.
AGCCGAGCTCTTCCTTCAGATTGACCAGCGCACGCCACGCCTGCACCACGCCGGAAACCGAGCATTCGTCGGTGATCGCCAGGGCCGCGTAGCCCAGCGCCCAGGCGCGCCGCACCAGCTCTTCCGGACTGGAAGCAGCGCGCAGGAAACTGAAGTGCGTGAGGCAATGCAGTTCGGCATAAGCGGGAACGCCTGCGGCCTGCGGCGGCCCGTGCCGTGGCGGCGTCCGCACGGGCAAGCGCACCACTTTGGCCGCATCGCGCCGCCGCGCCGCCCGTTTGGTTTCCTCCTTGCGCGACAGCTCAGGCATAGAGCCCCTCCAGAAACCAGCGCAACGAAGCGGTCGTTGCACCGTCCGCGCCGTGGCGGAGCGAAGCGGAAACCGGGCGCTCGCGGTAGATCAGCAGCAGCCCGCCAGCAGCGTCCCGCGCCACGAAATAGTCGCGCGCCACGGGCGCTCCGCCCGGCTCCGCCGCGGCCACTGCCTCCGTCCACCAGCCGCTTTCGACGCGGCACGGGCCCGCCACGCAATGCAGCGGGCGTCCTTCGTGACAAAGCCGGCCACTTTTCACGGACAAGGCGCGCGGCGGGCGCAACAGCCACGTGGGGCTGAGCGCGTCGGACCATGCCCCGGCATCGGAAGCCGCCGCAGGCATGGCGCGGCCCCGTGAAAGCGCAGGTCTGGAACCGGCGCAGACGCCCTGCCCTTGCCTGCGCTGCAACAGCGCCTGCGCCGCGCTTTGCCAGCCTTGCCGGCAACCCAGGCGATGGTCGTTTCGAGCGACCGCCGCGCGCACGCAATCCGGGCCGAAGCGCGCGCTGGCGCGCTCGACGAAAACGTGCAGCGGATCGCCGCGCGGGTGGTCTTCGGGCAGGAAGCTTGTCGTTTGCGGCCGCCACGGCGCGGTTTGCAGCACGCGCAGGCCGAGGGAACACGCGGGTGCCAGCAGCGCGGTGCGCTCCAGCCGCTCGGCCAGCAGGCGCTCGATGTGCCGCATGGTCTGCATCGGTTCGGCGGTGCGCAATGTCAGGGATTGCACGGGCGGCAGCTCGCGGCCGTTCAAGCGCAGTTGATCGAAACGCCACGACAACTCCAGCGCCAGCACGCCCCACCCGCGCGCGGCCAGCCACTGCTGCAGCAACGCGAGCAGCCGGCGCCCGGTCCAGAGCAGCGCTGGAGCGGAATCGGCGCGCTGCGGCAGATCCAGCGCTTGCTCGAAACGCTCGGGCAATGCCGTCCACGGGTACACGTCGGGCGCGCGCCCCAGGGCCACGTCCAGCGCGCGGCCCAGTTCCGTGCCGAAGCGCCGTGCGAGTCCCGCGCGTGGCAGCGCATCGACCTGGCCCCAGGTGCGGCAGCCCAGGCGCTCCAGGACAGGCCGGTGCGGGCGCGCGGCACTCAAGGTCCACAAGGGGAAGTCGCGCGCCCGCGCCGCCGGCGTTTGTCCGGCCACCCGCAACCGCAATTGCGCCAGCGCGACCAGGCTGGTGGCGCCCCGCGCCATGCACGGCGGCAGCGCATCCGTTGGACTGGAGCCGGCCAGCCGGCACAGCAAGGCGCGCCGCCCGCCCCACAAGCGTTCGCAGCCGGCCACTTCGAGCAACAGCGCCTCGTCCACCCAAGCCACGTGCGGCGTGAAGCGCAAGCCCCACCAGGCCAATGCCTCGCGGGACAGTTCCGGCTCGCGCTCAGACGGCCAGTGCAAGGCGATCCAGCGCATGATCGTTGCCCCCAGGCACGAGCGGCGTGCGCGGCTGGAACGGCAGCACGGTCGCGTCCATGTGCGCAGCAGTCCGGCGATCCGCTTCGGGCACCAGCAAGCGGCTCAGTTTCGGGTTCCATGCGGGCAGCCAGAGCGGAGCGGCCAACGGCGGGCCGCAGCGCTTCAGGATGTCGACGCGCAACTGCAACAAACCGCTGTCCGCCCGATCCGCGATCCCACGCGGTCCCGGAGCGAGGTCAAACGCAAGCCCGAGTGGCGCACAGGCGGCAGCGCCCGTCCCTTTCAAAGGCCGCAGCACAAAAAACAGGACGTCCACGCGCCGCGCCGCGGCCAGGTGCAGCCGGCGCCAATCGGCCTCGCGTGCGCCCGGCAGCCACGCTAGCACGACCGCCACGCCGGCGCAGCCCAGCGCCTGTTCGGCCAGCCACAACCGCTCAGGCAACGTCTTGGCGTGCAGCCACAGCGCCCGCTCGGGCGGCAGGCCGGCAGCAGCCAGCGCCGGCAGGCATGGCTCGTGCGGCGGCTCGACGAGCGCCAGTACGCCTTTGTTATGGCGCATGTGCGCGGACAGCGCTGGCGCCAGCAACGCCAGCCAGGGCGCATGGGCCGCGGCCACCATCAGGTCGATGAACGCGCCCAGGGGCCAGCCGCCGCCGGGAAGCTCTGCATCCAGAACCGCACGACCGCTGGAAATGACGCCCCCCGCGGCAGGCGCCAATTCGTCAGCCCTCCAGACACCGGGCCAACGCTGCAGGGAAGTAGAAGAAAGAGGCATTTGAAATTTGACCGTTAACTGTATTTGCATACAGTATCTCGCAGATTTCAAAGGCTTCAGCAACGGACTTCGGAATTCCGCGATCTTTCAGGGTTGGCCCATCTCACGGAAAAGGCGAGCCACGGTTGAACTGTCCCGAAGCGATTCAGCCACACGCCCGGGGCCCGCTCGCAAATAAAAACCCGTGCATTGGAACGATTTCACCGGGTGATTTCGCGGCCCGAACCTGCACGCTCGATGTGCGCTCAAGCGGGTCGGACGACTGACCCGGTAGATGACGACGCGTCCGGTTGATGGCCCGAACGGCGCAGCGCATCGACCAGCAACGTGAATGCCGGCGACGTTTGGCGGCGGCTGGGGTAGTAGAGGTGATAACCGGGCAGCACGGGGCACCAATCTCCCAGCACGCGCTCGAGGCGCCCGTCGTCGACGTATGGCTTTGCGGCATCTTCCAACACATAAGCGATGCCCAGGCCAGCCAGTGCCGCATCGAGCATGGCGCCCGGATGGTTGCAGACGAACTGGCCTTCGACGTGCACGTTCAGCTTGCGCGTACCCTTCTGGAACTCCCACGCGTACAAGCCGCCGCGCGTGGGCAAGCGCAGGTTGATGCAGTTGTGTTCGGTCAGATCCTGCGGTTTTTTGGGGCGCGACCGCTCCGCGAAATAGGCAGGCGCGCCAACCACCGCCATGCGCAAATTCGGCCCGATGCGCACGGCGATCATGTCCCTGGCGATTTGCTCACCATCGCGCACGCCGGCGTCGAAGCCTTCGGCGACGATGTCCACGAGCCGATTGTCGATGCCGATTTCGACCGTGACGTCCGGGTAGCGCGGCAAGAATTCCGCGAGCGTGGGCAGCAGGATCGCGCGGGTCGCGTAATCCGTGGCCGTGAGGCGGATCGTGCCCGCGGGCTTGTCGCGCAACGCGCCCAACGCCGCCAACTCCGCCTTGATCTCCTCGAAGCGCGGACCTATCCCGCGGCGCAACCGTTCGCCCGCTTGCGTGGGTGCCACGCTGCGGGTGGTGCGATGGAGCAGGCGAACGCCCAGTCGCGCTTCCAGCGCACCCAGGGTGTGGCTCAGCGCCGACGGCGAGACCCCCAGCTTCGCCGCCGCCTTGGTGAAGCTGCGCTCCCGCGCAACCGCGAGGAACGCGAGCAAGTCATTCAGGTTTTCACGCGGCATTGATGAACTCGATTCACAAGTTCATGCGCACTTTACCGTCTTATCGAATGGCGTCGCGGGTCGTACATTGACCGTGTACCGATTGAATGACCCGCAGGAGAATTCCCCATGGCAAACGCATCCCATACGGCCCGTCGAGCGTTCGGCGACATCGCGCCGGCGCTGGCTGACTACACCGACAAGGTCTTGTTCGGCGAAGTCTGGGAGCGCCCCGGTTTGTCGCCGCGCGACCGCAGCCTGGTCACCGTGGCGAGCCTGGTGTCGCTGTACCGAGTCAATGAGCTCCCTTTCCATCTGAAGAAAGCGCTGGAGAACGGCATCAGCCGGGACGAACTGGTCGAGCTCATCACCCATCTGGCCTTCTACTCGGGCTGGCCGACGGCCAGCACCGCGTTGGCGATCGCCCGGCGTGTATTTGAAGAAGCAGGAGTCAAGTCATGAGCACCATCCAACGCAACGGATCGCACGCTTCGGTCTACGGCTCAGCGGAACACTTCACCGGCAAGGTGCGCATCGATGCGCCGTTCCAGATGGTGGCGCCGGCGCGTGCCGGCGGCGCGCGGGTCACGTTCGAGCCGGGTGCGCGCAGCAACTGGCACACGCATCCGCTCGGCCAGACCCTGATCGTCATCTCCGGCCTCGGCTGGCATCAATGCGAAGGCGAGGTCAAGGAGGAAATCCGGCCGGGCGACGTGATCACGTGCGCGCCCGGCAAGCGGCATTGGCATGGCGCCACCGACAAGACCGCGATGACACATCTCGCCATCCAGGGAGCCGACGCCGACGGCAAGGTGGTGGAATGGATGGAGCCGGTCAGCGACGCGCAATACCTCGGCTGACGACAGTTGCGACCGCCTTGCCACCCATGAGCAAACCGCCGTGCAAACAGTCGCTTTAAACAACGGTGTCCAGATGCCCGTGCTCGGGTTGGGTGTTTTCCAAACGCTGCCCGATATGACGGCAGCCTCGGTCCAGGAAGCTTTGCGCGTGGGCTACCGGCTCATCGACACCGCGGCGGCCTACGGCAACGAGCGCGAAGTGGGCGAGGGCATCCGGCGCTCCGGCATTGCCCGTGCCGAGGTCATCATCGAGACCAAGCTGTGGGTCACCGACTACGGCTACGACGCGGCGCTGCACGCTTTCGACAAGTCGGCCGGCAAGCTCGGCGTCGACGTCATCGACCTGCTGCTCCTGCACCAGCCGCGGGTCGAGGACTTCGCGCTCACGGTCGCGGCCTACCAAGCGCTGGAGCAACTGCTCGCCGATGGCCGGGTGCGCGCGATCGGCGTCAGCAACTTCACGCCCGCGATCCTGGCGCGCTTCCTGCCCGAGGTCGCGGTCGCCCCGGCCGTGAACCAGATCGAGCTCCACCCCTACTTCACCCAGGTCGCCAACGCGGCGGCCAATACCGCCGCCGGCATCCTCACCCAGGCGTGGTCGCCCATGGGCGGAATCACCCACTACCGCGGTTCGGAGGCGACCAGCACATTCACCGACCAAACCCTCGTGGGCATCGGTCAACGGTACGGCAAGACGCCGGCCCAGGTCATGCTGCGCTGGCACATCCAGCAGGGCCGCCAGGTCATTCCCAAGTCGACGCGCAAGGCGCGGATCGCCGAGAACTTCGACATCTTCGATTTCTCGCTCACCGACGCCGAACTCGCGCGCATCGATGCGCTCGACAAGGGCGTACGCGGCGGTCCCGATCCCGAGCAGCCTCAGCCCGGGTTCCTGAAGCGCCCGATTCCCGAGGCATGAAGTTCGCGTCATCCAACCGGCAACAGCATCGCCACCGGCACGCCCATCCCGAGCAGGGTGAAAACCGCATATGCCGGGTGATGGCAAAACCAAAACAGTGAGTCAACCGCAACAGGAGAAAACACATGAAAGCCACCGTTCTTTACGGCCCTCGGGATGTCCGTTATGAAGACGTCCCGGAGCCCGAAATCGTCCAGCCCACGGATGCCATCATCCGGCTGTCCGCCACCTGTATCTGCGGCTCGGACTTGTGGCCGTACCGCGGCTTGAACGACATCAACGCGCCGCTGCACATGGGCCACGAGTATTGCGGCGTGGTGGTCGAGGTCGGCAGCGCGGTCACGTCGGTGAAACCCGGCCAGTTCGTCGTTGGCTCCTTCTGCCTGTCCGACAACACCTGCCCGCACTGCCGCTTCGGCTTCCAGTCCGCCTGCCAGCAGGGTGGCTTCATGACCGGCGCGCAGGCGCCCTACGCCCGCGTGCCGCTGGCCGACGGCACGCTGGTGGCGACCGCCGACCTGCCGGACGCAGCCATGATCCCGCACCTGCTGGCCACTTCCGACGTGCTCGGCACCGGCTGGTATGCGGCCGACGCGGCACAGGTGCACGCAGGCAGCACGGTGGTCGTCGTGGGCGACGGTGCGGTCGGGCTGATGGGCGTCCTGGCCGCCAGCCAGATGGGGGCGGAGCGCATCATCATCATGAGCCGGCATGCCGATCGCCAACGGCTTGCGCGCGCGTTCGGCGCCACCGACATCGTCGCCGAACGCGGCACGGAAGGCATCGCTCGCATCATGGAGCTGACCGGCGGCGTCGGCGCGGAATCGGTGCTCGAATGCGTCGGCATGGGCGAGTCGATGGACCAGGCCATGGGCGTCTGCCGCCCCGGCGGCACCATCGGCTACGTCGGCGTGCCGCACGGCGTCAGCTTCGACGGCCAGAAACTGTTTCGCGCACAGCGCCGCATGCTGGGCGGCCCGGCGCCGGTGCGCCGCTTCCTGCCCGACCTGATGGATCGCGTGCTCAAGGGCGCGATCCGGCCGGGCAAGGTCTTCGATCTGGTCCTGCCGATCGCGCAGGTGGCCGAGGGTTACCGGGCGATGGACGAACGCCGCGCCATCAAGACCTTGCTGCGCGTGGATGCATGAGCAATTCACGGCCCCAAAAGGCGGACTGAAATAACCGATTCATTCGCCGTCGTCGGGGCCCGGATACGCGACTTCCAGCACCTCGATGTCCTGAACGCCGCCCGGGGTTCGGAGTTGCAGCGAATCGCCCACGTGCGAGCGCAGCAGCACGCGCGCGATCGGGCTGATCCAGCTCACGTCGCCGGTGCCGATTTCGACTTCGTCGATGCCCTTGATGGTGACAGTGCGTTCAGTGCCTTCGTCGTCCACGTAAGTGACCGTGGCGCCAAAAAAGACCTGATCGCCGCCGTGGTGCAGGCTCGGGTCGGTCACTTCAGCGATTTCCAGCCGCTTGGTCAAAAAGCGGATGCGCCGGTCGATTTCACGCAGGCGTTTCTTGCCGTAGATGTAGTCGCCGTTTTCGCTGCGATCGCCGTTTTTCGCGGCCCAATGGACCGTCTCGACCACTTTCGGGCGCTCGTCTTCGATCAGGCCCATGAGTTCGGCGTGCAGGCGCGCGTAGCCCTGCGGCGTCATGTAGTTCTTGCCGCCAGTGGGCAGCGGCGGCAGGACGACGTCATCGTCATCCTCCTCGCCGTCGGATTCGCGCATGAATGCCTTGCTCATGGATCGATGATAGTAAGGCGGTGCGTGCTGCACAGAGGGGCTGAAACTCGGGCGCCGTTGTGATCGCGGCGCGCTTACCGTGGCACCTGCGATCGATCCGGCAGCGCGATCAACGTCGAACGCGCGTCCAGCCGCGCGGCTACGACTCGATGGCCGCGATGATCTCGCGCAACGCCCGGTAGCCCGCCACCAGCCGCGGCCCGGGACGGCCCATGAACTGCTCGCTGATGGGGTAAATGCGACTCGCCACCAGCGCAGGAATCCGCTCCCAGCCCTCGCGTGCACTCACCAGGCTGGCGCGGTACTTTTCGACTTTCACGCCGCACCAGCTCATGACCACCGCGTCGGGCGCCGCGGCACAGACCTGCCCGGTCGTCACGGGCCGGCTCTTCACGGCCTCTTCGCCCCACGGGTTGCGTCCGCCGGCACGCCAGATCAAATCCGTCACCCACGACTGGCGGCCAGGGGCGATCACCGGCTTGGGCCACCATTCCACCAGCACGGCCGGCCGCTTGCCGCGGGGTTCGACGGCCGGCATCGCACGCTCCATCGAAGCCGCCAGCTCCCGGCCGCGCTCGGGCACGCCCAGTGCCTCGGCGATGCGCTGGATGTCGTCATAAACGTCGGCGAGCGAGGTCGGATCGCACACCAGCGTTTTCAGGCCGTCGGCCTCAAGCGCAGCAACCACCCGTTCGTGCCCCGGCACCGTGAGCGAAGTCAATACCAGGTCGGGTTTGAGCGCCCTGACCGCATCGGCGTCCAGGTCGAGGTCGCGCCCCGGTTTGGGCAATGGCGCCACCACCTCGGGTGGCCAGTCGCTGTCTTTGTCCACGCCCACCAGCATCGCCGCGCAGCCCAGCGCGCACACGATTTCGGTGTTGGAGCAGGTATGGGAAAAAACACGCATGGTTTGCTTTGCATCCAAGGGCCGGATTCACTTTACGCCAAGGCGCTGGCAACCGGGTACCCGTGACGAAAGCCCGCGGGCCCTCTGCCAGAATGCCGGGCAACGCGGCCACATGGCCGGCGCGCCGCGTGGATGTGCCCGGGCCAGCCGGGCCGGAAGAACGAATCCCCATGGAAAACGACAGCGATTGGAAGTGGCCGTTCGCCGCCCGAGCGGCAGCGCTCCGGCGCGTACTGTTGAGCGATTACGTGCTCAACGGCGTGTCGGCCACGTTCGGCTTCTTCCTGGTCGCGGCCTGCACGCACCTGGCTTTCGGCGAGACCGTGGCCGTCAACGCCAGCGTCGGCGCCATCATCGCGCTCCTGCCCGACAACGTGCGGCCGACGCGCGGCCATTTTGGCTATTTGATCGCCGCGCCCCTTCTGGGGCTGCCGCTCTTTCTCGTGGTCCAGTTGCTCCGGCCGTATCCGATCGAATTGGGCCTGTTCCTGGTGCCCGCCACGTTCGTCGCTTTCCTCGCCACCGCCTGGGGGCGGCGCGGTATGCCGATCGCGGCCGCGGCCATGTTTGCCATGCTGCTGGCCATGGCGCCGCTGCCCGCCACCAGCATTCACGAGGCACTGCTGCGCACCGTCGGTTGCGCGCTGGGCGCGTTCCTCTATGTGCTGTACGCCACCGCGTCGGGCCGGATCCTGAACCGGCGCTACCGGGCGCAGGCCATGGCCGATTTGCTGTTCAGCATCGCAGCGCTGATGCGCACGCACGCGCTGCGGCTGACTGCAGGCGTGACCGACCCAGACGGTACGGAACTGAAACGGCAGGCGGCGTTGGCCGATCAGATGCAGCAGGCGCGCGACCTGATCCTGGAGCGCCCGAACACGCGCCGGCGACAACGGCTGGCCGGCATGTTGATGGTGGCGCTGGAAATGCGCGACCACGTGATCGTGGGCGAGCTCGGCCTGGGTCACGCGGAAAGCAGACCAGCCGATGTGCTGCAACGCTTCGGCGCCCTGCTGCAGGCGATGGCGGACGACGTCGCGCGCGTGGCCGACAGCCTGCTGCTGGGACGCAAACCGGCGCCGGCGCAGGACCACGGCCCGGCGCTGGAAGCCCTGCGCATCCGGGCGCAAAGCGGGATCAATCCCGAGGCGACCGAGCAGGCCACGCGCAACCAGGCCGCGTTGATTCGCAGCGCGACCACGCGCTTTTCCGACCAGAACCGGGATGCCTGCCAGCTCGCGGCACTGGCGCGCGGCGACACGGAGCCCGATTTGTCGGCCGTGCGCACCAGTTGGCATTTGTTCGTGAGCCCGACGTACTGGTCGCTGCAACCGTTGCTGCGCCTCTGGCATTGGCGTCAGCCGGTCATGCGCCATGCGTTGCGCGCCGCACTCGCCATCGGCGCGGGCTATGCCATTGCCCTCTTCATTCCGTGGGGATCGCGTGATTACTGGGTGCTCATCACCATCGTCGTGGTGCTGCGCGGCAACCTGGCGCAAACGCTGGAGCGGCGCAATCTGCGCGTTCTCGGAACGCTCGTTGGCAGCTTGCTGGCCGCCCTGCTCCTGGCGTCGCAGCCGCCGGTGGTCCTGCTGCTGGTCGTGGTGATCGTGGCGCAGGGGGTGGCACACGCGTTCGTCGCACGCCGCTACCTGGTGACGGCGATGGCCGGTTCGGTCCTGGGCCTGGTGCTCGCCAACCTGCTGCACGCCAGCGGCCACCCGGCGTTCGATTTTGCCGACCGCGTGGGCGACACGCTGCTGGGGGCCGCGATCGCCTGGGCGTTTTCCTATGTTTTGCCGTCGTGGGAACGCGACCAGATGATCGGGCGCGTGCAACGCGTTTGCAAAGCCGCCGCCCGACACGCAGAGCGCTCGCTGGCGCTGGCCGCGCTGGACGAGATCACGGCGCAACCCGAACTGGCCTGGCGCCTGGCACGGCGCGAAGCCTACGACGCGCTGTCGGCGCTGGTGCAAGCCATCGGCCGCGCGCCGGTCGAGCCGCGCGCGGTGCAGCCGCCGCTGGATGACCTGAAGCAACTGCAAGCGCATGGCTTTCAACTCCTGGGCCAGTTGAGCGCGATCCAGTCGCTGCTGCTGTTGCGCCGCGAGCGGCTCGATCTTGCGGTGATCGAAGGGCCGACCGCCGGCGCGGCGCTGCAAATCAGCCGCACGCTGGATCTCTCACAACCCGCAGAGACGGCCCCGGCGACTGCCGAAGCGGCAGACGAAACCGCTCACCTGTCCGCCATTCCGGAAGATTTGCCCGATCCCATGGTGCCCGATTCCAGTCCGTGGCTGCTGCGCCGCCTGGCCCTGGCCGTGCAACTGGCGGGGGCGCTGCGTTCAGATGCCGAGCGGGTGCTGGCGCAATTGCGGACGCCGCGGGACGAGCCGCAACCACCTTCCCAGCCCACCGGGCGCGACGCCACGCCGCTCGTGCCGCAACCGTGAGCGCGCGCCGGAGGCGCCGGTCGCGACGCCCCCGCCGCGGGTCGAGGTTTTGCCTGCCGCGGGCCACAACCGCGTCCCAGTGCGCGTAGAGTGGCCGCCATGGACAACCACCACGACAACGTCGAGCGTTTCAACCACATCGCCAACGACTGGGACGCCAATCCGCAGCGCGTGCTCATGGGACAGAAAGTGGGCCGGGCGATACGCACGGCGCTCGATCCGGACGGCAGCGAGCGCGTGCTTGAATTCGGCGCGGGAACTGGGCTCGCGACGCTGTTGCTGGCGCCCAAAGTGGCGCATCTGACGGCGCTGGACGGCTCGGCCGGCATGCTGGCCGTGCTGCGGCAGAAGTGCGAGCGCAAAGGCCTGCACAACGTCGAGATCATCGAAGGCAACGTTGTCGAGCAATTGCCCAATCTCGAATACGACGTGATTTGCAGCGCCCTGACGCTGCACCACGTGGGTGACGTTGCCGGCTTGCTGAAGAAACTGGCGCAACATCTGGTGCCGGGCGGCCGCGTGGCGCTGGCCGACCTGGATACCGAAGACGGCCATTTCCACAGCGCCGACGTCAAGGGCGTGATGCACCATGGGTTCGACCGCGAGACCTTCGGCCGGTGGCTGCGGGACGCCGGCTTCACGGAGATCACTTTCTCCACCGCGCACACGGTGCAACGCGAGAAGGAAGACGGCAGCACGCAGCCGTACTCGATTTTCCTGGCAGTGGCGCAAAAGCCGGTGGCGTAGCCCGCGGCGCGCGGCGTAACGCCGGGATTTTGCGGGCGCGCGTATCGCAAGCTGCCGAGGACAGCCAGGACAGCGGCGACTTCCTCTCATGCGGGGTGAAGAAACCCGGCGCGCTATGCTATCGGGCGCTGCAGCCAGGCGGCGCGTTCCAGCCCCGCGGCGCTGCACCACAGCGCGACTCCATCACGATCCACCATGCAACCATCCACTTCCGGACTTTCGACTCTGTGCGTCCACGGCGGCGAGACGCGCGACGCCGAAGGGGCGCTTACCACGCCGCTGTACGACCAGAGCACTTTCGGTTTTCCGTCCACGCAAGCACTGCTGGACACTATCGACCAGCGCACGCCAGGCAATCTGTACACGCGCTACGGCATGAACCCGACCATTCATGCGGTGGAAAGGAAGCTGGCGCTGCTGGAAGGCGCTGAAAGCGCGTTGGTCTTCGGCGCCGGCATTGCCGCCATTTCGACCACGCTGCTGGCGTACTGCAAGAGCGGCGACCACATCGTCTGTTTCGGCGACGTTTACGGCGGCACGTTCGAACTGCTCGGCAGCAACCTGCGCGACCTGGGCATCCAGACCACGTTCCTGCTGAGCAGCGAGTTCGACCGGCTCGGCGCCGCGATCACGCCGCGCACGCGCCTGGTTTATTTCGAAACGCCCACCAATCCAAACATGGAAGTGATGGACATCGCCGCCATTTCCGAAGTGGCGCACGCGCACGGCGCGCTCAGCGTGGTCGACAGCACCTTCGGTTCGCCCGTGAACCAGCAGCCGCTCACGCTGGGCGCCGACATCGTGATCCACAGCGCCACCAAATACCTGGGCGGCCACAGCGACCTGACCGGCGGTGCGGTCATGGGTTCGAACGCGCATCTGGCGCCGATTGCCGAATGGCGCAAGAACCTGGGTCTCATCATGGCACCGCAAGTCGCGTTCTTGCTGGCGCGCAGCCTGCGCACCCTCACGGTGCGCGTGCGTCAGCAAAACGCCAATGCGCAGGCCGTGGCGGAATTCCTGGCAGAACACCCTCGGATCAAGCAGGTGAACTACCCCGGCCTGACCGATTTCCCCACGCATGCCCTCGCCCGCAAGCAAATGCACGGTTTTGGCGGCATGTTGAGCTTCGTGGTCGATGGCGATGCCAAGGCCACCGCCGCCGTGGTCGATCGGCTCAAGCTGATCGCCCTGGCACCCAGCCTGGGTGGCGTGGAAAGCCTGGTGACCCAGCCCGTCACCACCAGCCACCATGGTCTGTCGCCGGAAGAACGCGCGCGGCGCGGCATTTCCGATGGTCTGGTGCGGCTTTCGTGCGGCCTGGAAGATGCGGCCGATCTGGTGGCCGACTTGACGCAAGCGCTGCGGTAGACATCGAGGCGCTGTCCGCGACGCATGCGGAATCGCGCGGCCTGAACACGTCATGAGCACCGAACAACCCGTCGAGGCCACCTCTCGGCGCCCGGATGCGGCGGCACCCGAGCACACCCCCATGATGGTGCAGTACCTGCGCCTGAAAGCGGAGTTTCCCGACACCCTGCTGTTCTATCGCATGGGCGACTTCTACGAGATGTTCTACGGCGACGCGGAAAAAGGCGCTGAGCTGCTGAACATCACGCTCACGTCGCGCGGCCAGTCGGCCGGCGCCCCCGTTCCCATGGCGGGCGTGCCGTTTCATGCGGTCGACAGTTACTTGGCGCGGCTGGTCAAGCTGGGCGAATCGGTGGCGATTTGCGAGCAGCTCGGCGATCCTGGCAGCATCAAGGGTCCGATGGAGCGCAAGGTGGTGCGCGTGGTCACGCCCGGGACGCTCACCGACAGCGAACTGCTGCCGGAGAAAAGCGAATCCACCCTGCTCGCCATTCATCCCGGCGCGCGCCATCAGACGGGATTGGCGTGGCTTGCGGTCACGCAGGGCACGATCCACCTGGCCGAATGCGAGAGCGACGAGCTGCCCGCATGGCTGGATCGGGTGGGCCCGAGCGAAGTGCTGTTTTCACAAGAAGCGCCAACGGGGTTGGAAAAGGAGCTGGGTGATTGGCGTGCCAGCGGTGCAGGCCAAGTCACGCTCACCCACCGACCGGCATTCCAGTTCGATGCGGGACGCGGGCGCGCCCAGTTGCTCGGGCACATGCGCGCGGCGAGCCTCACGTCATGGAACGCTGAAGACCTGCAGATTGCGCACGCCGCAGCCGCCGCGCTGCTGGCCTACGTGGAACACACGCAAGGCCGCGCCCTCGGCCACGCGGGCGATCTGGTGGTGGAGCGCGCCGGAGAACGGATCGACCTGCCCGCCAGCACGCGGCGCAACCTGGAGCTCACGCGCACGCTGCGCGGCGAAGACGCACCCACGCTGTTCTCGCTGATCGACACCTGCAAAACCGGCATGGGCAGCCGCTTGTTGAAGGACTGGCTGCAAGGTCCCAAGCGCAACCGCGATGAAGCCAAGGCACGCCTCGCGGCCATCGGCGCGTTGTGCGGCGCAAGCCTGTGGGAGCCGGCACGCACGGCACTCAAGGGCACCAGTGACGTCGAGCGCATCACTGCCCGCATCGCGCTGCAGCGCGTCAACCCGCGCGAACTGGTGGCCCTGCGCCACGCATTGCAGAAACCCGAGCTGCAAGCACTGGCCGGGCGCGCTGAACCTGATCTCTTGCAGCAACTGGCACGCGACCTGGAACCGCCGGCCGACGTGGTCGGCCTGCTGCAAGCCGCGCTGCTGGAAGAGCCCGCGGCGCTGATCCGCGAAGGCGGCGTGATCGCGGCGGGCTTTGACCCCGAACTGGATGAGTTGCGCACCTTGGGCGAGCACTGCGATTCCTTCCTGCTGGAGCTCGAAACCCGCGAGCGCGCACGCAGCGGGATCGCCACGTTGCGCGTGCAATTCAACCGGGTGCACGGCTTCTACATCGAAGTGAGCAAAGCGCAAGCCGACAAGGTTCCCGATGACTATCGCCGGCGGCAAACGCTGAAGAACGCCGAGCGCTTCATCACGCCTGAACTCAAGGCGTTCGAGGACAAGGCGCTGTCGGCGCAGGAACGCGGTCTGGCGCGCGAGAAAGTGCTGTACGACCAATTGCTGCAGCAATTGCAACCGTACATCGCGGTGCTCACGCGCTTTGCGCACGCGCTGGCCACCTTCGATGCGCTTTCGGCGCTGGCCGAACGCTCCACCACACTGGGCTGGTGTGCGCCGGAATTCGTGGCCGAGCCGTGCATCGAGATCCGCGGCGGACGCCACCCCGTGGTCGAAGCGCGCTTGCAGGAAACCACGAACCAGCCGTTCATCGCCAACGACACCGTGCTCGGGCCGAAAGCACGCATGCAGATCATCACCGGCCCCAACATGGGCGGCAAAAGCACGTACATGCGGCAAGTGGCGCTGATCGTGCTGCTGGCCAGCATGGGCAGTCACGTCCCGGCGCAAAGCTGTCGTCTCGGGCCGATCGACGCCATCCACACCCGCATCGGCGCGGCCGACGACCTGGCCAACGCGCAATCGACCTTCATGCTGGAAATGACCGAGGCTGCACAAATCCTGCACGGCGCCACGCGCCAATCGCTGGTGCTGATGGACGAAATCGGGCGTGGCACCAGCACCTTCGACGGCCTGGCGCTGGCGTGGGCAATCGCGGCGTATTTGCACGACAAAGTGCAGGCACTCACGCTGTTTGCCACACACTATTTCGAGCTGACCGAGCTGCCGGCCAAGCACCACGCGGCGCTCAACATGCACGTGGCCGCCGCGGAAAGCGGCGCCGACGTTGTTTTTCTGCATGAGTTGCAGCCGGGTCCGGCCAGCCGCAGCTATGGCATTCAGGTCGCGCGCCTCGCGGGCGTACCGATCGCCGTGGTCAATCATGCGCGCCAGGAGCTGGAAGGGCTGGAACAGCGCGCGCTGGCCAACCAGGCGCAGCCCGATCTGTTCGCGGCGGCGCCCGTGACCCAGGACGCTCTGCCGCACCCTGCACTGGCCGCGTTGCAGAACCTGGAGCCGGACGAACTGAGCCCGCGCGAAGCGCTGGATGCGCTGTATCGGCTGAAGAAAATGGCGCGCGCCGATGACTGACGCGCGCTTACGCTGACCTCGACTGAATCAGATACACGTCCGCGGCGCACGCATGCCGCCATATTCATGACGTCACGGCTTTATGCAGTCGCCTTCGAGCAAGCGCCGGCGCACGCGGAAGGCCAGGCTGATGCGCGGCCCACAGCCATCGCGGCACTTCGGAATGGCGTGCTCGTGCGTGCTCTGGCAGGCATGGCTCATCACCAGCACGCTTCCCGGCTGCAGCGTGATGCGCTGGCTATGGGTACTGCCTCTGGCGCGAATCACCATGTCGCGCGCTGCCCCCAGTGACAGGATGGCAATCGGCCAGCCGGGCACCAGATCGGCATCGCGGTCGCCGTGTGGCGCCACGCTGTCGCGGCCGTCGCGGTACAAATTGAGGCCCACGCGGTTGTAGGGCGCGGGTGCCACGCCGTGCAGCGCGGCGAGCGCGCGATCGATGCAGGCTGGCCGCGTGGGGTCGTGCAGCACGATGCTGGCCACCAGGCGCGGAACGTCGACCACGCGGTCGTACATTGGCCGACGCAAACTGCGCCAGGGAATGACCGCCATCAGCTCGGCAAACCAGCGCGCGGCTCGGTCTGTCGCCACGCAGGCCGGGTGATAGACGATACCGCCCTCGCCATCGTGAACAATCTCGAGTGCCGACTCGGTAAAAAGCGGAGACTGTATGTGCATACAGTCATATTACGTCAAACGAACGTCAGCGCGCAGCGTCATGCACGAGTTGGACGACGCGATTCGGGTCGCGCTCGCCCGGTTACGTGTCCAGCATCAGGATGCGCGCCAGCGCCGTTGCCCGCGGGGGCTGCACCAGATCGGCCAGCGTGTGGCGATTCAGCTCGGCATAAAACGCTTCGAACGCATCGTCGATCAGGCCGACCAGACGGCAGGCCGGCGCAATGCGGCAGCGCACGGGACCCGGCTCCAGGCATTCCAGCACCGGTCGATCGCCTTCGCAGATGCGCACCACGTCGCCCAGATGAATGGTCTCCGGCTCGCGCCCGAGGAACAAGCCGCCACCCTTGCCGCGCAGGGTCTGCACCAGGCCGGCGTGCGCCAGCACCTGAACCACCTTGGTCAGGTGGTGCTGCGACACCTCATAGGCCTCGGCGATATCGCCTATAGTTGCGCGGCGCTCCTCGTGCAGCGCCAGATACATCAGTACGCGAAAGGCGTAATCGGAAAAACCCGTGATGCGCATGGCGCAGTCTCCTGAAACGTGGACGCCATGTCGGTTTTGCGGTTTTTGCTTTGCAGCCGCTCGACAGTTGGCGTACAGTAAACAAGTATTCATTATGCCGGTTTGAGCCGGAATCGGAAAACCACCATGACCTTTGTCGTGACCGAAGCCTGCATCAAGTGCAAATACACGGATTGCGTGGACGTTTGCCCCACGGATGCGTTCCGCGAGGGGAAGAATTTCCTGGTGATCGAGCCCGACGATTGCATTGATTGCGGCGTGTGCGTGCCCGAGTGCCCGGTGGCCGCCATTTACGCCGACGAAGACGTGCCGCCGGACCAGCAGGACTTCATTCCGCTCAACGCCGAGCTGGCCCGCAAGTGGCCGACCATTTCGCGCAAGATTCCGGCGTTGCCGGATGCCGACGACTGGGGCACTCCGGGCGAAGGCAATTGGGGCGAAGTGGGGGACAAACGCCCGCTGCTGAAGCGCTGAGTGCGCCCTCCTTTTCCTGAATTTACGTCGACTCTCGTACGTTGATTCGATCGCCGGTTCGATCCCGAACCGACCCCTCCATCAACCGAATCAAGCTCCTCGCCAGCGCAGGACTTGAGTACAGGGCTGCAACTGTTTCACCACAACCTTGGAGATTTGAACCATGGCTCTCGAACAACCCGCCCAGGAACTGGGACACCGCCGCCCGACGAACGAGGCCGTTTACGGCTTCGACGCGCGCGGCATCGCACACCGCTTCCGCCATTCGGCGATTTTTGGCGCTTTCGATGCGCTGCAAGCCGGCGAAACCATGCGTTTCGTCAATGACCACGATCCGCTGCCGCTCCTGGCGCAACTCGAAAACCGCTATGGCGACGGCGTGAAAATCGAATACGTCGACCGCCAGCCGGGCGCGGTCGTGATCGACTTTCACCGCTGCTGAGCGCGGCACTGCGAGCGCACACGTGGCCCTGACCGGGCCATTGCGTTCGCCACACAGTAAAAAGGCCGCTTCCACGCGGCCTTTTTACTGTGTGGCGCCCTCTTTCGGATTGACCGGCACGGCGCATTCGGCCGCCATCTGATCGTCGGTGGCAGACGTGGCACACGCCAGGTCGTCGCGCAGATCGCTCACGCGATTGCGCGCGATGCGTGCGCGGCATTCGTTCAGCATCATCGGATGGATGCTGCCGCCGGCGGTTCGGAGCGTGACGAAGCGGCATTCCTGGTCGCGGAAATCCATCCACGCGCGCTGCGCCTTGGTGAGTGCGGCCTGGGCCGGCTGATCGCCACTGAGACGCACCAGAATCTGGCGATAGAGCTGGTTCAATTCGGCGTCGGAGCGCTTCAGGTTCTCGGCCGAACACGCGTTCAGATCAGCTTGCGTTTGCGCCTTGTCATAGCACGAATCACTGGCTGCCCAGACCGGGAGCGCGCCACACGCCGCCGCAAGACCCAAGACCAGCGCGGGCAACCGCCGTGCTTTCATCGTTGCACTCCCTTCACTCCCTTGTCCGATTCTTCGCTTTCATGGCCGGGCGATGGTGCTTGCGTCACCGCCGCGGGTGCCGTGCCGGCAGCCGCCGGTGTGTTCGCGCTTGATTTGCTCTCGTCGGCCCCGCTCTTTCCGGCGGGAGCGGCAGCCGCCGCCCCACCCTCTTTCACCCCAGCACCCGCAGAGCCCGCGCCTTCGAACAATGCGCCCAGCGTTTGACCGCCGACGAACGGGCCGTCGTCTTCGCCATGCGCCGTGTAGCGGCGCGCGCCCGGATCGAACTGACCGGTGCGGCCATAGTGATAACCGCCCACGTCGCCAAAGCGCCCCGCGCAGCCGTCATCCACCCACAGCAGCGCGCGGCTGCGATCGAAACCCCAGGTGCGGTTGACGATGCAGGCGCTGCTGGAAATCTGATAGATCAGTTGCGGCTGCGTGAGCCCGTTGGCCGGACACTCGGTGTAACCATAGTCGTGCGAGCGGCACTGCACCACGCCGCCGGTCGCGGCTTGGGCCGAAATTCCACACAGGCCGGCGAGCAAGGCGCCCGCCATCAGGCTGCGCATCGGTACCATCACGCCTTGAAACCCGAACAACTGTCGATCTCCCCGTGCTTTCCAGCGCCACACCGGTGCGCGCCTGTGAAACGCGCATCACTCTAATCCAACCCTGTGATTGTCCTGAACAACGTCACCGTGCGCCGCGGCACCAAGGTGCTTTTCGACCACGCCAGCGCCACCATCCATGCCGGCGAGAAAGTGGGCCTGGTCGGGCGCAACGGCGCCGGCAAATCCACCTTGTTCGCCTTGCTGGACGGCGGGCTGCACGAAGACCAGGGCGATGTCACGATTCCGGCGGGCTGGCGGCTGGCCGAAGTGGCACAGGAGATGCCCGGCGGCGACGAGCCGGCCACCGATTTCGTGCTGGCGGGCGACACCGTGCTCGCCCATTTGCAAACGCGACTGCAGCAAGCCGAAAGCGCCGGTGACGGCATGGCGATGGCGCAAGTGCACGCGGAACTGGCCGACGCCGGCGCGTACGACGCCCGACCGCGCGCCGAGGCATTGATTCTCGGCCTGGGTTTCCAGCCCGACGCGCTGCAAAACCCGGTCAACAGCTTCTCCGGCGGCTGGCGCATGCGCCTGCAACTGGCGCGCGCGCTGATGGCGCCCAGCGACCTGTTGCTGCTGGACGAACCCACCAACCACCTGGACCTGGACGCCCTGATCTGGCTGGAAGGCTGGCTGGCGCGCTACTCGGGCACGCTCATCACCATCAGCCACGACCGCGAGTTCCTGGATGCGGTCACGCGCACCACGCTGCACATCGAAGGCCAGCAACTCAAGCGCTACGGCGGCAACTACAGCGCGTTCGAAACGCTGCGCGCGGCGCAGTTGAGCAACCAGCAAGCGGCGTACGCCAAGCAGCAGGAACAAATCGCGCACCTGCAAAAATTCATCACGCGCTTCAAGGCCAAGGCCACCAAGGCACGGCAAGCGCAAAGCCGCGTGAAAGCGCTGGAGCGCATGGAAAAAATCGCGCCGGTGCTCGCGGACGCGGAATTCCAGTTCGAATTCAGGCCGCCCGCCGACCTGCCCGATCCCATGCTGGTCATGCGCGACGGCGTTTTTGGCTATGCGGCGAATGCCGCGGATGGCGATTCCGATCCCGACGTCGACGACGCAGCGCCGGTTCACGCAGCGGGGTCAACCGCGATCGGTGCTGCTGCGCCGCACGTGATCCTGTCGGGCGTCACGCGCACCGTGCGCGCGCACCAGCGCATCGGCATCCTGGGCGCCAACGGCCAAGGCAAGTCAACCTGGGTGAAAACGGTGGCCGGCGTGCTGCCGTTGCTCTCCGGCAAGGTCACGCGCGGCAAGGGCCTGGCGGTCGGCTACTTCGCCCAGCGCGAGCTGGATGTGCTGCAACCGCAGGACAGCGCGCTGGAGCACTTCATCCACCTCGCGCGCACCACCGGACAGGCCAACACGGAAGCGG
Organism: Burkholderiaceae bacterium; assembly: GCA_004299095.1. Lineage (GTDB taxonomy): Bacteria > Pseudomonadota > Gammaproteobacteria > Burkholderiales > Burkholderiaceae_C > Ottowia. The sequence goes on along the minus strand of SCQQ01000058.1, from coordinate 21,732 downwards.
CGCGCGAGCAGAGCCTGCGCAATTTTCTGGGCAACTTCAACTTTGCCGGCGACATGGTGAAGCAGCCCGTGGGCCAGTTCTCGGGCGGCGAAAAAGCGCGCCTGGCGCTGGCGCTCATCGTCTGGCAACGCCCGAATCTGCTGCTGCTGGACGAGCCCACGAATCACCTCGACCTGGCCACGCGCGAAACGCTCGCCATGGCGCTGAACGAATTCGACGGCACGCTGATTCTGGTGAGCCACGACCGCGCCTTGCTGCGCGCCGTGTGCGACGAGTTCTGGCTGGTGGCCGACGGCGGTGTGCGCAATTTCGACGGCGACCTGGAAGACTATCGCCGCTACCTGCTGGAGCAGGCACGCTACGCCGTGGCCCGCGTCGACACCAAGGTTCGGGAAGCCGCCGCGCCCGCGCAACCCAGGCATTCGATTCCGAGCGCCACGCCCGCCCAAGCGCCGGCCGAGGCGTCCAGATCCCCGCAAAACCGGGCGACAGAGCGCCGACAGCAAGCCGAAGAACGCCAGCGACTGGCCGACAAAGCTCGCCCCATCAAGCGGGCACTGGCGGAAGCCGAGAAAAGCCTGCAACACGCCAATGGCGAAAAAACGGCATTGGAGCAACGCTTGCTCGAACCGTTGGCGCCGTCCGATCTGGCGGACGCCGGGCGCGCGTTCAAACGGGTCAGCGAAGCAATCGCCGAATTGGAAGAGCGCTGGCTCACGCTCTCGGAACAGCTTGAAAAACTGGAATCCACCGTTACGTCTTGACCCGCACCATCGGGCTGCGGCCGCGCCTGGAGCGAGTGGCACGCTGGGCCACGCATCCGCTACAGTGCAAAACGTCGAACAACGGAGGACATTCGAGCCATGAGCATCATCGTCACCATCATCGTCGGCTTCGTCGTGGGCCTGATCGCACGGGCCCTCATGCCGGGCAACCAGAAACTCGGATTCATCATGACCACGCTCCTCGGCATCGTGGGCGCGCTGGTGGCCACCTACGGCGGACAAGCGCTGGGCTTGTACCAGGAAGGCCATCCGGCCGGTTGGATCGCCTCAGTGGTCGGCGCCATCATCGTGCTGTGGATTTACGGCATGGTGAAAAAGCATTCCTGAGCGACCGGAGGGCCAATGCTTCGTTTGCGCCACAGCCGGGCACATGCCCCCAGCGCCACCGAGCTGGCGAACGACAACCCGTACCTGCTGGCAGCGGTCGCGCGCAGCCGCAAGCTGATTCAGCGCCGTGCAGTCGCGGCGGGCGTGGCCGGCGCACTGCCGGTGCCGGGCCTGGACTGGGCGCTGGATGCGGCCATGCTCACCCGCCTGCTGCCGCGCATCAGCGAACAGTTTGGTTTGGCGGCTTCGCAAATCGACCAGATGGAAGCGCAGGAAAAAGAACGCGTGCGCAAGGCCATCGCCATGGTCGGCTCGGTTGCCGTCGGGCGCATCGTGACCGAGTCCATGGTGCTGCGCCTGGCGCGCATGCTGGGCGTGCGCCTGACGGCGGCGCAGGCCAGCAAATACGTGCCGATCGCGGGCCAAGTGGTCGCCGGCGCACTGGGCTACACCACGCTGCGGCTGCTGGCGGAACGGCACATTTGCGATTGCGTGCGCGTGGCGCGCGCGGCGCTGCCGGCGCCCACGCCAGCGTCCTGAACGAGGCGCGGACCGCCATAGGTGCCGCGACCGCATCGGGTGAGGGCACGACAACCGGCGGGCTTTTTCAGCCGCGCCCCGCAAATCAGCGAAAATAGCGCGTTTTCACACGCACACGCGATCAACAAAGGACGATCATGGCGAACACACTCATCACCGAAGCCATGCGCAAGGCCACGAAACCGTTGCCTGGCGCCCCGGTTCGCAAACAGGCCATCGGGCAAAAACGCAGCCTGGAACGCGGCGCGCACACGCGCAGCAAGAAGCAGCCCGGCAAGCGTCCGCACCAAGGCTGAGCCGCGGCAACGCACCGAAAGGCGCCGATGGGCGCCTTTTTTGTCGCCCGTGGCTCCCGCAAGCATCGTGCAGTGGCCAGCGCTCACGCCCCGACTGCGGCCGGCAATGCCTGCGGCGCCGTCCTGCGCACTGGGCGCTCGTCCTGAAAAATGGCGCGATCGTGAGTAAAGTGGCCTGATTGAAATGACAAGAGGCCAACAGTGACGACAGCGAACGCAAGCGAATCAGGCACTTTTCTTCTGGGCGGTGAAATCCCGATCCATCGGTTGGGGTACGGCGCCATGCGCATTACCGGGCCCGGGGTGTGGGGGGCGCCGGCCGATCGCAACGAATGCCTGGCCACGCTGCGCCGCATCCCCGAACTTGGCATCAATTTCATCGACACCGCCGATTCCTACGGCCCGGCGATTTCCGAGCCCATGCTGAAGGAGGCGTTGCACCCTTACCCGAAAGACCTGTTCATCGCGACCAAGGGCGGACAAATCCGTACGGGCCCGAACATCTGGATTCCGCTCGGCAACCCGGACTACCTGCTGCAGCAAGTCAAGATGAGCTTGCGCTGGCTGGGCCTGGAGCAAATCACGCTCTGGCAACTGCACCGCATCGACCACAAGGTGCCGCTGGACGAGCAGTTCGGTGCGATCAAATCGATGATCGACGACGGCTTTATCCGCTTTGCCGGGTTGAGCGAAGTGACGATAGAAGAAATCGAGGCCGCGCAAAAAATCTTCCCGGTGGCCAGCGTGCAAAACCAGTACAGCGCCGGCTACCGCAACGCAGACCCGATCATCGACTACTGCGAAGCGCACCACATCGCTTTCATCCCTTGGTTTCCACTTTCGGGCGGCAAACTCGCCGGCCCCAAGTCGCCACTGGCTCAAATCGCCGCGCGGCACGGTGCGGCGCCGACACAGGTGGCGATTGCGTGGCTGCTGAAGCGCAGTCCCGTGATCCTGCCGATTCCGGGCACATCGAAACGCGCTCACTTGGAAGAAAACGTGGCGGCAGCGGGCATCCAGCTGTCGGACGAGGAATTCGAAGCGCTGTCGGCGGCAGCGCAGCAAGGCCACTGACCGCGCCCGATCGAGCCGACCGGAGCGTCCTGCTGGCGGCGGCGGACACCGTAATATCGGCTGTCATGGAAACTCAAACGCAACACGCGCTGCACGGCCACTACAGCACGGCCAACACGGTCGAAGACTTCAAGCACAATCTGGCTGCCATCCACCAGCGCATGAACGCCGCTTGCCAGCGCGCCGGGCGCGATCCGAACAGCGTGCGCCTGCTGCCGGTGAGCAAGACGGTGCCCGAGGAGCGCATCCGCCTGGCCTACGCCGCCGGCTGCCGGCAACTGGGCGAAAACAAGGTGCAGGAGGCCTACCGCAAGTGGGAGCTGATGGCCGACCTGAAGGACCTGCACTGGTCCGTGATCGGCCACCTGCAAAGCAACAAGGCCAAGCTGGTGGCGCGCTTCGCGACCGAATTCCACGCGCTCGACAGCCTGCATGTGGCCGAAACGCTGGACCGGCACCTGCAGGCCGAAGGCCGCGGCCTGGACGTGCTGGTGCAGGTCAACACTTCGCAGGAAGAGAGCAAATACGGCCTCGCCCCCGAAGCGGCGCACGATTTCGTACAAAAGCTGCCGGCGTTCAAGTCGCTGAAAGTGCGCGGCCTGATGACCTTGGCGATTTTTTCCGCCGAAGCCGAGCGCGTGCGGAAATGTTTCGTGCTGCTGCGCAACCTGCGCGAGCAACTGCGCCAGGACGCACCCGCCGGCATCGAAATGAACGCGCTTTCCATGGGCATGTCGGGCGATTTCGAAATCGCCATCGAGGAAGGCGCCACCATCGTGCGCGTCGGCCAGGCGATCTTCGGCGCGCGCGCCCTGCCCGATACCTACTACTGGCCCAAGGGCGGCGAATGAGCACGCGCTGGCCGCCCGCGGGCACCGTGCCGCTCGCGATCGACGTCGTCTCGATCCAGTCGCAAGTGGTGTACGGCCGCGTGGGCAACAACGTTGCGCTGCCGACGCTGCAGGCGTTCGGCCTGACGACCGCCGCGGTGCCCACCGTCACCCTCAGCAACACGCCGCACTACGCCAGCCTGCACGGCGGTGCCACGCCCATTGATTGGTTCGGCGGCTGGCTGGACGACCTGGTGCAGCGCGGCGCCCTCAAGCGCCTCAAGGCGGTGCTCTGCGGCTATCTCGGTAGCGTGGCGCAGGCCGATGCGCTGGCCGACTGGCTGGATGCGCGTGCGGCGCTGCAGGCCGGCGTGGGCATCGTCATCGATCCGGTGATCGGCGACCATGACTACGGCGTTTACGTCGATCCCGGCCTGGTCGACGCCTATCGCCAGAAGTTACTGCCGCTCGCCATCGGCGCCACGCCCAACGATTTCGAGCTGGCGCAACTCACCGGCCGCGAAGTCACCGATACGGCAAGCGCCGTTGCTGCCGCGCGCACGATCCTCGCCGGCCGCCTGCAATGGATCGCCGTCACCAGCACGCCGCACGCCCAGGGGGGCAAGGAAACCATGCAAGTCACGCTGGTCATGCGCCGCGACGCCTGGGCAATCACGCACCCGAAAATCGATGCCTGCCCGAAAGGCACCGGCGACCTGTTCAGCGCTGCGCTGACGGGCCACTGGCTCACGGGTCAGGAGCCGCCGCAGGCTGCGGCAAGCGCCTGCGCGCATGTCCTGCAGGCGCTGCGACTGACCCAGGAGGCGCATTGCGCGGAGTTGCTGCTGCCAGCGCAAACGCCGCTGGAGACGGCCAAGGAAGTTTCGATCGAGGCGCTGACGTAGCGAACCCTCTCGGCGCAGCCATCAAATCACACTCGCTGCGCCATCCACTCGATCGCATCCCCGATCACCTCGTCCTTGCTCGGTTCGTTGAAGATTTCGTGCAGCAGATGGGCGTAGATGCGCAGCGACTTGTCTTTGGACGCGATGTCGCCGAAGAGCTGGCGCGAATCTTTTTCGCTCACGAGCGGGTCATTGGCACCGTGCAGCAGCAAGACCGGATCGATGAACTGGCCTGAGTTTTCCTTGTTCCACTTGACGCCCGCGGCAAGCGCGTAGGTGAGGCCGAAGGAAATCTTCTTTTCCACCAGCGGATCGGCGTTGTAGGCCGCGACCACGGCCGGGTCGCTGCAGATGCCGGCCGAAAGCGCGTTGTCGAAGTAATCTTCCGGCGGCATGCCGGGCGGCGCGCTGAGGTCAGTGTTCATGCGCGTGACGCCAGCCGACGCGACGATGCCTTTCACGTTGCCCGGGTACTTCATGCCATAGGTGGTGACGGCAAAGCCGCCCATGCTGTGCCCAACGAGGAACTCCGGCAGCGCCGGATTTTCCCGGTGCGCCAGATCGACGACGACGTTCACGTCGTCCAGCATGTCGTTGAAATCGCGGTAGTAGATGCGCTGGCCTTCGGAACGCCCGTGGCCGCGGTGGTCGAAGCGGTAGACGCCGAAATGGCGTTCAGTGAGCTTTTTCGTGAGGTAGTCGTAGCGCCCCTGGTGCTCGCACAGGCCATGGACGACGATGGCGATGGCCCTCGGGTTGATGCCGACGTCTGTTTTCATGAAAAGGCGCGTGCCATCGAACGACGCGATCATGGATTCTTTGCTCATCACGGCTCCTTGGTGGTTGTCCGCGCGGCAGTCCGGCGGTTGGAAGGCAGGTCCGGCACGGGCGCTGCCTAATCCAGCGCGGCAATCAGTTGATTGAACCCGCTCACGGTCAAATCGGGCGGCGGGAACGGACCGAACACTTCCGCCGGCTCATCCTTGCGATTCATCCACACGCCCTGCATGCCGGCGTGCATGGCGCCCGCGACGTCGAACCAGGCGGCGCTGGCGTGCGCGAGCGCCCAGGTGGGTTGGCCGATGCGCCGCGCCGCGTGCTGGTAGATCTCCGCGGCGGGCTTGTAGCGGCGGATTTCGTGCGCGCTGACGATGCCGCTCACCACGTCTTCGATGTGCGCGTCGCGCACCAGCGACTGCAGCATGTCCGGGTCGCCGTTTGAGACAACCCACACCGGGTAGCCCATGTCGCGCAACTTCGCGATGCCCGTGCGCACATCGCCGAACGGCTGCAGGTCATGGTAGATCGCAAGGACCCGGTCGACGTCCGGCGCTGCCGGCCGCAGGCCCTCGCGCGCCAGCGCGTACACCAGCGCCGCGCGGTTCAGTTCGTAAAACGTGCGGTAGTGGCCGATGAAATTGCACGTGGTTGCGTAAATCAGCGACTGCTGGCGCCAGGCGGCGGCCACGCGCGCGCTGTCGGCAACGATGCCGTTCAAGGCGCCGGCGGCGCTGTCGACGTCCAGCAGCGTGCTGTAGGAATCTACGGTGATGGCGGAGATGCGTTGGGTCTGGAGTGTCATGGCGGGTGCGTTCGAAGCGGGATCGGGTTGAGCATACACAGCGCAACTCCGGGACGCTCGTGTTTGATCGACCGGGCTGACCCGGTTGGCGGGGCACGTACTCGGCGAGCGGCCCAAAGGCGGCGTGCCGCACGCCGTTTTGCTGCCCGGGTCCGGCCACTCCAGAGTCGGAAATCAAAGGAAGACGCTTTGCACACAAACGTCAGGACGGTTTCCGCAATCAAAAGCCCGCCATGCCCGCGCAGGCGGGTATCCAGCTCGCCAGTTGCGCCGGCGCCCCGACGGCGCGAACGCGATGGGACGGAGCGAAACGCAAGCGTGGATTCCGGTCTGCGCGGGAATGATCAAAAGGATGCGATGTCGCCTCGGTTTTTGATGTCCGTGGAGCGCGCTTCTGCCCCCGTGCCTCAATCGCCACTGCGGCCCTGCAACCGCACCGGCTCGCCTTTGCGGTTGAACGGCAAGTAGGAATCGAGCATGCCGGTCTTGACCGCTTCGACCATGCGGTCCAGCACAGGCCCGACGTCGCTTTCGGCCGGCGCGTCGGTCGTGGTGCCACCGAGCGCCGCGGTGAAAACGAGTTGCCACGGCCGGCTCGGGTGCTCGAACTGCTGCGACTCTGCCAGCAGCGCGTCGAACGACGCCACGTCCTCGGGCAGTTTGTCGGCGCACATCAGCGGCACCAGCGCGCCGCCGTCGCCATCTTCGAAGCAGGCGCGCTGTTCGGCAGTGGCGTTCTCCGGCAGTTCAGTGCCGACGAAAACGAACAGCAGGCGCTGGCGCTCGCGCTGCGCCCGCGCTATGTCCAGCAGGTCGTCGAAATGATGGATTTCGGTGTTCATGGGGTGGCTCCTTGGGTCGTCCGGCTACTGCACCAGCGGCGTCGCGGCCGCGTCCATGGCAACGCCTTCGAGCTCGGCTGCGCCCGCCAGCAGTTGCAGATACTGGCGCAGCGCGTTGCTCCAGCTTTGCTGGCGCAACTGCTGCGCGACGGCGGTGCGCACATCGTCGAACGCCACGGCACGCCCCGCCTCGCGCGCCTGGACATCCACCACGTGCAGGCCGAAACGCGTTCGCACCAGGCGTGAGAGCACGCCGATTTCCGCCGTGCCGAACAGCTCGCGCGCGAACTCGGGCGCGCAGTCGGCGCGCGTGAGCCAACCGAGGTCGCCGCCCTCCGCGCTGCTCGGGCAGTTGGACCATTCCCGCGCAGCCACCGCAAAAGAGGCGCCAGCGTCGTCGGCACAGCGCACGTCGAGCAGGACACGCTCGGCGCGCTGGGCCAGGCGCATGGCGTTGACGCCAGGCGTTACGGCAAACAGGATGTGGCGCACGTGCACGCGTTCGCCCTGGCTGTTCAACTCGGGGTGGGATGCGTGATAGCGGCGGCCCGCTTCTTCCGAAGGTTCGGGAACGTCGAGTTCCTGCTCCAGCAATTGCTCGATCGCTTGCGTGGCGGCGTCGCTGATGACGCCGTCGGCATCAGGCAGGTCGCCGGCTGCCAGCAAGCCCGCTTCCTGCGCGCGCTGGCGCAGCAGTTCGGTGCAGGCGCGCTGGCGCAGTTCGGTCGGCGCGAGCGCTTCGCCTGCAGCGTGCAGCGCGATGCCATTCACGCGAGCCATCGGCGCCGGTGTGGTTTCGAAAGATTGAGTGGCAGTTGACATGAATCGCTCCTTACTCCTCGGCCGCGCCAACGGCTTTGCGCGGCAGGTTCAGGCGCCGCGAGCGCACCAGTTGGTAGGGCCGCAGCACGTACGCCAGCGACGCGAAGCCGCTCCAGATGTGCACCAGGCGCGTGAACGGGAAGATCAAAAAGATCGTCATGCCGAGGAACAGGTGCGCCTTGAACACCCAGCTCACGGGCGTGAGCATTCCCACCGCGCCCGAGCGGAACGTGGCGATGCGCTGGCCCCACTCGGCGAGCACCACCATCATGGAGCCGTCCAGGTGCTGGCCAGAGAGCGGCACGGTCGCGAGTCCCAGCGCGAGCTGCACCCAGAAAATCCAGAGCAGCACGATGTCGCTGGTTTTCGACGTGGCGCGCACGCGCCGGTCGGTGAGACGCCGGTGCAGCAGCAGGCTGACGCCGACGAACGCCATCACGCCCGCGATGCCACCCGAGACCATCGCCAGCACCTGCTTGCCACCCGAGCTGATGAACGGCGAATACAGCGCGTGCGGTGTCAGCATGCCGACGAAGTGGCCGAAGAACAGGAACAGCACGCCGATGTGGAATAGATAGCTACCCCACTTCAGGCGCGCGTCGTTGCGCAGCAGTTGCGAGGTATCGCTTTTCCACGTGTACTGGTCGCGGTCGAAGCGGATCCAGCTCCCCACCAGGAACACCGTCATGCAGATGTAGGGGTAGAAGCCAAACAGCAGGGTGTCGATCCAGGCGGTCATTGCACGGCTCCTTCGAGTTGCGCGGCGTCTTCGGTTTCGACGAAGCGGATTTCGGGCGGCTTGCGCTGTGCCCGGGTGTCGGGCCGGCGCTGCCCGGCCATGGCGATGCCGTCGAAGGCGGGCGGCTCGCCCCAGTCCTCGTCGCGATCGGGCTCGGGCGGGATGTCCACGGTCTGCGCCTGTTCGCCGGCCAGTTCCAGCACGGCGGCGATGGCGCTGGCGTACGGGCTCTCGACAGCGACCAGCGCGGTAAAGAGCGCGTTCAGGATGTGCGCCATTTCCCCGAGGAACGGGCGCGCCAGCTCCGGCGGCTGCGTGGACGCGAACTCCAGCACCACCGGCAAGTGGTCGGGCAACTCCTTGCCGTCGTAGTGCAAGCCGGCGCGCTCGTAGGTTTGCAGCAGGTCCACCAGCGCCTGGCCGCGCTCGCGCGAATCGCCGTGCACGTGCTCGAACAGCAGCAGCGACGTGCGCCGGCTGCAGTCGAAAGTGCCCACGTAGCGCTCTTCCACTTCGTAAGCATCGGCCGCAGCAATGTGGCGTGCCAGCGCTGCCAACTCCTGCAGCCGTGCGGGTACCAGCGCAGCCTCCTCGCGCATCGCGGCCAGCAGCGCCGGCACCTGCTCGCGCAATTCGGCATCCGGGTAGCTCAGCAACCGCGCCAGAGCGCGCAGCGTGTACTGCATGGGAATCTCGGGTTTCTTGAACATGACCGGGCCTCCTAGGACGCAAACGTGATCGACGGGAACGTGCGCTTCTTCTTGCTGCCGAAGATGCTGAGTTCACTCGTGCCATCCGAGCAGCCGTTGCCGAACGAGAAGCCGCAACTGCCGCGGATGTCGAACGTGTTTTCGGCGTATTCGCGGTGGCTGGTGGGGATGACGAAGCGGTCTTCGTAGTTGGCGATGGCAAGGATCTGGTACATGTCCTCCACTTCGTGCGCGGTGAGCCCGGCCTGCTCCAGCACCGCCAGGTTCTGGCGCTGCTCGACGTGCACGCCGCGCTGGTAGGCGCGCATCGCCAGCATGCGTTCCAGCGCGCGCACCACCGGCAGGGTGTCGCCCGCGGTCAGCAGGTTGGCGAGGTACTGCACCGGAATGCGCAGTTCGGCCACGTTGGGCAGCTCGCGGTTGACGCCGACGTGGCCGGCGTTGGCCGCCGCCGTGATGGGTGAGAGCGGCGGGATGTACCACACCATCGGCAGCGTGCGGTATTCGGGGTGCAGCGGGAAAGCGATCTTCCACTCCACCGCCATCTTGTAGACCGGGCTGTTGCGCGCGGCGTCCATCCAGGCGTCGGGAATGCCGTCCTTCTTCGCCTGCGCGATCACTTCCGGGTCGTTCGGATCGAGAAAGATGTCGAGCTGTGCCTGGTACAGGTCGCGGTCGCGCTCGACGCTCGCGGCTTCCTGGATGCGATCGGCGTCGTACAGCAGCACGCCGAGATAGCGGATGCGGCCGACGCAGGTTTCCGAGCACACCGTGGGCAGCCCGGCCTCGATGCGCGGATAGCAGAAGGTGCACTTCTCGGCCTTGCCGGTCTTCCAGTTGAAGTAGATCTTCTTGTACGGGCAGCCCGAGACGCACATGCGCCAGCCGCGGCACTTGTCCTGGTCGATCAAGACGATGCCGTCTTCCTCGCGCTTGTAGATCGCGCCCGACGGGCACGACGCCACGCACGCCGGGTTCAGGCAGTGCTCGCACAGGCGCGGCAAATACATCATGAAGGTGCTCTCGTACTGCGAGTACATGTTCTTCTGCACCTGGTCGAAGTTCACGTCCCTGGCGCGCTTGGCGAATTCGCCGCCCAGCAGTTCCTCCCAGTTCGGACCCCATTCGATTTTTTCGATGCGCTCGCCACTGATCAGGCTGCGCGGCCGCATGGTGGGTGGCGCCTTGGACTCGGGCGCGGTTTGCAGGTGCGCGTAGTCGTAGGTGAACGGCTCGTAGTAATCGTCGATCTGCGGCAGGTGCGGATTGGCGAAGATCTTCATCAGGAGCTTCCACTTGCCGCCCTGGCGCGGCACGATGGAGCCGTCGGCTTTGCGCATCCAGCCGCCGTGCCACTTGTCCTGGTTTTCCCATTCCTTGGGGTAGCCGATGCCGGGCTTGGTCTCGACGTTGTTGAACCACGCGTACTCCATGCCTTCGCGGTTGGTCCAAGTGGTCTTGCATGTGACCGAGCAGGTATGGCAGCCGATGCACTTGTCGAGGTTCAGCACCATGCCGATCTGGGCGCGGATTTTCATGTCGGGTTCCTTCTGTCCAATGACGAAATGACTTCGCTTCGCTTCAATGACGCGCTCTGCGCACGACGGGTGATCCCTTTCATTTCGTCATGGCCGGCGCAGCCGCCGTCATTTCGTCATGGCCTTCGCCATCAAGCCAATCGACCCGTTTCATCTTGCGCACCAGCACGAATTCGTCGCGGTTCGTGCCGATGGTTCCGTAGTAGTTGAAGCCCCAGCTCAGTTGCGCGTAGCCGCCGATCATGTGGGTGGGCTTCAAGACGATGCGCGTCACCGAGTTGTGGATGCCGCCGCGCGTGCCGGTGATTTCCGATCCGGGCGTGTTGATGGTCTTTTCCTGCGCGTGGTACTTCATCACCATGCCGGGCTTGACGCGCTGGCTCACGACCGCGCGCGCCGCGATCGCGCCGTTGGCGTTGAAGAGCTCGACCCAGTCGTTGTCCTGGATGCCGCCGCGCTTCGCGTCTTCCTCGCTGATCCACACCACCGGTCCGCCGCGGTTCATGGTAAGCATCAGCAGGTTGTCACCGTAGGTGCTGTGGATGCCCCACTTCTGGTGCGGCGTGATGAAGTTGAGCGCCAGTTCGGTGTTGCCGTTGGGCTTGAGGCCTTGCACCGCGGCCAGCGTTTTCAGGTCCACCGGCGGGCGATAGGTCGCAAAGCCCTCGCCGAAATCGCGCATCCACGGGTGGTCCTGGTAGAACTGCTGTCGGCCGGACAGCGTGCGCCACGGAATCAGCTCGTGCACGTTGGTGTAGCCGGCGTTGTAGCTCACCTCGTCGCTTTCCAGCCCCGACCAGGTGGGCGACGAAATGATCTTGCGCGGCTGCGCCTGAATGTCGCGGAAGCGGATTTTTTCGTGCTCGCGCGGGTGCGCCAGATGTGCGTGCTCGCGGCCGGTGTGCGCCGAGAGCGCTTCCCACGCCTTCACGGCGACGTGGCCGTTGGTCTCGGGCGCGAGCATCATCACCACTTCGGTGGCGTCGATGTCGCTCACGATGCGCGGCCGCCCCTGCGACACGCCCTCCTCACGCACGCGGCCGTTCAGGTCGCCCAACTGCTCGATTTCGGTCTGCGTGTCCCAGTTGATGCCCTTGCCGCCGTTGCCGAGCTTGTCCAGGAGCGGCCCGAGCGCGGTAAAGCGCTTGTAGGTGTTCGGGTAGTCACGCTCCACGACCGTGATTTGCGGTGCGGTCAGGCCAGGAACCAGTTCCGCCTCGCCACGCTTCCACTCCTGCGCGCCGTAGGGCTGCGCCAGTTCCGCGGGCGTGTCGTGCATCAGCGGTGTGAGCACCACGTCTTTTTCCACGCCCAGGTGGCCCGCGCACACGTCGCTGAAGGTCTTGGCCAGCCCCTTGTAGATTTCCCAGTCGCTCCTTGCCTCCCAGGCCGGATCGACTGCGGTCGAGAGCGGGTGGATGAACGGGTGCATGTCGCTGGTGTTGAGGTCGTTTTTCTCGTACCAAGTGGCGGTGGGCAGCACCACGTCGGAATACAGGCAGGTGGTGCTCATGCGGAAATCGAGCGTGACCAGCAGGTCCAGCTTGCCTTCAGGCGCTTGGTCGTGCCACGCCACTTCCTCGGGCTTCGTGTCTTCCGCTCCCAGATCCTTGCCCTGCACGCCGTGCGTGGTGCCGAGCAGGTGCTTGAGGAAGTATTCGTGTCCCTTGCCCGAACTGCCCATCAGGTTCGAGCGCCAGACGAACATGTTGCGCGGCCAGTTGGCGGGGTGGTCCGGGTCTTCGCAGCTCATCTTGAGCGAGCCGTCCTTCAGTCCCTGCACCACATGATCCTTGGGATCGAGCCCGGCCTTTTCGGCGTCCTTTGCCACCTGCAGCGGATTGGTCTGCAACTGCGGCGCGCTCGGCAGCCAGCCCATGCGCTCGGCGCGCACGTTGTAGTCGATCATGGATTCGCCGTGGCGCTCGGGGCTGGCGAGCGGCGACAGGATTTCGTGCGCGCGCAGTTTTTCGTAGCGCCACTGGTCACTGTGCGCGTAGAAGAAACTGGTGCTGTTCTGCTGGCGCGGCGGCCGCAGCCAGTCAAGCGCAAACGTGAGCGCGGTCCAACCGGTCTGCGGCCGCAGCTTTTCCTGCCCCACGTAATGCGACCAGCCGCCGCCTGATTGCCCGATGCAGCCGCACAGCATCAGCATGTTGATGATGGCGCGGTAGCCCATGTCGCAGTGGTACCAGTGATTCATGCCGGCGCCGATGATCACCATGGACTTGCCGTGCGTCTTGTCAGCGTTGTCGGCGAACTGGCGCGCGATTCCGATCACCTGCTCGCGCGGCACGCCGGTGATCCGCTCCTGCCACGCCGGCGTGAAAGGCGCGTTGGCGTCGTAGCCATCGGACGTGCCCTCGCCCTCCAGGCCGCGCGGTACGCCGTAACTGCCAGCCAGCAAGTCGAACACCGTCGCCACCGCGACACGGCCTCGCACGCCATGGCCATCCAGTTCGAGGTGCGTGATGGGCACGCGCTGCACCATCACGTCGCTGCCTTGGTCGTTGCCCTCGAAGTGCGGATTGACCACGCCGCCGAAGTACGGAAAAGCAACGTCGGCAACGTCGTGCGCCAGCGCGCCGTCTTCCAGCACCGAGAGCGTCAGGCGCACCTCCTGGCCGCTGCGCGCTTCTTTCGCTTCCAGGTTCCAGCGGCCGGTGGTATCGCCCCAGCGGAAACCGATGGAACCGTTCGGTACCACGACTCGACCGTCGCCGTCGAACGCCACGGTTTTCCAGTCTGGGTGGTTGGGCTGGTCGAGCTGGTCCGTGAAATCGGCGGCACGCAGGGTGCGGTCCGGCACCAGCACCGTGCGGCCGTCTTCCAGCGTGCGCTCCTTCAGCGCCACCAGCAGCGGCAGGTCGGTGTAGCGCCGCGCGTAGTCGTCGAAGTAAGCGCTGCGCTGGTCGAAATAAAACTCCTTCAGGATCACGTGGCCCATGGCCATGGCCATGGCCGCATCAGTCCCCTGCTTGGGATGCAGCCACACGTCGGAGAGCTTGGCGACCTCGGAATAGTCGGGCGTGACCGCCACCGTTTTCGCGCCCTTGTAGCGCACCTCGGTGAAGAAGTGCGCGTCGGGCGTGCGCGTCTGCGGCACGTTCGAGCCCCAGGCGATGATGAAGGTCGAGTTGTACCAATCGGCGCTTTCGGGCACGTCGGTCTGCTCGCCCCAGGTCTGCGGGCTGGAGGGCGGCAGGTCGCAGTACCAATCGTAAAAGCTCAACGCCACGCCGCCGATCAGGCTCAGGTAGCGCACGCCCGACGAGTACGAAATCATCGACATCGCCGGAATCGGCGAAAAACCGACGATGCGGTCCGGCCCGTGGGTCTTGATGGTGTAGACGTTGGCCGCGGCGATCATCTGGTTGACCTCGTCCCAGTGGCTGCGCACGAACCCGCCCAGGCCGCGCTGCCGGTGCCAGTCGCGCCGCGCCTCGGCGTTCTCGACGATGCTGGCCCAGGCGTCGACCGGGGTCTTGGACACGGCCAGCGCCGCGCGCCAGTGCTTCAGCAGGCGGCCGCGCACCAGCGGGTATTTCACGCGGCTGGCGCTGTAGAGGTACCACGAATAGCTTGCGCCACGCGAGCAACCGCGCGGCTCGTGGTTCGGCAGGTCCGGCCGCGTGCGGGGGTAATCGGTCTGCTGCGTCTCCCAGGTGACGATGCCGCCTTTCACGTAAATCTTCCAGGAGCACGAACCGGTGCAGTTCACGCCGTGCGTCGAGCGCACGATCTTGTCGTGCGCCCAGCGGCCGCGGTAGCCGTCCTCCCAGGTGCGGTCCTCGCCGGTGGTACGGCCGTGGTCGCCGGAAAACGCTTCGCGCGGTTGCTGGAAGTACGTCAGGCGATCGAGCAGATGGCTCATGGTTCAACTCCTCTTGACAACGGTTGCACGGGGCTCAGCACGGCATTTCGGCGTTCCTGCGCGCGTAAAACCACCAGGTCACGGCCACGCACGCCAGGTAGAACACCACGAAGATCCAGAGCGCGAGTTCAGGCCCGCCGGTGGCGGCGATCGAGCTGCCGTAGCTTTTGGGAATGAAGAAACCGCCGTAGGCGCCGAGTGCGCCGGCAAAGCCCACCGCGGCCGCGCCTTCGGTGTTGCCGAGCTTGGTGGCCTGCGCGCGGGCCGCCTCGTCGCCCTCGCGCAGTCCGCGCAGCCGCTGGTTCAGGAAAATCACCGGAATCATGCGGAAGGTCGAGCCATTGCCGATGCCGGTGGTGCAAAAGAGCACCAGAAACATCAGAAAGAAGCCGGCAAAGCTGCCTTCGGTCGAACCGAACGGCAGGGCGTAGCCACCGGCGCCGTGCGGCAGGAAATAGAGCACACCGAGCACCGCGAGTGCCATCACCGCGAAGTTCCAGAACGTCACCACGCCGCCGCCCACCTTGTCCGCGAGCCAGCCGCCGAACGGCCGTGTGAGCGCCCCGAGCAGCGGTCCGAGCCAGGCGAAGGCGAGCGGATTCACCGCCGGAAACTGGCTCTTGATGAGCAGCGGAAAGCCCGCCGCAAAGCCGATGAACGAGCCGAAGGTGCCGAGGTAGAGCAGGCACATGATCCAGTTGTGCTTACTGCGGAAAATGGCGGCCTGCGCGGAGAAACTGGCTTTGGCGTCGGCGATGTCGTGCATGCCGAACCACGCGGCCACCGCCGCGATGGCGATCCACGGCACCCAGATGAAGGCGGCGTTCTGTGCCCACACCTGGACGTGCTGGCCGTTCTTGACGATGGTCTGCGCGTCACCACCAAAGATGCCGAAAACGCCGGCGGTGATCACCAGCGGGCTCAGGAACTGCACCACCGAAACACCGAGGTTGCCCAGGCCGGCGTTCACGCCCAGCGCCGAACCCTTGCGCTCCTTCGGGAAGAAGAAGCTGATGTTGGCCATGCTGGAGCTGAAATTGCCGCCGCCGAAACCGCACAGCAGCGCCAGGATCAGCATGGTCGGGTAGCTCGTGGTGTTGTCCTGCACCGCGATACCGATGCCGACTGCCGGGATCAACAGCGATGCGGTAACGATCGAGGTCCAGCGCCGGCCGCCAAAGATCGGCACCATGAACGAATAGAAGATGCGCAGCGTGGCGCCCGACAGCGCCGGTGCCGCGGCCAGCCAGAAAAGCTGGTTGGTGGAATACGTGAAACCCAGCGCCGGCAGGCTCACGGCCACCACGCTCCACACCTGCCAGATGGCAAACGCCAGGAACAGCGCCGGCACCGAAATCCACAGGTTGATGCGCGCGACCGCCTCGCCTTCGCGTTCCCAGAACGACTTGTCTTCGGGCGTCCAGAGCGTGAGCGTGCGTCCGTTGCTGCGCGGCCGGGCGGTGGTGGAGCGTGGCATGAGTCGATCTCCGTTCAGGCGGATTCGGCGCGCGACGACGGCGCGTGGTGGATCACGTCGGTGCGCCGCACTTCGGTGAAATACAGCCAGATCAGCGACACCCAGACCACGCCGTAGAGCAGCATGAAGGCGCTGGAGCGGATGCCGGTCCAGTCCATGAGCGCGCCGAACAGGATTGGCAGGATGAAGCCGCCCAGTCCGCCCGCGAGCCCCACCACGCCGCTCACGGCGCCGATGTTGCTGCCGTAGTCGTCGCTGATGTACTTGAAGACGCTGGCCTTGCCGAAAGCAAATGCGATGCCGAGCACGAAC
Source organism: Burkholderiaceae bacterium (assembly GCA_004299095.1). Taxonomy (GTDB): domain Bacteria; phylum Pseudomonadota; class Gammaproteobacteria; order Burkholderiales; family Burkholderiaceae_C; genus Ottowia. The sequence continues at coordinate 5,079 of SCQQ01000058.1, read as the reverse complement.
ATCAGCGCGGTAAAGGCGTAGACGTTCAGGCCGAGGTGGAAGGTGGCCGGGCCGCTCGCGGTCTGGATGGTGAAATCGGTCTGTGGGTAGGACAGCAGGAACAGGCAGATCCAGCTCACCCACAGCACCCACCAGGTCACCTTGTGCGCGCCGTACTTGTCCGAGAGCACGCCGCCGATGGCGCGCAGCACGCCGCCCGGCAGCGAGAAGAAGGCCGCCAGCAGCGCCGCCCAGCGAATGTCGAGGCCGTATTCGCCCACGTAGTACTGCACCATCCAGAGCGAGAGCGCGACGTAGCCGCCGAAGACGATGCTGTAGTACTGGCAGTACTTGAGCACGTCGGGGTCTTTCAGCACCTTGAGCTGCTGCACGAACGTGACGTGGCCCGGCACCTTGTGCGCCGGATCGCTGTAGCTGAAGAACCAGAAGAAGATGAGCGCGCCCAGCATGATCGCGGCATACACGTGCGGCACCGCGGTCCAGCCGAACGCCACCAGAATCACCGGCGCGACGAACTTGTTCACCGCGGCGCCCGAATTGCCGGCGCCGAACACACCCATCGCCATGCCCTGGCGGTTCTTCGGAAACCAGCGCGCGACGTACGGCGTGCCGACCGAAAACGAGCCGCCGGCAAGGCCGAGCAGCAGGCCGATTGCCAGGAACTGCCAGTATTCGGTGGCCCAGGACAGCGCCCAGATCGCCGGCACCGTGGCCGCCAGCAGGATCGCCAGCACGATGCGGCCGCCGTACCGGTCGGTCCAGATGCCGAGCGGCACGCGCACCAGCGAGCCACTCAACACCGGCATGGCAGTGAGCAGCCCGAACTGGGTCGCGTTCAGGTGCAGCATTTGCTTGATCGGAATGCCGACCACCGCGAACATCATCCAGACCATGAAACACACGGTGAACGCCACCGTGCTGGACACGAGAACCGACCAGGCCTTGCGGTCGATGCGCTGGGCCGATTGAGCGGCGGGGAGCGGTGCGGTCATGGGCGGCTTCGGGGGTTGATCCATCGCCAGCAATGGTCGCGCCCGCAGCCGCGCTCGCCTATTCGCCGATCGGACTGTTTTGCGACAGCGGAAGAACGAGGGCGCAGACGGCGGCATCGTTCGAAAGAACGATGAGGTGCCCGGTCAGAGGCAGCGAGATGTGAGCCGGAAGCAGCATCGTTCGGGCACACGCGCCGACGTTCTCAACGTGGCAATCGGGCTGGCCTCATGGAACAGCGTAGCCCGGCAGCGATCCGACAGGTGCTGTGGCACGATGAACCACGTAACCCACAACCCAGGAGATCCGAATGGCCGAACACATCACTTTCAAGCGTCCCGACGGTAAAAGCGCGCCCGGGATTTACATGGCGCCCGCGCTGGCCGACGGCGCGCCGGGCCTGGTCGTGATCCAGGAATGGTGGGGCGTGAACGATCAGATCAAGAGCGTGGGCGAACGCATGGTGGGCCAGGGCTTTCGCGTGCTGATTCCGGACCTGTATCGCGGCAAGGTGGCGCTCGACGCAGCCGAAGCACAGCACGGCATGGAAGGCCTGAATTTCGGCGATGCGGCCACTCAGGACGTGCGCGGCGCAGTGCAGCACCTGAAAGCCGGGAGCGCGCACGTCGGCGTCATCGGCTTCTGCATGGGCGGCGTGCTCTCGGTGCTTGCCGCCATGCACGTACCCGAAACCAGCGCGGCGGTGTCGTGGTACGGCATTCCGCCCGACGCCGCGGGCGACCCGGGCGCCATCAAGATCCCGCTGCAATGCCACTTCGGCATCCAGGATGCTTTTTTCAAAATCGCCAGCGCCGACGCGCTCGAAAAGAAACTAAAAGCAGGCGGCGTGACGCACGAGTGCTGGCGCTACGACGCCGGTCACGCCTTCGGCAACGAAGAAGGCGCCAACTACAACCGGGAAGCGGCGACGCTGGCGTGGCAGCGCAGCCTGACGTTCCTAGGCAAATATCTGAAGGGTTAGCCCCTCGAAACGGTCAGATACTGCATTGAAAGTCAAGCGAGTCATTGGCGTTGAAAGCCGCCCCACTCTGCCATGGCTGCAAACGGATTGGACGCTTGGACAGTTCGGCGCCGATCATCGGGCGCCCTGATGCGGCGCACTAGAACCAACCCCGCCGTTCCTCGCGCGATACCTGCAGCCGTGTTGCACGCATCGCTCGCCGAACCAAGCGAGAACGAATCTGAAGCGAAACCGCTGTCTCAAAGCGGTCAATGGGCGCGGCGACAAAGGCAATTTTGTGGGCGCGACAACTCGTGAATGCGCAGTCGCGACCTTGCCGCGCGTCGTGCGACAACGCGTCGGTTGCCAGTCTTGAATCGTTCCCGTGGGGTGAAACGTCTGCGCCATGCGCGCAGGCGCAGGTGGCATTTCGGCACTGTTTCATGTCGAGGAGGGAATTTGATGAAAAAAGACAAGAGAATCACGAGCGGATTCCATAGCGCTGCGGCCGGGGCTCGAACGGTATCAACGCCCACCCATGGTCACGGGCAGCGGGATCTGGCCATCGCGGTGGCGATTGCGGCGGTGGGGTGGTCGGTTCCCGCATTAGCTCAGCAGCAGGTCGTCGGCACCATGGCGTTCCCGCCAATTTTTACTACGGCGAACCAGAGCGTTTTGACCATTGGCTCAAGCTCAATCACTGCCACCGGCGGAACTGGTCTCACTGGGACTGGGCTGAATCCGCCCGGAAATACGCTGCTTATAGGTCCCGTCTATGGCGGATTCAATCCTGGCCCACTGGGCGCCCCCAATCCCGGGGTGGCGGGCGGCTCCGCCGACACCAATAAGGTGACGATCACCAATCGGTCGATTCAGTTGATGGACACCTACGGCAGCAGCGTGAACGGCGGCTTTAGCCAGGGCGGAAATGGCGCGGCGGGGATGACACCTGGCCAAGCGGGCGCCGCGGGCGGCGACGGCGGCGACGGCGGCGCCGCGTCGGGTAACACGATCACGATTCAAGGCGGCTCGCCCGTTGCCGGGACTGTCATCGGCGGCGCATCGCTCGGCGGGAATGGCGGCGACGGTGGCGACGGCGTGCTGGGCGGCAACGAGGGCGCTGGCGGCAGTGGCGGTCCTATTGTGCCGCCCGGAGCTGGCGGCGCAGGCGGCGATTCGGGCGCCGGTGGCAGCGCGAGCGGCAATCACGTCACAGTGAGCGACTCGGCCGTGACTGGTGAGATCGTCGGCGGCAACAGCTACGGCGCTGCAATTTGGGATGCGGCGCAAGGCGGCGATGCCTCGAACAACGTGGTCACGGTGACCAACGGCACCGTGCAAGGCCTGGGGATTACCGGTGGTAGTGGCGGCATCGCCTCAGCCAACACGGTGACCGTGACCGGAGGTAGCGGTATTCAGGCGATCACCGACGGCGCAGCCGCGGCCGGCGATGCGAGCGGCAACAGCGTGATCGCAAGTGGTGGTGCATCAACGGACTTTGGCAGCATGACCGGCGGCCTTGCATACAGTGCCAGCGGCAACGCCGATGGCAACAAGGTCACTTTGTCCGGTGGCGCGACCGCATTGCACGTGACGGGTGGCTTGAGCGTCAATGGCAACGCGTCCAACAACACGGTCGAAGTCACGGGTCCCGCGGCAGCGCAGTCGGGTGTGGACGTCGCCGGCGGCCAGGCCTACGGTGGCGCCGCATCCGGCAATACGGTGACAATCAGCAACAGCCAACAGGCCGTGGACATGCTGTTTGGCGGCGTGGGTACCGCGGCTGACAACAACGCCGTGAACCTGTCGGGCAGCCATGCCAATATGGTGTACGGCGGCTCCGCTTTCGGTAGCTCCGCGAATGGCAATTCGGTCACCTTGACGAGCAGCCAGGCGCCTTGGGTGTTTGGCGGTCAATCCAACGTCGAGGCGTCGGGCAACTCGGTGGCTATTACTGATGGCACCGCGGGGGTCAACGACGGCTCCGGGCCGATAGGGCTTGGGTTCGGCCTGGGTTCCGGGATCGTGGCTGGTGGCGCCGTCCTGTTCCCTGCGGCGCAGGCATCGGTGCAGAACAATTCCGTTACTTTGGGTGGCGCGGCACAAATCAACGGCCTCGTTGCCGGCGGGGCGGCGGTGTTGGTTGCGAACCAAAGCGCGGACATCAGCGGCAACCACGTTACGGTCGACGGCAGCGCGCAGGTCAATGGGCTGGTCATCGGAGGCGGCGGCGTACTGATTGGCGGCAGCAACGCGAGCGCGAACGGCAATGTCCTGTCGATCGGCGCGAATGCGCAGGTCAGCGGGCTTGCGGCTGGCGGCTGGCGGCTGGCGCGATTCTCATCGGCGATAAGGGAACTGCCAGCGCCAATGACAACCGGGTGGTAATCAGCGGCAGCCCGAGTCTATCAGGCGCCTATCTGGCGGGTGGCGCGATTGGAGAATTCGACGCAAATGGTGTACTGACGCCTATTGCGGCGCCGGGGACGGGCAACGTGCTGGAAATCCATTCTACGGGGCTGAATGCCATCAACACCTATGGTTTCCAGCGATACGACTTTTTGCTGCCGGCCAGCATTGCGCCCGACAGCGTTGTGCTTATTGATCAGGCCCAATGAAGTCTCAAGCGGCATAGTGCACGCGAGGGTCTTGGAAGTAGCTGATCACACGCTTAGGATTGTTCTCCAGCATCTGCATGTGAGCGCTGGCCGCCTTGCGTAGCTTGGTCTTGGTGCGTGCCGGTACGCGCTTGCCCATCTCCTGCTTCAAATCCGCGTTCAACCGCTCTTCGGGATTGAGCTGCGGGCTGTGGCTGAGCAAATAAAACAGCTCGATTTGTTCCTCGTGCTCGGCCACCCAGGCCTTGACGATCTTGCTGTGATGCACCCGCAGGTTGTCCAGAATCAGGAACACCTTCCTACCCGCATCGCGGGTCAAGGTCTGCAGAAACTCGATGAGCTTGTCGGCATTGAACGCTTCGTCGATGATCATCCAGCGCGTCTTGCCCTGGTTGGTGACGGTGGCGATCATGGAGAGCTTCTGGCGTGTGCCGCCTACGGTGGGCAGCACGGGTGTCTTGCCCCTGGGAGCGAAGCTGCGCCCGCGCACGTCGGTGTTCACCAGTGCCG
>SCQQ01000057.1 GCA_004299095.1 Burkholderiaceae bacterium | reverse complement strand
CTTGAAGGCCTTCGGTGATGACCTTCACTCCGATAGATGAACCCCACTACCACCGCGTGACAACTCAGTACCACTCGTTCTGAATACCACCATTGCAGTATTCGCAACAATTAGGCGAGCATCGGACACGGGCCACAGCACAAAAAAACCGCCACGTCGTGACACGTGGCGGCTTGGGGATTCTGCGCGCTCGAGTGGCCGCGAATTCACGCGGCCAGCGCGTTACTTCGATTCAAACGGCCCTTGCCCAGCCGCAGGTTCCTGCATCGCCGCTTCCCGTTCCACCGCTTGCCGCGTTAATGTGGATTGCGGATCGGCCGCCGCCGCGGGCGCTGCGTCAGCTTGCCCGGCCGCTGGCTTTTGTTCGGCTGCCTGCGCTTCCACCGCGCCACGCGTCACCGTGCTGTTGGTGACCGCCATTTCATTTTCATACGGCTCGTTGCCAGCTTCGGTTTCGGGCGTGGCAGCCATCGCACTGCCCACCATGAACAACGCCGCCATCGCGGCCGCAATCGTCGCATTCATCTTGATCATCTCAGTTCTCCCTGATTCAACACGAGCCCGCGAAGCAGGGCGAACTCGCAACGCCCGCCACCTCGAGGCTTGAACGTCATCAACGATGACTCTTATGCTGATAGATGGTCTCGATTACCACTACGTTACGGCTCAGTAGCAGTTGTTTTGAAGATAACTATTGCACGGTTTGGAACAATCTGCGAACACTGCGCGCGGTTGCGATGCCTACCGTGGAAAAAAGCGGCGGGTCCGCGCTGCAGGTCGCACGACCGCAGGAGCAAATGACCCGTATGGCGGGAGACCGCGCTCCGCTCAACCGCCAGTCACGGGCGGAAAGAACGCGACTTCGGCGCCGGCGACGAGCGCGCGAGCGTCGTCCGCCATCACCTGGTTGAGCGCCGCGCGCACGGCCTTTTGCGGCGCCAACGCCTCCGCGTATGCGCCGCCCCGCGCCGCCAGCTCCGCGCGTAGCGCGCCCAACGTGGCCGCGCTGGTGCGGACCTGTTCGCCGCCGGTTCCGAGCGCCTCGCGCAGCGAAGCGAAATAGCGCACCGTGACTTGCACGCCCGCAGGTTCGCTCATGAGAACACCCCGCCAAACGGAATGAACCGCACCGTGTCGCCCGCCGCGATGGTCGCGTCCGCCGGGTGGTCGACCAGCCCGTCGGCCCAGTGCATCGACGTGAGCACGCCCGAACTTTGATTGGGAAAGAGATCCAGCCCGCCCTTGCCGTTGTGTCGCACGCGCAGGAATTCGCGCCGCTTGCCGGGTTTGGGCAAACTGAAATCGGCGCGCGCGGGCAGCGAGCGCAACGCCACGTCGGTGGCGCCCTGCAACTTCAGCAGGAACGGCCGCACCAGCAACAGGAATGTGACGAAACTCGACACCGGATTGCCCGGCAAGCCGATGAAATGCGCCAGGTCGCCGGAAGCGCGCCGCAGATGGCCGTAGGCAAACGGCTTCCCCGGTTTGATGGCGATCTTCCACAAATCCAGGTGGCCGAGCTGCGCCACCGCCGGCTTGACGTGATCTTCCTCGCCCACTGAGACACCGCCGCTGCTCAGGATCAGGTCGTGCCCCTCGGCCGCCTGGCGCAGCGCGGCGATCGTCGCCTGGCGGTCATCGGGAATGATGCCCAGATCGGTCACGGTACAGCCCAGCCGTTCGAGCAGCGTTTGCAGAAAGAAGCGGCTGCTGTTGTAGATGGTGCCGGGCTTCATTGCCGCCGGCGCCACCGTTCCCGGCAAGACCAGCTCGTCGCCAGTCTGCAGAAGTGCCACGCGGGGCCTGCGCGCCACGTGCAGGCACGCCAGTCCCACGCTCGCGGCCAAGCCGATACTGGCGGGCGTCAGGCGCGCGCCACGGTGCAGCACGGTGGCGCCGCGCTCCACGTCCTCGCCCGCCTTGCGAATCGATTGCCCGGCCCGCGGCGGCACCTGGATACGCACGCGGGCGCCGTCCGCCAGCGCCTCGGTCTGCTCCTGCATCACCACCGCATCCGCGCCCGGCGGGATCGGCGCGCCGGTGAAGATGCGCGCCGCGCTGCCCGCCGCCAACGGCTGGCCCACGCTGCCGGCCGGAATGCGTTGCGTGACGGGAAGCTCGGCACCGGCGTGCGCGCAATCGGTGCTGCGCACCGCGTAGCCATCCATGGCGCTGTTGTCGTCCGGCGGAATTTGCAGGGCCGAGATCACGTCTTCCGCCAGCACGCGACCATCGGCAGCGGTGGCGGCGATCTCTTCCGCGGCCAGTGGGGCGGCCACTTGCGCGAGCACGCGCTCGAGCGCGTCGTCCAGCGGCAGCAGCGGCGACGGCGCGTGCGCGGGCTCGGCGGCGGATGGTGTGGATGCCATGGGAAGAACTCTCGATCAGGAAAACAACCGGAGGGGCCCCGGATGACTCGGAAGTCGGCGGGATCCCAAACGGCTTTATCTTAGCGAGCGTGCGATCGCGATGCGGGAAGGCGCCGGCGGTTGCGCCGATTGGCCGGCGGGAATCGGCCGGTCTTCCGTTTTTCGAGATCCCGGCTCGCAATGCAAGTGGGAAATCCCGGCGCCCTGCATCTGCACAATCCTTGCGGTGCGCGCCGCTGCGATCCCTTGCTTCCAGACACAGGAAGGCCGCCGCGTGTTGCCACGTGGCGGCTTCGTGCGAGTCCGGCGTACCGGACTCAACCATCAAGCCTTCTCGCTCACATCTCGCCAGCGGTCGGCTCATGGACGGC
>SCQQ01000056.1 GCA_004299095.1 Burkholderiaceae bacterium | reverse complement strand
ACTTGCGGCCGTTGATGACGTAGTGGTCGCCGTCGCGTTCGATACGGCATTCGATGTTGGTCGCATCGGACGACGCCACGGCGGGCTCGGTCATGAGGAAGGCCGAGCGGATTTCGCCTTCCAGCAGGGGCTCCAGCCACTCGTCCTTGTTGGCTTCGGAGCCGTAGCGCTCGATGGTTTCCATGTTGCCGGTGTCGGGCGCCGAGCAGTTGAACACTTCGGGCGACCATGTCACGCGCCCCATGATTTCGCACAGCGGCGCGTATTCCAGGTTGGACAGGCCTTCGGGGGCGCGCTTGGACTTGGGCAGGAACAGGTTCCACAGGCCTTGCGCGCGCGCCTTGGGCTTCAGCTCCTCGATCACCTGGGTGGGGATCCACGGGTTGCCCTTGGCGCGGTTGGCGGCCACTTCGTCCAGGTAGCGGTGCTCGTTGGGATAGACGTGCTGGTCCATGAAGGCCAGCAGCTTGTCCTGCATCTGCTTGACCTTGGGGGTGTAGTCGAATTCCATGGGATCTCCTTCAGGTTGGGAAAAGTGGGGGCGCGTTCTCAAACCTTCTGCGCGAACGTCCAGCCCAGTTCGGCCATCGGCCGGGCACGTGCGCCGCTTGCCTTGGCTTGCGCGTTGGAGGCCGTGCCGGCTTCCGCGCGCTTGGCGATGCCTTGCAGGATAGCCGCGATGCGGAACATGTTGTACGCCATGTAGAAGTTCCAGTCGCGCGCCAGTTCCTCCGGCGTGGCAAAACCGGTGCGCTCGCAATAGCGGCGGATGTAGTCGGCTTCGCTCGGAATGCCGAGTGCGGCCAGGTCGAGGCCGCCGATGCCGCGGAACTCGTCGGCGCGGATGTGCCACGACATGCAGTGGTAGCTGAAATCCGCCAGCGGGTGGCCGAGCGTGGAGAGCTCCCAGTCGAGCACCGCCAGGATGCGCGGCTCGGTCGGGTGGAAGACGAGGTTGTCGAGGCGGAAATCGCCGTGCACGATGCTGGTGAGCGCACTGTGCGTGCTGCCCGGCATGTGGCCCGGCAGCCAGGCTATCAGGTGATCCATGGCGGGAATCGGCTGCGTGACCGAGGCCACGTACTGCTTGCTCCAGCGGTGGATCTGGCGTTCCAGGTAGTTGCCGGGCTTGCCGTAATCCGCCAACCCCTGCGCCTTGTAATCGACCTTGTGCAGCGCCGCGATCACGCGGTTCATCTCATCGTAAATCGCGCTGCGCTCGGGCTTCGACATCCCCGGCAGCGATTGCTCCCAGAGCACCCGGCCTTGCATGAATTCCATGATGTAGAAGGCGCGGCCGATCACGCTTTCATCGCTGCACAGCGCATACATGTGGGCCACCGGCACGTCGGTGCCGGCCAGGCTGCGCATGACCTTGAATTCGCGCTCGATGGCGTGCGCCGAGGGCAGCAACTTGGCCGCCGGTCCGGGCTTGGCGCGCATCACGTAGGTGCGCGTGGGCGTGGTCAGCTTGTAGGTCGGATTGGATTGGCCGCCCTTGAATTTTTCCACCGAGAGCGGGCCCGCGAAGCCTTCGATGTGGCCATCAAGCCAGCGTGTCAGCGCGGCGGTATCGAGCGTGTCGTCTTGCGAAAGCGGGCGGGTACCCGAGAACTGGTCGGTCAAGGTGCTCATGAGGTCCTTGGACGCGGCGGCCGCCGCGTCGGGTGGGTTGAATCGTAACCGCTCGATCGTACCGTGATCTTGTCGTCGATCAAGCGAGTGGCAGCCCGGAGCCGCGTGGCGCGCCTGGTTTGCATTGTCGTGTGTGAGGCGCGCCGATTGTCGCGGTGCGGGACAGCCGTATTCGGGGGAGTTGCCCGGACCGGAACCCGCTACGCGCGCCGGCCGCGCAGCAACCGCTCGCGCTCTAGCGCCAGATGCTGCGTCAGGCCGTGATCGGGTGCGCTGGCCAGCAATTCCTTGGCGGCCGCGAGCTCATCCGTCGGGGTTTGCGCGAGCGCGGCGGCCCAATCGAGCGCATTGCGCAGGGCTTCTGCCGGTTCGCAGACGCGATTCACCAGGCCCAGGAGTTGCAGTCGCTCCGCGCTGATCGTGGCGCCGTCGAGCAGCAGTTCCGCCGCCAGTTGGCGCGGCAGACTGCGGCCGAGAAACCAGCTTGCGCCGCCGTTCGGGCTGTCCGCGGCGTGTGTGTCGCGCGCGCTGAAGGTGCTGTTGCTGGCCGCCACGATCAGGTCGCAGGCCAGGGCGAGCGTGCAGCCGGCGCCGGCCGCCGTTCCTTCGATCGCGGCCAGCACCGGAATCGGGCAGGTGTGGATGGCTTCGATCCAGTCGTGCAGGCGGTCGATGGTGTCCACGTCCGGTCCGCGCTCTTCCCGCCCGCGCACGGGCCAGCGGTGCGGAGCCAGGCCGCTGCAGAAATCGGCCCCGGCGCCGGTCAGGATGATGGTGTGGACGTCGGCATTGGAGCCCGCGCTGGAAAACACTTCCACGCCGGCCGAGCACATTTCCGGCACCAGCGCGTTGGCGTGCTCGGGATTGCCGAGGGTGAGCACCAAGGTGCCGTGTTCGAAGGCGCTGCGCAATTCGGCGGCCATGGGATCAACCCTCCGGGTGCGTCAGGCTGAGACCGAGCGCCGCACGGCGCCGCAGCCAGGGACTGGGTCGGTAGCGCGGATCGCCATAGCCCGCCTGCAAATGGGTGAGGATTTTCAGGATGCTGGCCGCGCCGTAATGGTCGCCCATGGCGAGCGGCCCGAGTGGGTAACCCAAGCCCAGGTGCACGGCCGTATCCAGGTCCTGCGGCGAGCAGATGCGCTGCTGGCACATGTCGGCCGCGATGTTGACGATGGTGGCCACCACGCGTTGCGTCACGAAGCCGCCGGAATCGTGGATCACGCTCACCGGTTTGCCGTCGCGCGCGAACAGCGCGTGCGCGGCGTCGCGCATCGCGGGCGCGGTGGCCGGGTTCGTGGCCAGCACGCGGCGTTTCGTGGCGGCGTCGGGGACGAGCAGGTCGATGCCGATGGTGCGCGCCGGATCCAGTTCTTCGGCCAACGCAGACGTGGTGACGTCGGTGCCCAGCGGCGCCACGACTTGCAGCGCGTTCGCCGAGCGCGCCAGCCCCACTTCGATGTTGGCGCCCAGGGTGCGCAGCAACGCCAGCAGTTCGTCGCGGCGCGTGGCGCGGGCTGACACCCACACCGGCGGCAGCGTATCCACGTGCGGCACGGGCGGGTCGGGCGGGACCTGGGCCACGCCGTCCACGTAATCGTAGAAGCCCGCGCCGACTTTCTTGCCGAGCACGCCGCCCGCCAGGCGCTGCGCCGCGATCACGCTGGGCCGGTAGCGCGGCTCGTCGTAATACTGGCGAAAGATCGCTTCCATGGCGGGTTGCGAGACGTCGAGCGCCGTCAGGTCGAACAACGCGAACGGCCCGAGGCGGAAGCCCACTTGCGCCGTCAGGATGCGATCGACGGTGGCGAAATCGGCGATGCCTTCGCCCACGATGCGCAGCGCTTCGGTGCTGTAGCCGCGCCCGGCGTGGTTCACGATGAAGCCGGGCGTATCGCCGGTGCGCACCGGCGTGTGGCCGAACTGGCGCGCGTACTGCGCCAGCGCTTCGCAGGCGGCGGGCGCGGTTTTCAGGCCAGCCACGACTTCCACCACTTTCATGAGCGGCGCCGGGTTGAAGAAGTGGTAGCCGGCAAAGCGCTCGGGGTGCTTCAGCGCTGCGGCGATGGCAGTGACCGAGAGCGAGGAGGTGTTGCTCGCAATCAGCGCATCGCTGGCGACGACGGATTCGAGTTGCGCGTGCAGGCTTTTCTTCACGTCGAGCCGCTCGATCACGGCTTCGATCACCAGGTCGCAGTCGGCCAGAGCATTCAGCGACGATGCCGGCAGCAGCCGGCTTTTGAACGCCGCGACCGCATCGGCCGTGAACTTGCCTTTGGCGGCGAGCTTGTCCCAGAGCGCACCCACGCTGGCCTGCGCCGTGGCGACGGCATCGGCCTGCGCGTCGAACAGGCGCACGCGCGATCCCGCCTGCGCGGCCAGTTGCGCAATGCCGCGGCCCATGGCGCCGGCGCCGACGATGCCGACGGTGGTGAAGCGGGGTGATTCCATTGGGGCAGTCCTTTCAGCGAGTCGAAGGGCGGGATGGCCGGCGCCGGCCTGCTGAGCGCGGGCCGGTGTTCAGGTTGCGCCGCACTGTGGCGCCATCAGCGCCGCGCCTGCAGTGCGCCCGGGTTGACGATATGGGTGGGCGTGCCGTGCAGGTAATTCACGATGTTGTCGAACGCCGCGCCGAAATAGAGTTCGTAGCTGTCCTGCTCGACGTAGCCGATGTGCGGCGTGCAGATGCAGTTCTCCAGCCGCAACAGGCCGTCGCCTTGCAGGATGGGTTCGGATTCGTACACGTCGACCGCGGCCATGCCGGGGCGGCCGCGATTCAGCGCGGTGATGAGCGCGTTCGGCTCCAGCAGCTCGGCGCGCGAAATATTGACGAAGAGCGCGGTCGGCTTCATGCGCGCCAGATCGTCGAACGTGACCAACTGGCGCGTGGCGTCGGTCAAGCGCAGGTGCAGCGAGAGCACGTCCGAGAGCGCGAAGAATTCGCTGCGCGTGGGCGCCGCTTCGAAGCCGTCGGCGCGGGCGGCTTCCATGGACTTCTGCGAACCCCAGACCACGACTTGCATGCCGAACGCGCGGCCGTAGCCGGCCACGATCCGGCCGATGCGGCCATAACCCCAGATGCCGAGCTGACGGCCCCGGAGCACCGTGCCCAAGCCGAAGTTGGGCGGCATGGTGGCGCTTTTCAGGCCCGACTGCTGCCAGGCGCCGTGCTTCAGGTTGCCGATGTATTGCGGCAGGCGCCGCGCCGCGGCCATGATCAGCGCCCAGGTCAGTTCCGCCGGCGCAACGGGAGAGCCCACGCCTTCGGCCACGGCAATGCCGTGCTCGGTGCAGGCCGCCAGGTCGATATGTGTGCCGGCGTGCCCGGTTTGGGCGATTAGCCGCAGAGCCGGCAATTTCTCGATCAGCGCGCGCGTGATTTGCGTTCGCTGGCGGATCAGCACCACCACTTCGGCGTCGCGCAGGCGCACGGCGAGTTGCCCCAGGCCCTTGACGGTATTGGTGTAGACCTTGGCCGGATACTCCTTGAGCTTGGCCGCGCACGCCAGCTTGCGTACGGCGTCCTGATAGTCGTCGAGGATTACGATGCTCATGGCGCGATTGTGACGCGTTGCTTCGGTACGCTTGGCCGACGCGCTGCGCGCCACGAGCGAGACCGGCGGTCGAATGCTGGCGTCCGGCCCTATGCCGAACAGGCAGGCGTGCTCTTCAGCAAACGGTGCGACCGATCACCGCGCTGGATCGAAACCGCCGTCGCGGATCAACCCAACCGCCAGGCCCTCGATCTGGAAGGGCTGGTCGCTGCCGACGATGATGTCGTCGAAATCCGGGTTCTCGGCATGCAGGCGAATGCGGTTGCTTTCCCGGTAAAAGCGCTTGACGGTGACGTCTTCGTCCAGCCGCGCCACCACGATCTGGCCTTGTTGCGCCTCGTGCGCCTGGCGCACTGCGAGCAGGTCGCCGTCCAGGATGCCGGCGCCCCGCATGGATTGGCCGCGCACGCGCAGCAGGTAGTCCGGGTAATGGGCGAACAGCGAGCGTTCCAGGTGGTACACCTGTTCCACGTGCTGTTGCGCCAGGATGGGCAGCCCGGCCGCCACGCGCCCGATCAGCGGGACGGCGAGTGGCAGGTTGTGCAGCAGCGCCTGGGTGTGGGCTGCGGGCAAGTCGCTGGAACTGCCTTTGAGCCGGATGCCGCGCGAGGTGCCGCTCACCAACTCGATCACGCCCTTGCGCGCCAGCGCGCGCAGGTGTTCTTCGGCGGCGTTGGGCGATTTGAAGCCGAATTCAGCGGCGATTTCGGCGCGCATGGGCGGTGCGCCATAGCGCTCGATCGCGTGCTCGATCAGTTGCAGGATCTGGCGTTGGCGCGGCGTCAGTTTGGGCGCCGACGCGATGGATTTGGAATACAGCGACATTGCTGTATTTTTAACCAGTTCGACGCCGGTGGCAAGAGCAGTGGCGCCGACCCGCGTCGTGCGGTGGCCTACGCGGCCAGCGCCTTGAATACCCGTTGCGTGATGTCGTCCAGGCTGCCAACGCCGTTCACGGCGCGGTATTGGGGTGCCGCGGTCGGTTCGCGCTCGGCCCACTGGCTGTAGTAGTCCACCAGTGGCCGGGTTTGCTTCATGTAGACGTCCAGGCGATGGCGCACGGTGGTTTCCCGGTCGTCATCGCGCTGCACCAGCGGCTCGCCGGTCACGTCGTCCTGGCCGGCCACCTTGGGCGGATTGAACTTGACGTGGTAGGTGCGGCCCGAGGCGGGGTGGCTGCGGCGCCCGGTGATGCGCTCGATGATGGCGTCGAACGGCACGTCGATTTCGAGTACGTAATCCAGCTTGACGCCGGCGTTCTTCAGCGCGTCGGCCTGTGGGATGGTGCGCGGGAAGCCGTCGAACAGGAAACCTGATGCGCAATCCGGCTGCGCGATGCGCTCTTTCACCAGGTTGATGATCAGGTCGTCGCTCACCAATCCGCCGGACTGCATCACGCTCTTGGCTTGCAAGCCGAGCGGCGTTCCAGCCTTGACCGCGGCGCGCAACATGTCGCCTGTGGAGATTTGCGGAATGCCGAACTTCTTGCAAATGAAAGCCGCTTGGGTGCCTTTGCCCGCGCCTGGGGCGCCCAAAAGAATCAGTTTCATCGTGCTCCTCGAAATCGAATTGTCGTGCGTGGCCCACACTTTGCGATGCAGCGTGGCGCTGCGGGCCATGGCACCGAAAGAATAGCACGAGCGTCTGGCTGTTTTGCGTGTCCTGTTGCGCGGTGGCGCCGAGCGGTGTTCGTGCTTGTTGTTGCAGGGGTCGAAACCGGCGCGCTCAGCGTTCCGGGCCGGTCGCCTGCCGCCACAGGGCCCGCACTCGTTCCAGGTCTTCGGGCGTATCGACCCCGGCGGCCGGGATCTCGGCCGTCACGTGCACCGCGATCGCGTCGCCATGCCAGAGTGCGCGCAATTGCTCCAGCGATTCGCAGCGCTCCAGCGGCGCTGGCGGCAGCGCCGGAAAGGCGCGCAGGTAACCGGCGCGATAGGCGTATATGCCGATGTGGCGCAGCGGCGCCGGCGCGCCGGGCAGGGCGCGGATGCCGTCCTTGAAGCCGTCGCGCCACCACGGCAGCGGCGCGCGCGAAAACAGCAGGGCGAGACCGTGCGCGTCGGTCACCACCTTGACGACGTTGGGATTGACGAACTCGGCAACGTCGCGGATCGGATGGGCCGCGGTGGCCATCCGCGCCGCCGGCCGATCGTGCAACAGCGTGGCCACGGCGCGAATCAGCGCGGGTTCGATCAGCGGCTCGTCGCCTTGCACGTTGACCACGACGGCGTCATCGGCGAGGCCCAGCCGCGTCGCGGCTTCGGCCAGGCGGTCGCTGCCGCTGGCGTGATCGGCACGGGTGAGCAGCGCGTGCACGCCGTGGGCATTGCAGGCAGCCACGATGGGTTCGGCATCGGTCGCCACCACCACCTGGCGCGCGCCCGACGCCGCCGCGCGCTCGGCAACGCGCACCACCATGGGCTTGCCGCCTATGTCGGCCAGCGCCTTGCCCGGCAGCCGCGTCGAGGCGAGGCGCGCCGGAATGAGAACGGTGAAATCCACGTCAGCCCACCAGCGGCGTGCGCGGCGGCAGCGCGTCCAGCTCGGCGTCGCTCAGGGTGCGGGCTTCGTTTTCCAGCAGGATGGGAATGCCGTCGTGAATCGGATAGGCCAGCCGTGCCGAACGCGAAATCAGCTCCTGCTTTTCGCGGTCGTAATCGAGCGGGCCCTTGGTCACGGGGCAAACCAGCAGCGCGAGTAATTTGGGATCCATGGTGCGAACTCTAATTCAACGCTCAGTGGGCGCTGGTGTGCGAGAGCGAATTGTCGGCACCCGCACGCCCGCAATGATGAGCGCCATGCCGATCCAGCCGGCGGCGTCCAGGCGCGGTCCGTAAAGCCGCCAGCCGACAGGCGCAATCAGCGCGGTGCCTGCACCCGACCAGACTGCGTGGGCTGTGCTAACTGTGAGCGCGCCGCCTGAGTGCCAGCAGGTAGAACGCGACCCGGTAACCCAGGACGACCCGGGGCAGTGGACCCGTCCGCGCGCAGTCATCAGACGCCTTGAAGGCGCTCGTGGCGACGACCCCGCCACGATGGCGGCGGCAAACAGGGGCCAGGCTTTCACGGGGACAAGTCAGGTCGAGGTGGGTTCCGGCGGGGATGCAGCGACGCGTGCGAGCAGCGCGTCGAGTATGCGAAAAAACGTGGTCGGGACGTCCAGTTCCAGCGTCACCGCGAGCGCATCGGGCCGCAAGCGCCAGAGCTTGGGCGCGTCTTTCTCGGTGCAGAGCAGGAGCGTTCGCACGGGCAGCGACGCGGACACGGCCACGAAGTCGGCATGGTCGGGTAATGCCAGCGTTTGCGTCAGGTTCAGCCCTTGGGCGCGCAGCATGGCGAAGAAAGCCTCGGGGCGCGCGATGCCCGCGACTGCCGTGAGCGGCGTGCCCTTCAGGTCGGCGAGCGCAACGGTTTGTCCATCGGCCCGAGTCGCGAGCTGGCCCAGCGCACGCTTCGCGTGATGCAGCGTGGCGCCCGCGGGCAGCGCCAGCACTGGAGCCGGCTCCTCAGTGGTGAGCACCAGATCGACCGGTCGCGGCCACGGTTCGCGCAAGGGTCCCGCGGGCAGCAGCCAGCCGTTGCCGACGCCGCGCGCATCGAAAACGCCAATCTCGATGTCGCGCGCCAGCGCGAGATGTTGCAAGCCGTCATCGCACAGCAACACGTCGACATCGGGATGCGCGGCCAGCAGCGCCGCGCCGGCTTGCGCCCGCTGGTGCCCGACGAACACCGGCACCGCCGCACGCCGGTGCAGCAGCAGCGGCTCGTCGCCCACGTCGTCGGGTGTGGATTGGGACGTGACCTCAAGTACTGCGCCGGAGCGTCGGCCATAGCCACGCGACACGATGCCGGGGCGCCAGCCCGCGCTCTTCAAGTGCGTGGCGATGGCCAGCGTGGTCGGTGTTTTCCCGGCGCCGCCCGCGACCACGTTGCCGACGACGATGACCGAGACCGGCAGCCGCGTCGCGGCCAGCCGGCCGCTTCGGTACCCCGCTTTGCGCCACGCCACGGCAAGCGCGTTGAGCTGCGCCAGCGGCCACAAGGCCCGGGCCGTCACGCCGCGCCGGTTCCATGCGGCGCGCAGCCCATGTTCCAGTGCGGCGCGCAAACTGGGCATCACCTAGGGGTGCTCTGCATAGCCTGAGCGATGGCGCAGGCGCTGGATTCGGATGGGATGCAAGGCGCTTTTTGCAGGCAATAGCGGGGCTATTGCCAAGGAAAGCAACGCCGCAGACCGCCGAATTCCAGCGATCTGCGATACGCGAGAGGTTGTGCGGAGCATCCCTAGCCGCCCGGGTTTTGCGCGGTGAACGTGATGCGACTCAGGCCCACGCGCTGCGCAGCTTCCATGGCCGTGACCACCGCCTGGTGCGTGCTGTTGGCATCGGCGCTGATCACCAGGCGCGTGTCGGGCGCGGCGTGCGCGGCCCGCAGCGCGTCGGCAATGGCTTCGGCCGTTCCGCCCGCCAGCGCGTCGCGATCCACCGCGTAATGGCCGTCGGCGGTGATCGAGATCATGATTTCGCTGGGCCGCTCGTGTGCGGCGTCGGCGCTCGCCACCGGCAGCGTCAGGTGCAGCTCGGTGAAGCGGCTGTAGGTGGTGGTGAGCATGAGGAAAATCAGGACCACCAGCAGCACGTCGATGAACGGCACCAGGTCGATGCGCGGTTCCTGGTCCTGCTGTGCGCCGAATCTCATCGCGCGTGTTTCCCTTTGTTGGCGGGGCAGAGCTTTTCCAGATGGCGCGCGAAACGCTCCGCCGCGGTCTCGATGTCCAGCACGTAGCCATTCACGCGGGCACGGAAGTACTGCCAGAAAAACAGCGTGGGAATGGCAATGATGAGGCCGAACGCGGTGTTGTAGAGCGCGACCGAAATGCCATGCGCCAGCTCACCCGGGTTGCCGCCGGCGAGCGATCCGGTCGTGGCTTGCGAGCCGAAGATTTCGATCATGCCGATGACCGTCCCGAACAGGCCGAGCAGTGGCGCGGCCGACACGATGGTGGCCAGCGCCGGCAAATAGCGGTTGAGTTCGTGCGTTGCCGCGCGACCCGCGGACTCGATGGCCGCGCGCATTTCCGCCACCGTGCATTGCGGGTTGTTGCCCAGCGCTTCCCAGCCGGCCGCGAGGACTTTGCCCAACAGGTTGTACTGCGCCAGTTCAGTCACGATCTCGGTTCCGGGCACCTGGTGGTTCGACGCCTGGATGGCTTCGTCCACCAGCGTGGCGGACCAGATGCGGGAGGAACGCAGCGAATAGAGGCGCTCGACCACCAGCGCCAGCGCCAGCACCGAACACGTGATCAGCAGCCAAATCGGCCAGCCGGCCGCTTGTATGATCGAAATCAAAAAGGAATCTCCAGTCGGGCGCGACCCCGCAGATGACCGCCACGTGCGCAAAACGCTGCCGATTATCCCGCAGCCGCTTGGCGCCTTGGCGGCCGCAACGATGGATCCGGCCACTCGTACACAGTTTTTGTGGATAACTTTGTGAACAAGTCTGGGGCCAATGACGTGCGAGGCGCTTGCGGCCGGGTCTGGAACAGATTGCTGAATTTCTAAGCACGGAAAACATGAGCAAATTCAATTGGTTGCGATGGCAGCCCGTGATCTGCAGGAAACCGACGGTTGATGCGTTCCGGCCGCGCACGCTGTGGAGTAGTCATGCCGGCAGGCCGTCAAAGGCGCGGGTAACGGCGCATGAATCCTGATTTTTTTGCTGCCGACGGGCCTACGCGGCCACGCGTCTGGTCGGTCGGCGCGCTGGCGCGTGCCGTCGGCGACGCGCTGGACGCGCGCTTCAACCCTGTGGCGGTGCGCGGCGAGATCTCCGGATTCACGCAAGCCGCAAGCGGGCATTGCTATTTTTCCCTGAAGGACGAGACCGGGCAACTGCGCTGCGTGCTGTTCCGGCGCGCCGCCAGCCTGCTCGGCTTCACGCCGCGCGAGGGCGATCTGGTGGAAGCGCGCGGCCGCCTGGCGGTGTACGAAGCGCGCGGCAGCCTGCAGCTCGTGGTCGAATCGATGGCGCGCGCCGGCCAGGGCGCGCTGTTCGAGCAGTTCCTGCGGCTGAAGGCCAAGCTGGAGGCCGAAGGCCTGTTCGATGCCACGCGCAAGCGCGGCTTGCCGGCCATGCCGCGCGCCATCGGCATCGTCACGTCGCTGCAGGCGGCCGCGCTGCACGACGTGCTGACCACGTTGCTGCGCCGCGTGCCGCACGTTCCGCTGCTGATCGCGCCCGCGTCGGTGCAGGGCGCGGGCGCCCCGCAGGAACTCGCGACCGCGTTGCAGGCGCTGTACCGCCGGACCGCACCCACTGCCGTCACGGCGGAGCCGCCGATCGATTTGATTTTGCTGGTACGCGGCGGTGGCTCGATCGAAGACCTGTGGGCGTTCAACGACGAGCAACTGGCGCGCACCCTCGTGCAAAGTCCCGTGCCGGTGATTTCCGGCGTGGGCCACGAGACCGATTTCACCATCGCCGACTTCGTGGCCGACGCGCGTGCCGCCACGCCCACCGCGGCGGCGGAGCTGGCCAGCGTGCCGCGCGCCCAGCACCTCGCCGCACTGGACGAGCAGGCGGCACGCCTGCAACGCGCGCTGCGCCACCGGCTCGATGGCGAGGCGCAGCGGTTGGACGGCCTGGCCGCGCGCTGGCGTCCGCCGGCCGAACGCGTGGCAGTCGAGCGCTTGCGCCTGGCGCGGGCGGCTGCGCGCCTGGCGCAAGTCGCCCACGGGCGCATCCCGCAGGAGTGTGCGCGGGTCGAGCGCCTGGATGGCGCACTCAGGACGGCCTGGCGCCTGCAATGGGAACGCCGTCAAACGACCTTGGCGCAAACGGCCGAGCGGTTGCCGCGGGCCTGCGGCAGCCTGGTGGCCGCGCTGCACCAGCGGCTGGATGGCGTGGGTGTGCGCCTGGCACTGCTGGACCCGCGCCTGGTGCTGGAGCGCGGTTACGCCTGGCTGGAGGATTCCGGGGGCAAACCGGTGCCGCGCGCGGCACCGGTCGCCACTGACAGCACGCTGGTGGCGGTGCTGGCGGATGGCCGCATCGACCTCAAGGTGACCGGGCGGCGCCTGAACGGACCTGCGGCGGTGAAACGCGCTACCATCGACCGCTGAGGTCTGCGGCGTCGTTCCCGACACACGTCCCGAGCGCGTACCGCAGGTCCTGGGTTGGGACGCGGCGCCGGGCGCGCCGCTTTCTTTCATGCAAAGCAATAGAGGATGAACGTCATGGAACGCACATTACCGAAACTTCCGTACGCGCTGGATGCGCTGGCCCCCGTGATCAGCAAGGAGACCATGGACTACCACTACGGCAAACACCATCAGGCTTACGTCAACAAGCTGAACGCACTGCAAAAAGGCACCGAGTTCGAGAACATGGAACTCGAAGACATCGTGAAGAAGGCCAAAGGCGGCATTTACAACCAGGCTGCGCAAGTCTGGAACCACACCTTCTTCTGGCACAGCATGAAGCCGAATGGTGGCGGTGAACCGCACGGTGCCCTGGCCGATGCAATCAAGAAAAAATGGGGTTCGGCGGCAGAATTCAAGAAAGCGTTCTCGGCCAGCGCCGGCGGCAATTTCGGCAGTGGCTGGACCTGGTTGGCGAAGAAGGCCGACGGCAGCGTCGACATCATCAATACCAGCAACGCCGCCAATCTGCTGACCACGCACGACAAAGCGCTGCTCACGGTCGACGTGTGGGAACACGCGTACTACATCGACTACCGCAATGCGCGCGGCAAATTCGTCGATACCGTGCTCGACAAATTGATCAACTGGGATTTTGCCGCCAAGAATTTCGGCTGATTTCCCGTTGTTCTCCAAAAGGCCGCTTGACGCGGCTTTTTTTGTCGCTTGCGCACGACGCGGGATGCGATTTCAAGACAGGGAAGGGGGCGCCGCCGCTATCATCGCTTCCGCACGACCCGGGCGGCGACCGTCAAGGCCGTCCGCAGTGGGAGACAACCATGGACCAGAAAGACGTCACGCCCGGCCTGTACAACGAAGACCTGGCGCCGGCCAAAGAGCGCAACTGGGGCGTTTTCAGCATCTTCAACGTTTGGACGTCGGACGTGCACAGCCTCTGGGGCTATTACCTGGCGGCCAGCCTGTTCTTGCTGTGCGGCAGCTTCGTCAATTTCATCATCACCATCGGCCTGAGTTCCCTGGTGATTTTCGCCATCATGAACCTGATCGGCTACGCCGGCGCCAAGACCGGCGTGCCGTATCCGGTGCTGGCGCGCGCGTCGTTCGGCGTCTGGGGCGCGAACCTGCCGGCACTGGTGCGCGCGGTGGTGGCGTGCTTCTGGTACGGCGCGCAAACCGCGGCGGCGTCGTGGGCCATCGTGGCGCTGCTCACGCGCAACGCGACCTTGTTGGCGTTCCACCAGAACTACCACATGCTGGGCCACTCCACGCTCGAGGTGATCTGCTTCGTCGTGGTCTGGGCACTGCAGTTGCTCATCATCCAGCGCGGCATGGAAACCGTGCGCCGCTTCCAGGACTGGGCTGGGCCGGCGGTGTGGGTGATGATGCTGATCCTCGCGGTGGGCTTGGTGATCCAGGCTGGTGGTCTGAAACTGAGCCACGGCATTCCGCTCGATTTGCTGCTGCATGAAACCAAGGATGCCGGCGTGCCGGGGGCGCCCGGGTCGCCGTCCGCGCTGTTGGCCGCGGGCGCCGTCTGGATCACGTATTTCGCGGCGCTGTATCTCAATTTCTGTGACTTCTCGCGTTATGCGCCCGATACGGCCACGGTGCGCCGCGGCAACCTGTGGGGCCTGCCGGTCAACCTGATCCTGTTTTCGCTGGTGGCTGGCGTGACCACCATCGCGGCCTACCAGGTCTATGGCGAGGTGCTGCTGCACCCGGAACAGATTTCGGCCAAGTTCGACAGCTGGTTCCTGGCGCTGCTGGCCGCGCTTACGTTCGCCGTGGCGACGCTGGGTATCAACGTGGTCGCCAATTTCGTTTCGCCGGCGTTCGATATTTCCAACGTGTTCCCGCACAAGATCAGCTTCAAGGGCGGCGGCTACATCACGGCCTTCATTGCGCTGTGCCTCTACCCGCTGTCGCCCTGGGACGGCAACGCGGCCCATTTCGTCGGCGCGGTGGGCGCCATCATGGGACCGCTTCTGGGCATCATCCTGGTGGACTATTACCTGATTGCGCGGCGTCGCGTCGAAGTGGAGCAGCTCTATCAGGAAAACGGCATTTACCGCTTTCACCGCGGTTGGAACATGGCGGCGCTGATTGCCACCATCGTCGGTGGGCTGTTCTCCAGTGCTTTGCCGCTCCTGACCGACTGGATGCCCGAATGGTGGGGCATTTACGGCTGGTTCTTTGGCGTCCTGATCGGCGCGGTGGTGTACGGCGTGCTGTGTCGCTTGCCGGTGATGAAGCACCCGTTTGCGCGGCTGGGGGCGCTGCCGGGCAGAGTTGCGCGCATCTGAGCGCCACGCCGTCGGCAGTCCCATGACGGCTCGCGCCGACCACCGGGCCGGCAGGCGCGCGCCTACTGCGGCTCGAAGGGCGATCCGCCCAAGCGGCTGCCCGCGAGCACGTGCTTCTGGTTGAACCACCCCTGGTTCATTTCCAGCACGAAGCGCACGGATTGCGCTGAGCAGTGACTGGTTTCATCCAGTGGCTGCATGTCGGCCAGGTTCACGATGGTGCCGTCATCGGCGATGAACGCGGCGGTGAGCGGAATCAGCGTGTTCTTCATCCAGAAACATTGCACGCCCGGGCGATTGAAAACAAACAGCATGCCTTCGTATTCGGGCATGGACTTGCGGTACATCAGTCCGATTTCGCGCTCTTCGGGCGTGGTCGCCAGTTGCACGTCGATGCGGTACATGCCGGCCGTGAGCGTGGCGTGGGACAAGGTCGTCTGGGGTGCGGGCATGGGGGGCGCAGTCTGCGCAACGGCCGGGCCGAACCCGGCACCGAGCGCGAGTGCCAGCACGATGCACCGCAAGCACGTCATGGGTGGGGCCGGCTCGTTAGAATCATCCGCCATGGATGCAGCCCCGTTGGCTGCACATTTTTTTGGAGACGATGAGCCATGTCGCAACATGTGAAGGTTCCCGCGGGCGGCAAAAAGATTACGGTCAATTCCGACTTTTCGCTGAACGTGCCGGATCAGCCGATCATCCCGTACATCGAAGGCGATGGCACGGGTCTGGACATCACGCCGGTGATGATCAAGGTGGTCGATGCAGCGGTCGAAAAAGCGTACGGCGGCAAGCGCAAGATTCATTGGATGGAAGTGTACGCGGGCGCCAAATCGACGCAGGTGTACGGTCCGGACGTGTGGCTGCCGGACGAAACGCTGGAAGCGCTCAAGGACTACGTGGTGTCGATCAAGGGGCCGCTCACCACCCCGGTGGGCGGCGGCATCCGCTCGCTCAACGTCAAGCTGCGGCAGGAGTTGGATCTGTACGTCTGCCTGCGGCCGGTGCGCTACTTTGCCGGCGTTCCCAGCCCCGTCAAAGCGCCCGAGAAGGTCGACATGGTGATCTTCCGCGAGAACAGCGAGGATATTTACGCCGGCATCGAATGGGAAGCCAAGAGCGCGCAGGCGCGGAAAGTGATCGACTTCCTGATTCACGACATGGGCGTGAACAAGATCCGCTTCCCGGAAACCTCGGGCATCGGCATCAAGCCGGTCTCCATCGAGGGCACCGAGCGCCTGGTGCGCAAGGCGATCCAGTACGCGATTGCCAACGACAAGCCCAACGTCACGCTGGTGCACAAGGGCAACATCATGAAGTACACCGAAGGCGGTTTCCGCGACTGGGGCTATGCCTTGGCCAAGCGTGAGTTCGGCGCCGAGCCGATCGATGGCGGCCCGTGGTGCCAATTCAAGAGCCCGAAGAATGGCCACCCGATCGTCGTGAAGGACGTGATCGCTGACGCCTTCCTGCAGCAGATCCTGCTGCGCCCGGCCGAGTACTCAGTGGTGGCCACGCTCAACCTGAACGGCGACTACATGAGCGACGCGCTGGCGGCGCAAGTGGGTGGTATCGGCATTGCGCCGGGCGCCAATATGAGCGACTCGGTAGCGTGCTTCGAAGCCACACATGGCACCGCGCCCAAATACGCCGGCAAGGATTACGTCAATCCGGGCTCGGAAATCCTGAGCGCCGAGATGATGTTGCGCCACATGGGCTGGCTGGAAGCAGCCGACAAGATCATTGCGTCCATGGGGGCGTCTATCCAGAGCAAGCAAGTCACGTACGACTTTGCCCGCCTGATGGAAGGCGCCACGCGCGTAAGCTGCTCGGGCTTCGGGCAAGTGATGATCGATCACATGTGATGGGGTCGCACCGCGTGCCGGCGGCAGTGCTGCTGACAGCAACAAAAAAGCCACCCGTAGGTGGCTTTTTTGTTGGCCGCTTTGTTCAGGCGGGCCGGATAACGATAACCTCGGACGGGCTACGGGTTGGCGGCGTTGCTGTCCGCCGCCGTGGCCGTTGGCACGGGCACCAGGATTTTGGCTTTGTAGCGCGCTTCCAGGTACGCGTACAGGCTTTGGGATTCGGCCGCGCTCCATAACTGGTCGTACAGCGTGCGGTTCTCCTGCGCTTCCGCCGCGGTAGGCGCGGTGGCTTTCAGCACCTTGTTGACGCGCGCGATCGAATAGCCCGCGGCACCCAGATCGACGCCGACGAATGCCGGCAGCTTGGCCGGGTCGGCGCGCATCACGGCTTCGACCACCGAAGGCGGCTCGCCGTGCGTGTCCTGGCGCGACAGCGTGACCGCGGCCGGAAGCGCGGTGGCGCTGTCGGGCTTGTCGGTCCAGTCCTTGAGTTGCTTTTCGCCGGCTGCGCGCGCCTGTTGCGCGCCCTGATCGTTCACGTACTGCTCGCGCACGGTGGCCTTGACTTCGTCGAACGATTTGGCGTGCGCCGCCGTGTGCTGCGTGACGTGGCCCGAAGCCAGGGCGTTGGCGCCGATCTCGATGGCTTCGGTATTGTGTTTGCTGCCGAGTACGTCGGCGCTGAACAGCGCGTCCAGGAATTTCGGGTTGGCGAGCGCACCCTGGGCGCCCGCTGCGGGCGTCTGCGTCACGTCCTTGGCGGTTTGGATGGTGAGACCAAGTTTGTCGGCGGTCGGTTTCAGGCTGTCGGCCTGCTCGTACACGCCATTCTTGAATTCATCCGCCACCTCGGAGAATTTCTGCTGCGCTTCCTGCGTGCGCAACTGATCTTCGAGCTTGGCGCGCACCTGGTCGAACGACGGTACCTTGCCGGGTTTGATCGCCGTCAATTGGATGATGTGGTAGCCGAACTCGCTTTGCACCAAACCGCTGATGTCGCCCACTTGCTTCAATGCGAACGTGGCCTTGGCGATTGCCGGATCGATACCTTTTTCGGCCGTGAAGAATCCCAGGTTGCCACCATCTGCGGCGCTGCCGGCATCCTCGGACGACTTGCGCGCGACGGCGGCAAACTGGTCAGGATGGGCGCGCACTTCGTCCAGCAGCTTGGTGGCCTTGGCCTTGGCGGCTTCGCGCTGGGCTTCGGTCGCATCCTTGGGGACGGTGATCAGAATGTGGCTGGCCTTGCGCTCCTCCGGCGAGCCCAGTGCGGCGGCGTTTTGTTCGTAGTATTTGCGCAGGTCTTCCTCGTTCACTTGGACGCTTTTCTTCAGACTGTCGACGTCCAGCACGACGTAGTCGATGTCCACCGTCTCGGGTGCCTGATACCGGTCCAGATGGGCCTTGTAGTAATCGGTGAGCTGCTGGTCGGTGGGATTGATCTTGGCCGCGTAGGTGGCGGTGAGAAACGGAACGATCTGGGCTTCGCGGCGCTCGCGCAGCGCATCCATCGAGGCATCGATTTGCGCGTTGCTCGCCACTTCGGACGTCTGCACACCGCCCAGCACCTGCTGGCGCTCCAGGTCGGCGCGCAAGCCGGCCTCGAAGCCTTCCGGCGTCAGGCCCTGGACTGACAGCAGTTGCGCGTACTTCTTCATGTCGATCTGGCCATTGGGCTGGCGCAGCGCGGCGATCGTCGGGTCTTGTTCCAGTGCGGCCGCCAGCTGCGCGTCGCTTACCAGCAGGTTCTCGCGGCGCGCCGCGGCCGCCAGCACGTTGTCGCGTACCAGGCGCTGCAGCGATGCGTATTTCATCAGGGGCGAATCCAGCACCGCCAGACTCAGTTGCGGGTTGGCGGCCAGCGCCCGGTCCATGTCCTGCCGGTGCGCGTTGTCCCAGGCAGTCTGGTCGATCGCCTGGCCATCGACCTCGGCCACCTTGGCCGAGCGCGAGCCGAACTGCAAATCGCCCATCCCGAGGAAGACGAATCCGATGCTCGCGATGAAGACCAGGCTGAGGCCGAAAATTTTGATGAAACGCTGCCGGAGATTGGGCATAGGGAACTTGTTCAGGGGGCGGAACGCCCGTCCGGCCGGTTCCAACGAACCGATCGACGCGGGCGCAGGGCCGATACACGAAAAAGGCGAACCGTGTTCGCCTTCATTGGTGGGTGCTGACGGGGTCGAACCGCCGACCTACGCCTTGTAAGGGCGCCGCTCTACCAACTGAGCTAAGCACCCCCACCTGCATCCGTTTCGCTTCAGTTGACGGCGTCTTTCAGACCCTTGCCGGGGCGAAACTTGGGTACCTTGGCGGCCTTGATTTTAATGGCGGCGCCGGTGCGCGGGTTGCGCCCCTTGCGGGCTGCGCGCTTGCTCACGGCAAACGTGCCGAAACCCACCAGCGAAACCGTGCCGCCCTTGCGCAGCGTGGCCTTGACCGCGTCGAGCGTGGCTTGCAGCGCCCGGCCGGCCTGGACTTTGGTGATGTCGGCTTTGGAAGAGATGTGTTCGATCAGTTCGGTTTTGTTCACGAGAGGCTCCTCTGAGGAGAAAGTTTTACTTCGTCTGTTTCGGCGGCTTTGGAATCGTGGGTTCCGGCGTCGCACCCCAATGGCAATTGTCTTTTCGCCCCGCGCGCATGGCCGACGCATGTGTCAGGCCGCTACTTCGCCGTCTGCGCAAGGCCACGGCAGCGTGCATTCTAGCGTCTATTCCCGGGGCTTCCCGGCGGGTTTTCCCCGATGGCGACCCGGGGTGCGGCGCTGCCGCGCGACCGGTACCGGGCCCGGCGCGGGTCATGCGCGCGCGCGGATTTCCGGCAGTGCGCGACGCAGGTAGTAGGCCATCGACCAGATCGTCATGATGGCGGCGATCCAGATCAGCCACACGCCCCACAGGTGCGTGTTGAACACCCCCAGTGGCGCGTCGTACAGCAGCAGGGCGATGGCCACCATTTGTGCCGCGGTCTTGAGCTTGCCCACCATGTGGACGGCCACACTCTTGCTGGCGCCGATCCTGGCCATCCACTCGCGCAACGCGGAAATGGCGATTTCACGCCCCACGATGATGAGCGCGACGAACAGATCCACGCGGTGCAGTTGCACCAGCACCAAAAGCGATGCGCACACCAGAAACTTGTCCGCCACCGGATCCAGGAATGCGCCAAAGGACGAGGTTTGCTTCAGCCGGCGCGCCAGGAAGCCGTCGAGCCAGTCGGTGAATGCCGACAAAACGAACAGCGCGGTGGCGATGGTGTTGGCAGTCTGCGCGTCGATGCGCAGATAAAACACCCCGACGATGAAGGGAATGGCAACGATGCGCGCCCAGGTCAGGATCGTCGGGATCGTGAAAAACATGAGGCGATTGTGGCACCGGCGCGCGTGGGGCTGATCCGGTGAGCGCAGCGGCGACCCGCTGCAGGTATATCGGCCGCGTCGTTCAGTGCAGCGCGCGATAGATTTCCTCGGCAAGCGTGCGCGACACGCCTTCGACCGTGGTCAGATCCTCGACGCTCGCCGCCTCCACGCCGCGCACGCCGCCGAAGCGCTGCAGCAGGCGCGAGCGCCGCTTGGCGCCGATGCCGGGGATTTCTTCCAGCCGGCCGCCGTCCACGCGCGTGCGGGCGCGCTTGGCGCGCATGCCGGTGATGGCAAAGCGGTGTGATTCGTCGCGGATTTGCGCCACCAGCATGAGCGCGGCGGAATCACGGCCGAGGTAGACCTTCTTGCGGCCGTCGGCGAACACCAGCTCCTCCAGCCCGACCTTGCGATCCGCGCCTTTTTCCACGCCGACGATGGTGGTGATGTCGAGCGCCAGGTGCTCGAACACGTCCCTGGCCATCGCCACCTGGCCGCGGCCGCCGTCGACCAGCACGATGTCGGGCATGCGCACCGTGGCGGCGTTGCCTTGTTCGCGCAGCGCTTCGGCGATCTTGCCGTAGCGCCGCTCCAGCACCTGGCGCATGGCGGCGTAATCGTCGCCGGGCGTGATGCCGGTGATGTTGTAGCGGCGGTACTCGCCATGTTCCATCTTGTGGTGCTGGAACACCACGCAACTGGCCTGCGTGGCTTCGCCCGCGGTGTGGCTGATGTCGAAGCCTTCGACGCGCAAATCGTCCAGGTTGTCGGTGGGCAAATCGAGCGCGTCGGCCAGCGCCCGGGTGCGGGCTTTTTGCGACCCTTCTTCCGCCAGCAGACGGGCGAGCTGGATGGCTGCGTTCTGCTGCGCCATTTCCAGCCACACGCGGCGCTGCCCGCGCGGCGCGTCAGTCGCGCCGATAGCGTTCCCGCTTTGGCCTGCAAGCAGCGCCAGCAAGGCGGGTGCGATGGCATGGCTGGTGATGAGCTGCGGCGGCGCCGGCACTTTTAGGTAGTGCTGCGCGACGAACGCTTCCAGGACGTGTGCTTCCAGCGTTTTCGGCTCGTCCTCTTCGTCAAGTTCGGGCGTTTCGCCCCATTGCACCTGGCTCGGGTAGAACGCGTGGTCGCCCAAATGGCGGCCGCCGCGCACCATGGCCAGGTTCACGCAGGCGCGGCCGCCTTCGATCTTGACCGCGAGGATGTCGACGTTGGCGTCGCCGCCCACTTCGATCGCCTGCTGGTGCAGCACGCGCGCGAGCGCGGTGATCTGGTTGCGGATTTCTGCCGCCTTTTCGAACTCGAGCGCGTCCGAATGCGCCATCATGCGTTGCTCGAGTTTCTTCATCAGCCCATCGGTTTCGCCGCGCAGGAACTGCTCGGCGTGCGCCACGTCTTCGGCGTAGTCCTCGGCGCTGATGTAGCGCACGCACGGCGCCGAGCAGCGCTTGATCTGGTACAGCAGACAAGGGCGCGTGCGGTGCGCGAACACCGTGTCCTCGCAGGTGCGCAGCTTGAACACCTTCTGCAGGATTTCGATGGTCTGCTTCACGGCCCACGCGTTGGGGTAGGGGCCGAAGTAGCGGTTTTCCTTGTCGGTCGTGCCGCGGTAATAGGAAATGCGCGGGTACGCGGCTGGATTGGGCGATCCGGGGCCGGAATCGGGGATGGAGCGGCCGGTGCCGCTCATCTTCAGGTAGGGGTAGCTCTTGTCGTCGCGAAACAGGATGTTGTACTTGGGCTTCAACTCCTTGATCAGGTTGTTTTCCAGGATCAGGGCCTCAGCCTCGGAGCGCACCACCGTGGTTTCCAGCTTGGCGATCTTGCTCACCATGTGGCCGATGCGCGTGCCGCCGTGGTCCTTGTGGAAATAGCTCGATACGCGCCGCTTCAGGTTGCGCGCCTTGCCCACGTACAGGATTTGTCCGGCCGTGTCTGAGTAGCGGTACACGCCGGGCAGCGTCGGCAGCGCCGCCACTTGCGCCAGCAATTCGGGCGGGTGGACGGGTTTCTTGCCGCGCGCTGCGGGCGGTGTGCCGGATTCGGGCTCGGACATGCATGGCAGTTTAGGGAACCTCGGATCAACCCACTCGTGGCGTGTGCATCGTGCTCCGGGGCGATCTGCTGCGTTGCGAATCCTCGCCATGGCACAAGCCATGGCTGCGGTTTGCGCCTTGTATCTCATCCACGGTGGGTCCATCCGAGATTCCTCAGGACGCTGCGCGCGCCACAATTGCCGCGTGCCGCAATCGCCATCTTTTCTTTGGGACCTCTTCTGCCGCGTGGTGGACAACTACGGCGACGTCGGCGTGTGCTGGCGCCTGGCGCGCGTACTCGCGGCACGCGGCCAGCGGGTGCGCCTGTGGCTGGACGACGCATCGGCCTTGACGTGGATGGCGCCCGAAGCGCTGTCACCCGGCGTGCCCGGCGTGCGTGTGCTGCCCTGGTCGCGGCCGCTTGATCCCGTGCTGTTGGCCAACTTGCCGCGTGCGGACGTGTGGGTCGAAGCCTTCGGCTGCGAATTACCGAGTGAATTCCTGGCGCGCGGCGGCGCAGAGCCCGCAGCGGGCACAAAGCGGCCGTGCTGGCTCAACCTGGAATACCTGAGCGCGGAAGCGTGGGTCGAGCGCATGCACGGCCTGCCTTCGCCGGTGCTGGCGGGCCCGGCGCGCGGGGCCACCAAATGGTTTTTCTATCCGGGCTTCACGCCAGGCACCGGGGGGCTGTTGTGCGAGGATGATCTGTTTCAACGCCAGGACGACTTCGATCGTGCGGCGTGGCTGGCTGGTCACGACATTCCGTGGCGCGGCGAATGCTTGCTGTCGCTCTTTTGCTACGAGCCGCCGGTGCTGGCCCAACTGCTGCGCCGGTGTGCGCAAGCGCCGCGCGACACCCGCATTCTGGTGACTGCGGGGCGGGCGGCCGCGGCGTTCAAGGCGGCGTTGGCTTCGTTCGGAACGCTGCCGCCGCGCGTGACCGTGTCCTGGTTGCCCTACCTCACGCAGGATGATTACGACGCGCTGCTCTGGAGTTGCGACGCCAACTTCGTGCGCGGCGAGGACTCGTTGGTGCGGGCACTCTGGGCCGGCCAACCTTTTGTGTGGCAACCCTATCCGCAGGACGATGGCGCGCACGCGAACAAGCTTTCCGCGTTGCTCGATTGGTTGGATGCGCCCGCCGATTTGCGGCGCTTTCACGCCATCTGGTCGGGGCTCGACACCGGGCCGTTGCCCACCATCGACGCTTCCGGCTGGCGGCGCTGCGTGCGCGCTGCCCGGGAACGCCTGCGCGCGCAAGCCGACCTGGCGACGCAGTTGACCGGATTCGTGCAGCAAAAGATTTAAAATGGAACGCTTTTGCGGCTGATCGCCCCGGTTTTTGCAAAACCTCGCTGCTTTTTGCAAACCCGCAAGCACGCGGCACGGCGACAGTCCAAACAATTTTGTTGCAGGTTCACTGGAAACTCGATTTATGAAGCTCGCGCAGGAAATCCGTGCAGGTAACGTCATCATGCACGGCAAGGACCCGATGATCGTCCTCCGGACTGAATATGCTCGCGGCGGTCGCAACGCGGCCACGGTGCGCATGAAACTCAAGGCGTTGTTGGGCGACGCCGGCACCGAAGTCGTGTTCAAGGCCGATGACAAAATGGAAGACGTCGTGCTGGATCACAAGGAATGCACGTATTCCTATTTCGCCGATCCGATGTATGTCTTCATGGACGCCGAATACAACCAGCACGAGGTTGAGGCCGGCAACATGGGCGATGCGCTCAATTACCTGGAAGACGGGATGGCGGTCGAAGTGGTGTTCTACGAAGGCAAGGCGATTTCGGTCGAATTGCCGACGTCACTGGTGCGCGAAGTGAACTGGACCGAGCCCGCCGTCAAGGGCGACACCTCGGGCAAGGTGCTGAAGCCGGCCAAGCTCGCCACCGGCTTCGAAGTGGCGGTGCCGCTGTTCGTCAACCAGGGCGACAAAATCGAAATCGACACGCGTACGGGCGAATACCGCAAGCGTGTTTGAGTATTTCAGCGTGCAGGCAGTGCGGCGCAACGCGTGCCCGGCCGGGTTGACGGCGCGTTGCGCGGCTGCCGGGATTGCGCTTCCATGAGGACCACGGACGGCATCGGCGGCGCGCCGCAGCCTTCGCTCGACGAGGCCTGGGCCGCGCTGGTCGGCCAGTCGGATCGTGGCCACGCGTTGCATCCGGACGCCTATCGCGTGGCGTTTGCCGACCCCGAATTCCTGCTGCGGCCGGAAACCCGCGGGATTCGCTTCCAACTGGAATTGCTGAAACCCGAACTGGGCTTGGCGTCGGCCGGGATCGAGCAGACGGTGGTGGTGTACGGCAGCGCGCGCACCCTGGCGCCCGAAGTGGCGACCGAGCGGCTCGAAGCCGCGCAGGTCCGCGGCGATGCCGAAGCGATTGCGCGCGCACAGCAAGCGCTGCGGGCCTCGGCGTATTACGCCAAGGCCAGGGCGTTTGCGCGTACGGTGGCCGACTACAGCCGCCAGCAGCCGGCGGAGAAACGCCTTTTCATTTGCACCGGCGGCGGCCCCGGCATCATGGAAGCCGCCAATCGGGGCGCGCACGATGCCGGCATGCCCTCGGTGGGGTTGAACATCGTGCTGCCGCACGAGCAGCGCGCCAATCCTTACGTCACGCCCGATCTGGCGTTCAAGTTCCACTACTTCGCGCTGCGGAAGATGCACTTCCTGATGCGCGCGCAAGCGGTGGTGGCGTTCCCCGGCGGCCTGGGGACGCTGGACGAGCTGCTCGAAGTGCTGACGCTGGTGCAGACGCACAAGATGAAGCCCACGCCGATCGTGCTGTTCGGCTCGAGCTACTGGCGCCGCATCCTGAATTTCGGCGCGCTGGCCGAGGAGCACATGATTGCGCCCGAGGATTTGAAGCTGTTCAGCGTGGTGGACGACGTCGATCACGCGTGGCAGGTCATCCGCAATTTCTACCAGTTGTAGCGCGGCCGCCTGATCCGGTGGTTCAATCGGATGGTTTCAACGGAAAGGGCGGGTCATGAAAATTGGCATGGTGGGTCTGGGCCGCATGGGTGCGAACATGGCCGAGCGCCTGGCGCAAAAAGGTCATCAGGTGATCGGCTACGACCCGCAGGAAGCGGCGCGCCAGCGCGTGGAAGCGCTCGACATGCCGACCGTGGGGTCATTACAGGCATTGGTCGATTTGCTCGAGGCGCCGCGCGTCGTCTGGATGATGGTGCCCGCCGGTGCGCCGGTCGACGACACCCTGGACGAACTGACCGCGGTGCTCGCGCCGGGTGACACGCTGGTCGACGGCGGCAACTCCAATTACAAAGACACGTTGCGCCGCGCCGCGCACCTGAAGAAGAAACGTCTGCACTATGTCGATTGCGGCACCAGCGGTGGCGTCTGGGGCTTGAAAGAGGGCTACAGCCTGATGATCGGCGGCGAAGCGGCCGTCGTGAAGCGTCTGCAGCCGTTGTTCGAGGCGCTGGCGCCGGCAGCCGACAAGGGCTGGGGGCGTGTCGGTCCGGTGGGCGCCGGACATTTCGTCAAGATGGTGCACAACGGCATCGAGTACGGCCTGATGCAGGCGTATGCCGAAGGGTTCGCGATCCTGCATCACAAGGCCGATTTCGATCTGGACGTGCACGCCGTCGCCGAGATCTGGCGCGAGGGCAGCGTGGTGCGCTCCTGGCTGCTCGATCTGGCCGCGGCCGCACTCAAGGACGATCCGGGACTGGGCGGATTGCAGCCCTGGGTTGCGGATTCGGGCGAAGGCCGCTGGACCGTGGCTGAAGCGATCGATCTGGATGTGCCGGCGCCGGTGATCACGCAGGCGCTGATCGAACGGCTGCGCTCGCGCGACCGGGATTCGTTCTCCGACAAGCTGCTGGCCGCGCTGCGCAACCAGTTCGGCGGCCACGCAGTCAAGAAGAAATGACGCTGCCGCCGCGTTGGCACGCCGTGGCAAACGCGGATGAGCTGCGCTGGCGCGCGCGCGCTTTTGTTGCGGCGGCCGCGGACGATGCCATCCGGGCGCGTGGCGCGTTTTCCGTGGTGCTGGCGGGTGGCCAGACGCCGCGCGCGCTCTACCGGTCATTGCGCGATCTGCCAGCCGATTGGGAACGCTGGCAGGTGTATTTCGGCGACGAGCGCTGCCTGCCTGCGGATGACCCGGAGCGCAACAGCCGCATGGCTGCCGCGGCGTGGCTGGATCACGTGGCCGTGCTGCGCGCCAACATCCACGCCATTCCCGCCGAATGCGGCGCCGAGCGCGCTGCGGTCCGTTATCGACGGATGCTGGCCGGCGTCGGCGATTTCGATCTGGTGCTTTTGGGCTTGGGCGAGGATGGGCACACCGCCAGTCTTTTTCCCGACCAGCCTTGGGGCGAGGGCGTTGGCGCGCCCGACGCGCTGGCGGTGTCCGGCGCGCCCAAACCGCCGCGCGAGCGCGTATCGCTCAGCGCCGCGCGCCTGGGTCGTGCGCGCCGGGTCCTTTTCCTCGTGGTGGGGGACGCCAAGCGTGGGGCGGTGCAGGCATGGCGCGCGGGGCAGAGCATTCCGCCTCGCGCGATCACGCCGCCGGTTGGGGTTGACGTGCTGGTCGAAGCACGCCTGTTGCGTTGATCGGGCTTGGTCGCCGTGGCTGGTATCACGCGGTCCGGTCGAATTGGCGCTGCGTCGAAGTCGCTGGCCGATGATCCTGGCGAATGGGCATTTGCGTCGCGGTGACCGGTTGCACGCGCTGCCAATCCGAAGGCCGGAGTCGCGACGATGGCCGTTGCCGCGCCTCGAATCCAATCGAGCGGATGCGCTGCGCCGGCGTGTGTTCTCACGTAGTGAACACGGGCGCGTTGCGGCCTTCCGGCATACGCTCAAAAACGACGTGAACCGCCATGCCGATGGCGAGCGTGGCCGGATTGACGTCGACCAGCCGGGTGAGAACACGCGGGCCTTCCGCGAGTTCC
>SCQQ01000055.1 GCA_004299095.1 Burkholderiaceae bacterium | reverse complement strand
GTGCCCGGCTTTTGAACGGCCGCGACGTGGCGTTGTGCGAACGCAGGCGCCGCGTGGCCCACGTCATGCCGCCACACCTGGCCGCCGGGGCGCGGCTGCAGATCGATCAAACCCACGCGCAAGCCGCGTTCGGTCGCGGCCAGACTCGCTGCAAGGCCCGCGGGCCCAGCGCCCACCACGAGCACGTCAAAACGGTCACTCATCCTGAAAACGGCGGTTGACCGCTCCGGATTCTTGCAAGAACTGCATGAACATTGACTTCGGTTGCCTCGATAAATATCACCGCTCGTGCGGCCCCGCTACACGCCCGCCAGCACCGCGCTCGCCGCGCCACGCGGCGTTGCCCGTCCTTGCAGGCGCGAGCCTGCGGCGTCCTCGCCCTTGCAGGGCGCGGTCCCGCCAGAGGCGGAACCAGCTCAAGCCGTCCCAGGGTGCGCAGGCACCCTGGGAGCCGGGCATTCGCCCTTGCGCGACACGCCGACCACGGCACTGACGCGCGCGTTCAACCCCCGCTTTCAGGATCATCGATCTCGACCCGCAAGCCGGCGCGCACCGGAATCAGGCAGGTGCGCTGCTGCGCCACGCCATCGACCGTGGCGCGGCATTCGAAGCACACGCCCATGCCGCACAGCGGCGCGCGGTGCTCGCCCGTGAGCGAACGGCGGAACGGCGCGCCCGCTGTGGCGATGGCGGCGGCCACGCTGATGCCTTCGGGCACCTGTACGTCGCGGCCGTTGACGCTGATCGTGACGGGCGCGTTCACTGGGCTACCCTCTGCGCTGCGCGCTGCGGGATTCGCGCTTGGGAGCGGCCCGGCGCACTCATGCCGCCGCCACGCGCGCCGGGTCATACGGCGCCGCGTCGATCGCGGGCGTGCGTCCCAGGAACAGATCGAGCAGCAGCCGCGCGCTGCCGGGCGCGGTGCAAATGCCCAGGCCCTCGTGCCCACCCGCGACCCAGACGCCGCGCCGCCCCGGCACCGCACCGATGTAGGGCAGGCCATCCACGCTCGCCGGCCGCAACCCGGCCCAGACGCGAATCGCATTCAGCCCGCGCAGGCTGGGCAGGAAGCCGAACGCGCACGCCAGCATGCGGCGCACCATGGTCAGCGACACAGCCGTGTCCGTGGCGTCGAATTCACGCGACGAGCCGATCAGCACCTGCCCCGTGGGCCGCGGCTGGACGTTGAACGCCACGCTGTCGGCATCCCCGTGGGCGCTGTCGGCGTAATGGATTTGCACCAGTTGATGCCGGATCGTTCCGGGATAGCGCTCGGTGATCACCAGGTGTCCCTTGCGCGGCCGGATGGGCAGCTCCGGCAGCAGTCGCGGCAGCGCGCAGCCCGTGGCGACGAGCACGGGGCCATTCAGGCGGCGGCTGCCGTCTTCCAGCGTGACGCCGTGGTCACCGATTGCGGCCACACGCGCCCGTTGCAGCTCGGCCCCTCTCGAACACGCGCGTTGCACCAGCGCGCGCGCCACGGCAGGCGGATAAACGATGCCTTCATCCGCCACCAGCAAGCCGCCGGCCAGGTTCGGCGCCAGGTTCGGTTCCAATTCGTAAAGCCGCGCGGTGTCCACCGGTTCCGACGACATGCCCACCGCGGCGAAGCGCGCGCGCATCGCGGGCACGCGCGCCAGATCGTCCGCGGCGTTGGCCACCCACAGCGTGCCGCAGCGGCTGTATTCGGCGCCGGGCAAATCCCGCAGATCGGTCCACAGGCGCTCCGAATACGCCGCCAGCGCCAGTTCCGCCGGATCGCCATCGACCGCGACCAGATGCCCCATGCTCGCGGCGGTAGAGCCGCCGCCGACCACGCCGGGCTCGACAATCAGCACCTTCAACCCTTCGGCCGTTGCCGCGTCGGCGCAGGCAGCGCCCAGCATGCCGGCGCCGACCACGATCAGGTCATGGTCCGCGCTCAAGCGCCTATCCCCCAGACGAGCGGGTCGCTTTCGTCCAGGTGCAGTCGCCCTTCGCCGGTGATCCACGCGCGGCCGACGATGCGCGGCAGCACGCCGCCTTCGGTGGGCTCATAACAGGCTTCGAACACGGTACCCAGGATGCCGGCCTGGCGCCAGGTCTTGCCGGGCGCGAGCTTGCCGTCTGCCGCCAGGCACGCCACCTTGGCGCTGGTGCCGGTGCCGCAGGGCGAGCGGTCGTACGCCAGGCCCGGGCAAAGGACGAAATTGCGCGCATCCACTTCGCCGCTGGTGCTGGCTTGATTGATTTCGATGTGGTCGATTTCAGCACCGCCCGCGCCGGTGACTCCCGCGCGCGTCAACTCGGCGCGGATTGCCGCCGTGTAGGCCGTGAGTTCGGCCTGATGCTTGCGTTCGATGGCGAGCGGCGCATCGTGCGAAATGAAGAACCAGTTGCCGCCCCAGGCGACGTCGCCTGTCACCTTGCCGTAGCCCGGCACGTCGATCTCGACATCGGCCCGGTGGCGGTAGCTCCTGATGTTGTCCACCGCCACGCGGCCGTCGGCCAGCAGTTCCACGCCGACCTCGCCCACGGGCGTTTCGATGCGATGGCGCCCCGGCTGGATTCGGCCCAGGTGCTGCAGCGTGCGCACCACGCCGATGGTGCCGTGGCCGCACATGCCGAGATAGCCCGCGTTGTTGAAGAAGATCACCCCAGCGCAGGCGCTCGGGTCGTGCGGCGCGAGCAGCAGCGCGCCCACCAGCACGTCGGAGCCGCGCGGCTCCAGCACGGTGGCGCGACGCCAGGCGTCGTGCGCGCTCCGCAAGCGCTGCAACTGATCGGCCGCGCTGCCGCCGCCCAGATCGGGAAAGCCGGCGGTCACGACGCGCGTGGGTTCGCCTTCGGTGTGGGAATCGACGTAATCGATGGTGTGCACGAAATCACCTCGTTCGAAATTCAACCGACAGCGGCCACCGGCCCCCATCCCGCTTGCGTGGCGGTGCCAGCGCGTCAAACCTTCCGCACCAGCTCGCGGAATGCCGCCTTGGCTGCCTCGTCCAGCGGCGCGAGCGGCGAGCGCACGTCACCGGCATCGACCGTGGCGTTCAGGCAGCCGGCCTTGGCTTTCTGGTTGTAGTCACCCGATTCCATCGAGTGCAGCGCCGGGTACATGCGCCGCATCAAGGCGCGCGCCTCATCCCAGCGGCCGGCCATGGCCGCGGCGTGCAGCGCCACCTGCTCGCCCGGAAAGACGTTGCCAGCGCCGGCGATCCAGCTCTTGCAGCCCCAGAAGAAGAAGTCCACCGGCTGGTCGTCGCAGCCGCAGACCACCTGGAAGTCACCCAGGTCGGCCTGCAGCATGTGCAGCGCTTGGCTGAAATTGCCGCTGCTTTCCTTGATGCCGATGATCTTGGAATGCCCCGCAAGCGCCGCCACGGTCTCGAACTCGATGTTCACGCCGGTGCGCGCCGGAAAGTTGTACAGGATGATCGGCAGATCGCACTGATCCGCGACGTGCTCGAAGTGCGCCCGAATGCCGTCTTGGCTCGGCAAGCTGTAGGGCGGCGGCGACAGCAGCAGCGCGTCATAGCCCAGTGCCTTGGCCTCGGCGGCGCGCTCGATCGAGCGGCGTGTGGACAAATCGCCAATGCCCGCGATCAGGCCCACGCGCCCCGCGGCCACGCGCTGCACGATCTGCAGCACTCGCGTGCGCTCGGCGTCGTCCAGCGCGTAGTACTCGCCCGTCGTGCCGCAGGCCGCAATGCCGGCCACGCCTTTGGCGATCATGGCCTCCACCAGTCCTTCCAGCTTGGGGCGATCGATTTCGCCGTGCGCGTCGAACGGCGTGACAAGGGGGACGTAAATGCCTTCGAGTTTCATCAGGATGTCTCCAGCAAGCGAGATCAGCCGCTATCTTAGAAAACCTCGCGTCGCCCCGTGTGCCGTGCGTGCTGCGCCGGCCAAAGACACAAATTGTCCGACGTGCTTGACGCAATTTGGCGCAGTTCAGCGACTGCGCGCCACGGCCGGTGGCGCCCATCGCCCCGGCAGCTCATCGCCGCCGAAGCCCGGGCAACGCCCTCGTCATTCCCCAGGAATGCTCTGCACAACCTTTCGCGTGTCGCGCATCGCTCAGGTTATGCAGACCATCCTAGAAATTGTGGCGGATGCCGAGTGCGTAATTGTTGTCGCTGTCGAAGTGCTCGTACACCGCGTAAAGGAACGTGCGCTTCGAAAGTGCGTACTTGCCTTCCAGCATTTCATTCGTGTATTTCCTCTGCATGGAAGGCACGGCGATGTAGATCTCGTTGCGCGTGTCGCGCGTGACGTTCAGGGTGAGCGAGTACGGCCCCGTGATGTATTGCCCGGCGATGGAAAAGCCGCGCCGCGCCAGGTTGGTCAGGCTGGTGGGAGCGTTCGATCCCAGGGGCAGCGCAGCTTGCAGATAGGTACTGGCATAGCCGGCGGCCACGTTGAATTGGCCACCGCCCACTTGCCCGAAGCTGTAGCGCCCGCCCACGGCCCAGTTGGTTTTCGACCCCTGCATCTGATTCGCGCCGAGGCTCAGGACGACGGGCCCGCTCGCATACACCACACTGCCATCGACCTTGCGGCTCGGTTGGCCCAGCAGGTTCGGGTTGTTGTCCTTGGCGACGTAGGCAATCCGCCCGGTCACGCCATTGAAGGTCGGCGTGGCGTACATGAACTCGCTGCTGGCACGCGGGCTCAATTGGTTCGTGGCCTGGCCGATACCGAAACCGTAGGCCCGATCCACCAGCGAATACACCGCCTGGCCGGTCAGGTCCCAAGCATACATGCTGTAGAACGACGGCGTGAACGCCCGGCCCATCTCGACGGAACCCCATGGGCCGCCCAAAGTGACCTTGGCCTGACGGCCCCAGAACGTGTTGTTGTCCTGGCCGGTGCTGCCATCGGTCAAGCTCAGCGCGGCTTCGAAATTGAACCCGGCCCGCATGCCGCCGCCCAGGTCTTCGTTCCCGCGCACGCCAAAGATGCTGATGCCGTTGTTCATCGCCGTACTGCTGTGCATTTGCACGCCGCGGCTCGTGCCGGACACCGGCGCCCCCAGCGGGTACGCCGGATTTACCAGTGCCGGCGATCGGGTGGCGCCGACCGAAACGTCGGCAACGCCATAGAGCGTCACCGACGACTGCGCCATCGCGCTGCCGGCGCACGCCAGGACAGCCACCGCAACCAAAGTCTTTTTCATCGTTGTCTCCCAAGCTCGATATTGAGCGGTCTTTGCTTTTACTCTTGATGCGCGCGCGAGCCCATCCGTTTCAGCGCCCGGAGCTTGGGTTTGTCATAAACGCAACGGTGCCATGCGTCGGTGCGACTCACGCAGGGCCCCGTCGGTTCATGCGACCGTGTCGTCGCCCTGCCGGACCGCACCGCCCTGCAACGCAGCCACGACCGATGGCGAGCGATGGGCCGCCTGCCCGGACCACTTGAGCCACACCGACGCATCGATGGTCTCGTTCACGCCGCCGCCGATCACGCGGTCGTAGGGTTTGCTGAAAAACTTGTAGATGCCGTACATGAACTTCGTGTAGGAATCGTTGGGCACGGCCAGTTCAGCATTCACGGGTGTCGGGCAATCCTGGCTGAACGCCAGTCCCGCGCCGCTGGCCTTGGCCTGCAGCCAGGCCAACGCAATGTCGGGCAGCACGTCCGGGTGGTGGCCGGCGCCGTCGGTCGCCTCGCCGCCACCCACGTCGGCGTGCGCGCCGATGAACCAGCGCTGCTCGACCTCGGTCTGCTCCGGCTTCCAGTCGGTGGCCGATTCGTCCGGCCCCAAGGTGTGCGCGGGCCGCGTCCACTTGGTCGGCGTGAAAGCGGCGCGGTGCTCGTCCAGCGCCAGCGCCTGGTAGGCGTACTGCACGATCTTGCTCAAGTCGGTGTCGTGAAAAGCGTATTGGCCGCGCGCGAACGGAAACCACGCGTCCACGCCCGGAATGCCGAGCGCGCCCACCGTGTCCCACACGCCGATGAAGCGAATCGGCACCTCGCGCGAGTGCGCGGCGCGGAACGCCACCATTTGCGGGTCGTTGGGGTGCAAGTCGTCGCGATAGAGCGCGTAGGCCTCATCGACCTGCGCGCCGGTGACTTCTCCGCCGGCGTCGGGCAGCAGCAGCCCGCATTTGCGGATCAGCCCACCCAGGCTGCGCGCGGTATAGGCACCGCGGCTGAAGCCGAACAGCCAGATCTCGTCGCCTTCGATCCATTCCTGCGACAGCCACTGGAAGCCCTCCTTGACGTTGCCGGAGAGGCCCAGGCCAAACGCGCCGCCCAGCAGATGCTCGATGCCGGACTTGACGCCCACCCCCGCCACGTACTTGGTGACTTGCTCGACATCGTCGCCGCCGCGCGCGGCCACCAGGCGCCACAGGCGCTCGACGTTGGTGTGGGTCTGCACCTTGTTCCAGGTGCCGTCGAAAAAAGCGACGAGGCGGCGCGGCATGGCAGGCTCCCGAATGAGTCAGCGGCTGAAACCCTTGCCGCGAAATTATGCGGGCAGCCGGCACAAAACACGGCATCGACCGTGCCGCCGATGACTGGGCAAGACAAGCTGGCACAAACCGACCGCCTCGCCGAACGCCGTCGCACCATCCGGTTCTACAGCCCGAGGTCCCGTGCCACGATGGTTTTCATGATCTCGGTGGTGCCGCCGTAAATGGTTTGCACGCGCGCGTCGACGAAAGCGCGGGAAATCGGATATTCCCGCATGTAGCCATAGCCGCCGTGCAGTTGCAGGCAGCGGTCGGCCACTTTCACTTGCAGCTCGGTGGTCCACCACTTGAGGCGCGCCGCGCGGGCGGCGGTCAGGCGGCCGTCGACGTGCGCGGCGATGCAGTCGTTGAGATACGTGCGCGCGATGTCGAGCTCGGTGGCGAGCTCCGCCAGCACGAAGCGCGTGTTCTGGAAGGCGGCGAGCGGCTGGCCGAACGCCGTGCGCTGCTTCACGTAATCCACCGTGTACGCCAATACGCCCTCGGCCGCGCCCACCGCGCCAATCGCAAGCGACAGGCGCTCCTGCGGCAGGTTGTGCACGAGCTGGCCGAAACCCGCGCCTTCTTCGCCCAAGCGACTGGCGGCAGATACGCGCATCCGGTCGAACTGCAGCTCGCTGGTGTCCTGCGCGCGCAAGCCCATCTTCGCCAGATTGCGGCCGCGCCTGAAGCCTGGGGTGGCCGCATCGACCACGAACAGCGTCAGGCCGCTGCGCCGGTTCCGGCCGGCAGCGCCAGCGGAATCCGGCAGCGGCTCGGTGCGCGTGGCGAGCACCAGCAAATCGGCGTTCTGGCCGTTGGAGATGAAGGTCTTGGCGCCGTCGATCACGTAGTCCGCACCGTCGCGCCGGGCGCGTGTGCGGATGCCCGCGAGGTCGCTGCCGGCGCCCGGCTCGGTCATGGCAATGCCCAGGATGGTCTCGCCCGTGACCACGCCGGGCAGCCAGCGCGCCTTCTGCTCGTCGTTCGTCAAGCCGATGAGATACGGCAGGACGACGTCGTTCTGCAGCGACAGGCCGATGGCGCAAGCGGCAGCGCCCACGCGCGCCAGTTCCTCGATGACGATGGCGTTGTAGCGGTAATCGGCCAGCCCCGGACCGCCGTATTGCTCGGGCACCGAGAAACCCAGCATGCCCTGTGCACCCGCGCCGGTGAAAAAATCGCGCGGCAGTTGGCCCGCCGCTTCCCACGCGTCCTGTTGCGGCGCCACGCGCTCGCGCACGTAACGGCGCACCAGGTCGCGAAAGGCGCGGTGTTCATCGGTAAACGCCAGGCGATCAGCGCTCGTCGCGTCGATCAGC
>SCQQ01000054.1 GCA_004299095.1 Burkholderiaceae bacterium | reverse complement strand
GCCTTGTCGATCAGGCCGATGACCAGCTCGCGCACCTGTGCGCGATAGGCCTTCACTTGGTCGATCGCGGGCCAGTCGTAGTGCTTGTCGTTCAGGTCGTCCCAACTCATTTCGTCGACGCCGACCGCGAAGGTGGATTCGAGCTTCGGGTCGATGCGCTTGTCGATCAGCCGCGTGAGCAGCATCTTGTTGACGAAGAAGGTCGCGGTGTGACCGTAATAGAAGATCAACGGATGGCGCAGCGGAATTGATCGCTCATACCAGGCCGCGTCGCAGGCGAGCGTGCGGAACAGCGACTCGTCGCGGTCGAAGGTGGCGGTGAAGTAGGCGCGCAGACGCGCGCGAAAGTCGGGTTCGGTGCCGCTATCCAGCGCGATGCGGCGCGGAAACGGATGCGACGCCAAAAGGCCGCCCAGCGCGGCCCGTTCGGGTTTGTTCATGATTTTTAGCAACGATATCGGGGATGGTTTCAGGGTACCACCGCGTGCTATCTCGGTGTTCCGTCACGTGTTTTTTGCGGTGACTTGCCCGTTTGGGCATGTTGCCCACGCGGTGGCAGCCACGGACCGAGCGCGTCCTCGGCGTATTCCGGCCAGTGCTGGTTGGCCACCGGATTGGCCGGACTGGGGTGCAGCAGGTAAACCACCGGCACTGAATCGCCGACCACGTCGCGCACCTGCTTTTGCGCGTAACGCCCCATGCAAACGATGGCAGCGGGCGCCAGCAGCCCGATGGCGTGTTCCAGCGCGCCCGTGCAAAGTGCTTCCAGCGGGCGCTGTTCGTCGGCCTTGAGGCCCGAGGGAATCAAATTGCGGCCGTTCGCGAGGAACAGCAGCGGGCAGTAGTTCCAGACGAAAAAGCGCTGGAAAAACTGCTCGGGCGTGCCGACGCGTTCCGCGGCCCAGCCCCAGAGGCGCTTGCCGCTGCCTTCGTCGCGGTGGCAGTCCATGCCGAGGATCGGGTATTTCGGGTGCTGCGGCGGCAGCTTGCGCGCCAGCTGCGTGTCGATGTGGAACCAGTCGCGCACCGCGCTGATGTTGCCGAACGGCACGCCGGTTTGCGCCATGCCCCAGGGCCCCGGGTTCATGCCCACCAGCAGCACGCGGCCGCGCTGGTCGCCGAAGCGTTCCAGGAACTGGTGGTAGCCGTGCCAGGCGTAGGTGAGCGGGTTGTAGACGTGGCTGGGCGTGCGCCATTGCAGCGCATCGAGGTCGCGCCCGAGCTTGTGCGTGAGGCGGACCAGGGAAGTGCGGGTACTCATGGGGCGATTGTGCGGTGCGGGCCTGCTGGCGCCCGGTTAGGCGGCGAATGGCCAGCCAAAGCGGCCGGACGATCAATCCAACGCCAGGATCACCTCGGTCAGTTTCCAGTCCAGGCCGCGCCGCTGCAGGACGAATTTTTGCTCGCGGCCGTTGCGATCTTTCGCGGTCACCACGAACCGGTTCCACGCGGCGTAGCCCATGGAAGCGCGGGCCAACGGCTTGGGCGCGCTGCCCTCGGCACTTTGCGCAGGCGATTCGGCCGCGGCACCCGGGAGCGGCAGTTGCGGCGCCATGCCTTCCATCAGCTCCGAAATGCCGGCTGGAGTCACGGTGGCGTCCACCAATTTGTCGACCAGCAGGCCGGCCAGCGCCGTGCCGAACGCGGCCAGGGGGTTGTCGGCGGCGTTGGCATCGCCTGAGATCTGGTGTTTGACGCGGCCGTTGATCTGATCCTTCAGGCTCTGCCGCACGCTCGGCAAGTCGATGTGCGCCGCAAGCGCCGCGCCGTCGTGCTGTTCGACCGCAGTTTTCATGCGGTGGACCGTGATCCAGGGCGAAGCGACGAAGTATGCGATCACCAGCGCGAGCGCGAGTCCGATGATCCACTTGGTTTTGCTCATGCGCGCATTGTCTGAAATAAGCGCACTGCGGCGGGCTTCAGCGCGCTGCGGGACCAGTTGAATCGGCGGCGCCAGACTGCTCGATGGTGCGGTTCGGTGCCGCGGTGACGACGGTTTCCGTCGGCGATTGGGGTCCGATGGTGTGACTTCCCGGGCTGCTCAATCGTCTTCCGGGAATTCCCACTTCTCGGCCGTGGCGCCCGCCAGTTCCTGCGCTTTCTTTTCGTCTTGCGCGATGTCGCTGGCCGGCCCGCTGTAGCTGATGGCGCCGTGATCCAGCACGTACGCACGGTCGGCGATCTTCACGGCCGCTCGCACGTTCTGCTCGATCAGCAGCACCGAGGTGCCGGCATTGCGCGCCGCCACGATGATGTCGAAAACGTGCTTGACGATGAGCGGCGCCAGGCCCTGTGACGGTTCGTCCAGCAGCAGCAGCTTGGGGTTCAGCAGCAGCACGCGGGCGATCGACAGCATTTCCTGCTCGCCGCCCGAGAGTTGCTTGCCCTTGTGCTGCTTGCGCTGCGCCAGGCGCGGGAACAGCTCGTACACCTTCTT
This sequence comes from Burkholderiaceae bacterium, assembly GCA_004299095.1. Classification (GTDB taxonomy): domain Bacteria; phylum Pseudomonadota; class Gammaproteobacteria; order Burkholderiales; family Burkholderiaceae_C; genus Ottowia. Next base: position 19,617 of record SCQQ01000054.1, on the reverse strand, counting down.
GACGTCCCACGGACCGGGCCGATCGACCGGAATCTTCAGGTTTTCCTCGACCGTGAGGTTGGCGAAAACGCGGCGGCCTTCGGGCACCAGCCCAACGCCCAGGCGCGCGATGCGAAACGGCGGCAGGTGCGTGGCCTCGGTGCCGAAAATGCTGACTCGGCCGCTGCGCGCCGGCGTCAGGCCCATGATGCTGCGCAGGCTGGTGGTCTTGCCGGCGCCGTTGCGCCCGAGCAGCGTGACCAGTTCGCCTTCGCCCACTTCCAGGCTCACGCCCTTCAGGATGTGGCTCTTGCCGTAGAACGTATTCAGCTCGCGGACTTCAAGCGCTTTCACGTTCGTCCCCCAGGTAGGCGGTGCGCACTTTTTCGCTCGCGGCAATCTCGTCCGGAGTGCCTTGGTCGAGGATTTCTCCTTCGGTCAGCACCGTGATCCGGTCCGCGAGATTGAAGATCACGCGCATGTCGTGCTCGACCAGCACGATGGTGAGCTTCTGCTTGCGGTGCAGCTTGCGGATCAGCAGCGCGGTGCTGTAGGTCTCGCGCGTTCCCATGCCGGCGGCCGGTTCGTCCAGCAGCAGCAGCTTGGGTTTCATGGCGACCGCCATCATGATTTCGGTCGAGCGCTGGTCGCCGTGCGAGAGTTCGCCCACGTTGCGGTCGGCGTTGTCGGTGAGCCCGCCCAGTTCCAGCAACTCGTCGATGCGCCGCTCGGTCTGTTCGGTCTGCTGCCGCGTGCGGTAGAGCCGGAGCCGCAGTCCCTGCGCCACTTCCACCGGAATGCGCAGGTTGTCACGCACCGTCAGTTCACGGAACACTTCGGTGATTTGAAAGGTGCGGGCCATGCCCATTTGCACGCGCGCTTCGGGCGTGAGCGCCGTCACGTCCTGGCCATTGAAAACGATGCGGCCGTGCGTTGGCTTGTAGAAGCCGCTGATCATGTTGAAGAACGTGGTCTTGCCGGCGCCGTTGGGACCGATCACCGCGTGCAGCTCGCCCTGCTCGACGTTGAGCGTGACGTCCTTGACGGCCACCAGCTCGCCGAAGTGCTGCGAGACGTTCTGAATTTCGAGCAGGCTCATGACGCTTTTTTCTGCAGCACGCCGGCCAGTCCGCGCGGCAGGAACAGCACTGCGAGGACAAAAATCATGCCGATGAAGAACATCCAGTTCTGCGTGATGCTGGACAGGTAGTCCTGCGCCGCCACGAAAATCGCCGCGCCGAGGAGCGGCCCCCAGAACGTGCGCATGCCGCCGATCACGGCCATCAGGACGAAGTCACCCGACAGCGTCCAGTGCAGGTCGTTGGGGCTCACGAAGTTGTTCAGCAGGCCGTAGAGCGAGCCCGCCACGGCGGCAAAAAAGCACGAGATGGTGTAGGCGATCCAGATGTGCTTGCTCACCGGGATGCTGAGGAACTGCGCGCGCCGCTGGTTCTCGCGAATGGCGCGCATGGTGTGGCCGAACGGTGAGCGCAGCACGATCGCCATCAGCAGCGCGCATACGGCGAACACGGCGAGCGCGAAATAGTAGAACGTCGTGCTGTGGGTGGTGATGTCGATCTGCGTGAAGCCGAGGTGCAGCGGCACGCGCTGGAAACCGGTCAGGCCGTTGTCGCCGCCGGTCACCGAATTCCAGCGGAACGCAATGAAATAGAACACTTGGCCAAACGCGATCGTGGCGAGCGCGAAGTAAATCCCGCGCAACCGGATGATCAGGTAGCCCACGGCCGCGCCGCCCAGGGTGCCGACCACGATGCCGACCAGCATGCCCAGCGGCGTGCTCGGCATCAGGTATTTGAGCGTGAGGCCGGTGGCATAGGCGCCCAGCCCGAAGTAGGCGGCGTGTCCGAACGCCATGACCCCGGTGTGCCCCACCATCAGGTTGGTGGCCAGCGCCACCAAGCCGATGATGATGATGCGCGACGCCAGGTCGGTATAGCCACCGACATGGCCGATCCAGTAGGGCATGGTGAGCAGCAGGACCCACAGCACCGCTTGCGGCGCCAGCCCGGCCGCTTTTTTGTTTTCAATCACAGCTTGGTTCCACCTTCTTCACCGAACAGGCCATACGGGCGGAACAGCAGCACGATGGCCATCATGATGTAAATCGTGGCTTCCGAAGCGGACGGGTAGAACACCGTGACCACGCCCGCCGCCACGCCGATGATCAAACCGCCCACCAGCGTGCCGACCAGGCTGCCCAAGCCCCCCACGATGATGGCGACGAAGCTCGGCATGATGAGCGCCGAGCCGATGGTGGGTACGAGGCCCAGCATGCCGGCCGCAAGCACACCCGCGAGCCCGGCGAAAAACACGCCTAGGCCGAAATTCAGGTTGCGCAGGATGCGCACGTCCACGCCCAGCGCCGACACCATTTCCAAATCCAGCGTGCCGGCGCGAATGCGCATGCCGAGCCGGGTCTTTTTCAGCACCAGGAACAGGATGATCACTGCCAGCGCCACCAGCGCCACCATGAAGACGCGGTAGCCGGTGATGAAGAACAGCGTGCTGCTGATGGAAGACTGCAACGCCGCCGGCACATGAAACGGCAGCCCCTGCGCGCCCCAGATGAAACGCACGCTGTCTTCCAGCACGAACGCCAGGCCGAACGTGAGCAGCAGGCTGTAGAGCGGGTCGCGGTTGTAGCACGGGCGAATCACCACGCGCTCGACGATCAGGCCGACGATGGCGGCCAGGAATGGCGCCAGCACCAGCGCGCCCCAGAAGCCCACGTAAGGTTCCAGCGTGTAAGCGAAATACGCGCCCAGCGCCAGGAAGCCGCCGTGGGCGAAATTGATGACGTTGGTCAGGTTGATGATCAACGACAGCCCGAGCGCCATGAGCGCGTAGAAGGCGCCGATGATCAGGCCGTTGAAAACGTTGAGCAGGATCAGGTCAGCCACGCAAAACTTCCTCGACGTTCCGGATGCGCGCGCGGCACGCGTCGCCACGCCGCATTCAGAAAACCGGCGGATGGTACCGCGGCGACCCGGCGCGCCAGCGAAAAGGGAACCCCGCCCGGCGCGGCGCTCCGGCCGCACGAACGAGGTTGGAGCGAACGGAAGCCCACCGTCTCACGCAGACCGGGAGCTTCCGTGAACGCTGCCAAGCATCAGCTCGGCCACGTCATCTTGCAGCCGGTTTCCTCGATCGTCGGCGCGATGGTCTTGCTTTCGATCGTGTCGACGATGTGGAACAAGTCGTCGGGCCCGGCGGCGCCCTTGGCCTGCGCGTTGCCGGCCCAGAGCGTGCCGATCAGCAAGTGCTGGTCGGCGCGGAACGTGGCTGGGTAAGGCTGCAGCGCCACTTCCGGCGGCAGTGTCAGGCCGTTCAATGCCTTGGCCATCTTGACAGGCTCCAGCGACTTGGCGGTGTTGGCCGCCAGCGCGCAGGCGTGGATGGCGGTGTGACCGAACCAGGTGCGCGCGGTCGGCACGCGCTTGGTCTTCTTCATGATGGCGTCGGTGAATTCCTTCACGTGCGGCACGTTCGGCTGGTTCCAGTACCACTCGATCACCCAGTCGCCGATGCGCGAGGTGGGGGGCAGGGCCTCCAGCGTTTCCAGTTCGATGTTGGCACCCGCGATGTGGAAGCGCTTGTCCAGACCGAATTGCACCGCCTGCTTCAGCACGTTGGTCTGGTCTTCGCCGTTTTGCAGGATCACGATCACATCCGGCTTGGCGGCTTGCGCCTTGATCAGGTAGGACGAGTATTCGGTGGTGCCGAGCGGGATCAGGTCGGTGCCGACGTTTTCCGCGCCGAGCTTCTTCAGGTTGACGTTGTACGCATCCAGCAAGCCGTGACCGAACGCGTAATCGGGCACCAGGAAGTAGAACTTCTTGCCGTAGCGCTTCACCAGCGAGGGCGCAATCGCGTTCACCAGCAAGGTGGTGGACGGGTCGACCTGGTACACGTTCCAGTGGCAGTGCTTGCCGGTGATGTCGTCGGCGTGCCCGCCCGGGTCCATCATGAAAACGCCTTTTTCGTAGGCCACGGCCGACATCGCGATGGTCAGGCCGGAATTGACGTTGCCGACCAGGAAATCGACCTTGTCGCGATCGATCAGCTTGCGTGCTTTTTGCACCGCCACGCCGGCGTCGCCGCTGGTGGAATCTTCGACGATCAATTTCGCCTGGCGCCCGAGCACGCCGCCCTTGGCGTTGATTTCATCGATGGCGAGCTCCATGCCGTGCAATTCGTTGCGGCCGGTGATGGCGTAGGTGCCCGTGAGCGGGTTGTCGATGCCGAATTTCACCGGCTCCTCGCCGCGCGCCGCGATGATGGCGGGCGGGAACAGTTGCGCCACTTCGGCGGCCACCCCCAGTGCCAAAGCCGTTTTCAGCGTCTTGCGGCGGCCCTTGTTGGGGCGATCGGCGGCTTGCGGTTTGTCGTTGTCTCGATGCGTGTTGTCGTTCATTGCGTCAACCTTTCATGGTGATGATCAACCGGCGTCTCGATTGCATCGAACGCAGCGCAGCGAAAACTGGGTTTCACCGCGGTGGAGGTTTCAATGGGTCGTGGCGAGCGGAAGGGTCCTTGCTGGTGCGGTCTCTCTCAGGGATGCGCTGCACAACCCGTGGCGCGCCGCACAGCGCCGGTCTCCGGCGGGCGGCGCTGCTCTCCTCGTCAGTAGCCCGGCTACCTGACCGCAGAAGCGCCTTGCATTCCCTCCGAATCCAGCGCGTGCGCCATCGCTTAGTTTGTACAGAGCCTCCCTAGGATACGCCGCTGCTCGCGCAGTCAAACTGCGGCATGCAGGATAGTTCGCATCGCGGGCGAATCGCAATACGGGGTTCTACTGATGGATTGCCGGCTGCCCGGCGCGTTTTCACGATAATCCCGCCGCCGGTGAGGTCTGCCGTGGCACGCTTGCCGCGGTTCGAACAGGCGGCGCCGAGCGCGTTTTGATCAAGGGTTTCTGTTGTGCTGAAGAGAATGGGTTTGGGGTTGCTGGCGTTGGTGCTGGCGCTCGCGCTGGTCTTGGCAATCAATACGTGGCGTGGGACGTCGCGGCAAATCAAGGTGGCGCCGCTTGCGCCGATCGGGCTGGATGAGAACGCGGCGGCAGCGCGGCTGGCTGCAGCGGTGCAGTTGCAAACCATATCCTCGGCGACCGATCCGCAGTTGCATGCCGATCAATTCAAGGCGCTGCACGTGCTGTTGGCGCAGTTGTTCCCCAACGTGAACGCGGCGCTGCAGCGCGAGGACGTCGGCGACTTCGGTCTGCTCTACCGCTGGGGCGGGACCGATCCCAAGGCGGCGCCGATTCTGCTGCTGGCGCACCAGGACGTGGTGCCGGTTGCACCCGGTACGGATAAAGACTGGCAGGTGCCGCCGTTCTCGGGCGAGATCAAGGACGGCTTTGTCTGGGGGCGCGGCCTCTGGGACGACAAGAGCAGCCTGATGGCGCAACTGGAAGCGATCGACCGACTGATCCAGAAGAACTACCAGCCGCGGCGCACCGTTTACCTGGCCTACAGCGCGGACGCGGAAGTGGGCGGCGCGCGCGATACCGCCAAGATCGCCGAGTTGTTGAAGCAGCGCGGCATCCATCCGGCGTTCGTGCTGGAACAAGGCCAGCCCATCCTCGATGGCGTCGTGCCGGGCATTGCCGCGCCCACTGCGCTGATCGGCGCGGGCGGAAACGGCAACGAATCGATTGTCATCAAGGTGCGCCCGCCAGCGCCCGGTACGTCAGCCGCCGGGCAGCCCGAAGCCGGCGCCAGCGCGTTGTTGCAGCGCGTGCTGCTGCGCCTCGAAGCCGAGCCGCCGACCGCATCCTGGAATGGCATCGCCGGACCCACGCTGAATGCGCTCGTGCCGGAAATGCATGGCGTCGTGCGCGTGCTGTTCGCCAATCGCTGGCTGTTTGGCCCGATCGTCGAGAGACAGCTTGAACGCGCCGTCGCCACCAAGGCCTGGCTGCACGGCATCACCATGGCGGCAGCGGATCCGCCGGGGAAAGAGGCTGGCGCCGTGACCGGCGACGCCGATGCCACCCTGGACTTCCGCATCCCGCCGGGTGCAAGCGCGCCGCACCTTCTCGAGCACGTGCGCCACGTGGTGTCGGACGTGGTTCCGGCGGGCCGTTTTGAGCTTTCCGCGCTGCCGGTGGCGCAACGCCCGATCGACGTGGCGCCGACCGCTTCAGCGCAGTATCAGATCCTGGATCGCACGATTCGCGAGGTCTTCCCCGAGGCCGTGGTGGCGCCGGTGCTGATGGCCCGGAGCGACCACTCCGTTCTGAATGGCGTCCTCGGCGATCACGTGTTTGCGTTCACCCCGCTGCAGGCGCACGCTGCAGACCTGAAGCGCATCCACGGCGCCAACGGGCGCTTGAGTGTCGCGGGCTACGCCGACGCGGTGCGCTTCTACGACCGGCTGCTGTCGCAACTGACCGACGCGAGTTTCATCGCGGGCAAATAGCGCCTTGGTGCGCGGCTACCATGGACGCTACGTTAAGCCGTTAACCCTCAATCACTAGGAGACCCGAGCATGAAAGTTTACGAAGCCCTCGCGCACGCCCTCACCGACATCGGCGTGAAACAACTCTTCGGCCTGATCGGCGACGGCAACCTGTTCATGGTGGACAGCTACTTGCGCGACCGCAAAGGCAAGTACATCGGCGCGGTGCACGAGGCCGGCGCCGTGCTGATGGCGTTGGGCTACGCGCGCGTGTCGGAGGAAATCGGCGTCGCCACGGTGACGCACGGGCCGGCGCTCACCAACACCATGACGGCGCTGGTCGAAGGCGTGAAGACCGCCACGCCCATGGTGCTGCTGGCGGGCGACACGTCGGTGGACGACCGCGAGCACGCGCAAAAAATCGACCAGCGCGCGTTCGTCGAAGCCACTGGCGCCGGCTTTGAATTGATGCGCTCGCCCCAGACGTTGACCGAGGACCTGGTGCGCGCCTTTTATCGCGCCAAGGTGGAGCGGCGTCCGGTGGTGTTCAACATGCCGATCGAATTCCAGTGGCTGGAAGTCGATTACGTCAAGGCCGCGCTGCGCTTTCCGGAAACGCGCAGCGTGATTGCCGCCAGCACCGACATGGACAACGCGATCGGCATCATTGCCTCGTCGCACAAGCCGGTGATCGTCGGCGGCCGCGACGCGCGCGCGCCGGACGTGCAGGCGGCCATCCTGCGCCTCGCCGAACGCATCGGCGCGCCGGTCGCCACGTCGGTGCGCGGCAAGGGCCTGTTTGCCAGCGACCCGTTCAATCTCGGGCTGTGTGGCACGGTGAGCAACCCGGTGGCGCTGGAAGCGATTGGCGGCGCCGACTGCCTGATCGTCTTCGGCGCCAGCCTGAACAAGTTCACCGGCGGCCTGGGCGGCCTGACAAAAGGCAAACGCATCATCCAGATCAATCCCGAGGTCAGCCAGATCGGGCGCTTCACGCCGGTCGACGCCGGCCTGGTGGGCGATCCGGGGCTGACCGCCGACGCCATGGTGAAGTGGCTGGACGAAGCGGAAATTCCGTCCTCCGGCTATCGCAGCGACGACCTATTGCAAAAGCTGAAAGCGCTGCGCAGCACGCCGCCGCGCCTGAAACGGGCTTCAGCCGCCGGCACGGTGGACTTGTTTGAACTGCTGGGCGCCGTGAATCAGGCGCTGCCGAAAGACCGCGTGTACGTGACCGACACTGGCCGTTTCCTGTTTGGCGCCTGGCCCCTGATCCAGGTGCAGAACCCGCGCGATTACGTCGACACCATCGGCTTTGCCTCGATCGGCTTGGGCGTGGGCGCAGCCATCGGCGCCGCGGCCGCGGCGGGCGGGCGCACCACCTTGCTGGTGGCGGGCGACGGCGGTTTCATGCTGGGCGGCGTGAGCGAACTCGCGACCATGGCGCGCGAGCAGCTCGACGTGGTGATCGTGGTCTGCAACGACAGCAGCTACGGCGCCGAATACATCCAGTACGCCGGCCGCAACATGGACGCGGGCACCTCCATGCACCGTTGGCCCGAGTTCGCGCCGATTGCCGCGGCGTTTGGCTTCGAGAGTCTGACCGTGCGCAGCAGCGAGGAATTGAAAGCCGCGATGGCCGCGCTGGCCAAGCGCGACAAGAAGCGCCCGTTCTTCATCGATGCCAAGCTGGATGCGGCAGCGCTGCCGCATCCGTGATCGGTCGCCGCTCAAGACGGGTCGGCCGAAAAGCGCTCTTTTCATGCGCCGTCGCAGCCGATCAGGTGACGATCGGTCGCGCGGGCTGGTTCAGCCCTTCACCAGCGGGCACTTGCTTTCCGACAGCGGCCGGGTCACGAGGCTTGCCGGCAGCGTGCGCAGCACCTTGTAGTAATCCCACGGCCCCTTGGATTCGGCGGGCGTTTTCACTTCGACCAGATACATGTCGTGCGCCATGCGGCCGTCTTTGCGCACCACGCCGTTCTCGGCAAAGAAATCGTGCACCGGCAGCTTGCGCATTTCTTCGGCCACCTTGTGCGCGTCAACCGTTCCCGCAGCCTTCACGGCTTGCAGGTAATGCAGCGTGGCCGAGTAGGTGCCGGCTTGCACCATGCCGGGCATGCGGCCGGTGAGCTTCATGAAGCGCTCGCCGAACTTGCGGCTGGCGTCGTTCCGGTCCCAGTAGTACGCGGTGGTCGCGACCAAGCCCTGCGCCTTGTCGAGGCCGAGCGAATGCACGTCGCTGATGACCATCGCCAAGGCGGCAATGCTCTGCCCCTTCTTGGTGACGTCGAATTCGCTCGACTGCTTGATGGCGTTGATGGTGTCGGTGCCCGCGTTGGCGAGCGCGATCACTTGCGCCTTGGACGACTGCGCCTGCAGGATGAACGACGCAAAGTCGGTGGTGCCGAGCGGCACGCGCGCGGAGCCGACCACCTTGCCGCCGTTGGCATCGACCGTTTTCGTCAGGTCTTCCTGCATCTGGTGGCCGAAGGCATAGTCGGCGGCCATGATGTACCAGGTCTTCTTGCCTTCCTGGATCAGGCCGGTGGCGGTGCCCTTGGGCGCGGCGTAGGTGTCGAACACCCAGTGGAAGCCGGTGGGCGAACACGCTTCATTCGTGAGCGCCGACGAGAACGGGCCGGTCGCGATGGTGATCTTGCCTTTTTCCTTGGCCAGCGCCTGCACCGCGAGCGCGACGCTGGAATTGGTGAGATCCGTGATCATTTCCACGCCGTCGGTGTCGAACCAGCGCCGCGCGATGGAGGTGGCCAGATCGGGCTTGTTCTGGTGATCGGCGGAGATCACTTCGATTTTCTCGCCGAGGACGGTGCCGCCGAAATCTTTCACCGCCATTTCGGCCGCGACCACCGAGGTCTTGCCGCCGAAATCGGCGTAGGGACCCGATTGGTCGTTCAGCACGCCGATTTTCAAGGTGCCGGCGGCGCTTGCCATTTGGCACGCCGCAAACAGTGCGAGCAGGGGGAATATCCGTTTGGCCTTCATCTTGTCTCCTGACTATTGAATATTTGATGTGAAAAAGAGGGCACGTAAAAAGTCGAGATTGGGTTGGACGGTGGCTGATCTCCTTCTAGTGGCGTACGTCGTTCGCCCGACCGCGCGGCGCGCAAGCCGGTGCGGTTGCAGCGAGCCGGAGTCTGAAAAGCCATCCGGGGCGATCCGGATGGCTTCTTCATTTACTTGGATTCCTGTTTCAGATCCGGGAAATCTTCTTCCAGGAACTCATGCTCGCCGCGCTGGTTGGCGGCGCGCCGCTCGGCCTCGTCGGCACGCAACTGCACGCGACGGATCTTGCCGGAAATGGTTTTCGGCAAATCATCGACGAACTGGATGCGCCGAACGCGCTTGTAGGCGGCCAGCTCCTTGCGCTCGAAAACAAACACCGCGCGCGCGAATTCGGGCGTGATCTGGGTGCCTGCTTTCACCGTGACGAACGCCTTGGGCACCGACGTGCGCACCGGGTCCGGGCTGGGCACCACCGCCGCTTCGACGATGTCGGGGTGCGTGATCATCACGCTCTCCAGCTCAAACGGGCTGATGCGGTAGTCGGACGCCTTGAACACATCGTCGGCGCGGCCGACGTAGGTGAACCAGCCGTCCTTGTCGCGCATGGCGACGTCGCCGGTGTGGTAGAAGCCGCCCCGCATCACCTTGGCGGTGCGCTCGGCGTCTTGCAGATAGCCCTGCATCAGGCCGACGGGGCGCTCGGGCGTGAGGGCAATGCTCACTTCACCTTCGTCCGCGGTTTTGCCATCGCCATCGAGCAGTTCGATGTGGAAGCCCGGCATGGGGCGGCCGACCGAGCCTTCCTTCAGCTTCTGGCCGGGGCTGTTGGCGATGATGGCGGGCGTTTCGGTCTGGCCGTAGCCGTCGCGGATGGTCACGCCCCAGGCGTCGCGCACGCGCGCGATCACTTCCGGGTTCAGCGGCTCGCCGGCACTCACCAGCTCGCGCAGCGCCAGCTTGCCTTTCCAGGCTTTCAAGTCCTGCTGGATCATCATGCGCCACACGGTCGGCGGCGCGCAGAACGTGGCCACGTGCTGGTCGGCCAGGCATTGCAGCAGCACCTTGGCGTCGAAGCGGTCCATGTTCATGGCGACGATGGTGGCTTCGGCGTTCCATGGTGCAAAGAACGAACTCCAGGCGTGCTTGGCCCAGCCCGGGGACGACAGGTTGAAATGCACGTCGCCCGGTTTCATGCCGACCCAATACATCGTCGTCAGGTGCCCCATGGGGTAGCTCGCGTGCGTTTGCACGACGAGTTTGGGCTGCGACGTGGTGCCGGAAGTGAAGTAGTAGATCATCGCGTCGTCGGCGCGCGTTTCGCCGTCGGGCTTGAAGGCCTCGGGCAGTTGGTAGGCGGCGTTGTGGTTCATCCAGCCGGCGGGCGTTTTGGCGCCCACGCAAACGCGCGCGCCGCCGCTGGCCGTGAAGCGCTCGGCGTATTCCGGCACGGTGACCACGTGGCGCGCGCCGCTGCGCTGCATGCGGTCGGCCAGGTCCTTGGGCGTGAGCAGCACGCTGCACGGAATGAACGGTGCGCCGAGCTTGATCGCGGCGAGCATGGTTTCCCACAGCTCGGGCTCGTTGCCCATCATCAGCATGATGGCGTCGCCGCGCTTCACGCCGAGCTGGCGCAGGTGGTTGGCGACCTGCGCCGAGCGCTTGGCCATGTGCGCGAACGTCGCCGTGCGGGTCGTGCCGCCGCCCACGATCACGAGGGCGGTGTGCTCGTTGCCCCGGGCCATTTCGTCGAAGTAATCGAGCGCCCAATTGAAGTGCTCGAGCCGCGGCCAGGTGAAGTGCTTGACCGCCTGCGCGTAATCGGCGCGGTACTTGATCAAGGTGTCGCGAGCGGCAAGAAAAGCCTGCCCTGAAGCGTTCATGGTTGTCTCCTGTGGATGTTGTGTACGCGTGCCGCGAATCGTACGCCAGCGGCACGGGGTCCGGCCCCGAGCCTACACCAGCGCCTCAGGGTGTCGCAACCGATCGGGTGCACCTCGTTCCGGCGCGACCAAGGGAGCACCCTTCACGTTTCTTCGCCGGTCCATTTCTGGCTGATCCGCGCGACCACTTCGGCGCTGTGCAGCCGCGTGGCGTAGGCGAGCCACATGATGAACACCGAGAAGAGCGCGATCAGGACGGCGCTGGTGACCAGCGTGAGCCAGCCCAGGTTGCCGGCGTGCTTGCCCACGGCCGGGAAGTTGCCGATCCAGCTCAGGATGGTGAGGCCCGCGAGCCACACCAGCATCCACCAACCATGACGGAAATCGAGCGCCGGCGTGTTCTTGCCGTTGATGGCTTCGTGGATCCAGAGCAGGACGAAGCCGATCACCACCACCACCATCAGTTTCCAGTCCACGTCCCAGCCCGACCAGTAGACGATCAGGTTGGACGAGAGGAACGCAAGATACGGAATGATCCAGCCGCCGCCCAGGCGGAACGGCCGCTTCTGATCGGGCAACTCTTTCCGCAGGATCATCAGGATCAGCGGGCCGGTGCCGAACGACAGTACCGTGGCCGACGTGACGAACCCCACCAGCTTTTGCCAGCCCGGGAACGGCAGCAGGAACAGCCCGCAAATGAAGAACGCCAAGATGGCGCTGATCCACGGCGCGCCGAAGCGGTTCACTTTGGAGAGTCCCTTGGGCGCGTTGCCGTTGCGCCCCATCGCGTAGGAAATGCGCGACGTCAGCATGGTGTAGATGAAGCCCGTGTCCGCTGGCGAAATGAAGGCGTCGATGTAGAGCAGCAGCATCAGCCACGACAGGCCGATGGTTCCGGCCAGCGCCGCCATCGGGCCGAACGCCAGGTCGTGCTGGCTCACGCCGCCCTTGAATGCCGTGCCGATGTGCGCCCAGCCGTCGACCAGCGCCGCGTCGGGCAGCGTGCCGAGGAAAGCGATTTGCAGCAGCACGTAAACGATGCCGCACAGCACCAGCGAGCCGATGATGGCGAGCGGGATGTTGCGCTGCGGGTTGTCGGTCTCGCCCGCCAGTTCCACGCCTTGCCGGAAGCCGAAGTAGGAGAACACCACGCCGGCAGTCGCAATGGCGGAGAACACGCCGCTCCAGCCGAGCGGGACGAAGCCGCCGAACTTCGGATTGTTCAGGTGCCCGGGGTGGTAGCCCACCGCGAACAGGGCGATCACCACCAGCGTGATCACGCCCAGCTTCCACCACACGGCGATGTTGTTGATGCGCGTGAAGAGCCGTATGCCGAGCGTGTTGATGACGCAGAAAATTGCCAGCAGCACCAGCGCCACGATGAATCCGCCGGGCGTGAGCACCGGCACGCCGTCGCTCAGTTTTTGCAGCCAGGGGATGTAGTTGTTGGCGTATTGCAGCGCCGCTTCGACTTCCACCGGCGCCACGGAGGCCACGGCGATCCAGGTGATCCAGCCGTTGGTGTAGCTGGCGAACGAGCCCCAGGCGAAATGCGGGTAGCGCGCCACGCCGCCGGACACCGGGAACATGGTGCCGAGCTCAGCGTAGGTGAGGCCGATGAACAGGATCATGATGGCGCCGAACACCCAGGAGAGGATGGCGGCCGGCCCGGCCTGCTCGGCTGCGAACAGCGCGCCGAACAGCCAGCCGGAGCCGATGATCGAGCCCACTGCCACGAACAGCAGGCCGATCGGGCCGACATGACGCTTCAGGCGCGCGTCGCTGGCAAGGGTGGCGCTGGTGGGCGCCGCCGCGGACGCGTTCGTCCGGGCGGTGGTGGATGGGCGGGACGGAGCGCCGCCGGGTACTGCATGAGCCGTTGTCGACATGGTTGCTTCCTCGAAAGGCTTCCAAGCTCTGTGCAATGGCTAGCGGCTGGGCGTTCCAGCACTTGACCGTCGATGAGAACCGAGTCGATTGGGTGCTTTCTCGGGCCGGACGGCCGAAAGCACTCTTCTGCACGGTAGTCGGAAACCAAGGCGACGCCTCGCGGTTGCGCGCCATCCCCGCTTCCCGATCGCGGTCAATGATGCGTTTCAGGAGGACGGCGGGATTGCGATCTTTTCGGTTTCAAGGATCGTCCGGGCGCTTTTGCGGCAAAGCGCGTTTCGCTGGTTTCCGACTCCGGAGTTTTGATCCAAGTGGGTGATGCGTCTCCTCGCGTTGTTTCGCGTTGCGTGTGATTGACAACCTTTGGGAGTGGGAACGTGCGTTTTAGTTCGGTGGATGGTTTCATCCGTGCCATTGCCGGGCGGCTCACGGACTCGGCTCGACCGAGCGGCGATTCAAGCGTCGGCTTGCGCCAGCGGCACGCGCAGGCACGCTTCCAGGCCGCCGCCTGCGGCGTTGCGCAGCGTGATGTCGCCGCCGTGCGCCTTGGCGGCGCGCAGCGCCAGCGCCAGGCCGAGGCCATGGCCTTCGGCGCGCGCGCCATTGCGGCCGCGGAAGAACGGCCGAAACAGCGACGCCATATCGGCCTCGGGCACGCCCGGCCCGTGGTCGCGCAGCACGCATTCGGCCCGGCCCCCGTGCGCCCGCACGGCCAGTTCGACCCGGCCGCCTTCGGGGCTGTACTTGATGGCGTTGGACAGAAGGTTGTTCAGCGCGCGCTCCAGCAGCAGCGCGTGACCTTCGACTTCCACCGGTGCGGCGGGCGCTTGCCAGTCGAGCGCGATACGGCGCGCATCCGCTTCCACCCGCGCCTGCTGCAGCACGCGCTGCGCCAGCTCCGCGAGGTCCAGACGCTCGCGCTCCATGCCGGGCAACTGGCTTTCCATGCGCGACAGCGCCAGCATGTCGCCGGTCAGGCGATCGAGCCGGGCGATTTCCTGTTCGGCCTGATGGAAGTGCCGCTCGGCTGCAGCGGGGTCGCGGTCGTGCTGCGCCAGGTCGAGGATCAGTTGCAGGCGCGCGAGCGGCGAGCGCACTTCGTGCGACAAGCCTTGCAGCACGCGCCGGTCGTGCGCCACCAGCGCTTCGATGCGCTCGGCCATGACGTTGAAATCCGCCGCCAGTTGCGCCAGTTCGTCGTGGCGTCCTCGGCTGGGCTGCGGCACGCGCGCCGCGAGGTCGCCCGCGGCCATGCGCCGGGCCGCCGCGCGCAGGGATTCGACCGGCCGCGCCACGCCGCGCGCCACCCACCAGCCCACCAGGCCGATGAACAGCAGCGACAGCATCAACTGGATGCCGAGCAGGATGTGCCCGCGCGTCTGCGGCCGCAAGCGCGCGTGTGTGCGGCTCAGGGCCACCAGTTGCCGCATCTGTCCGTCGGCGCCGGTCACGGCCTGGACCGCGAGGTAGGCGCGTGCGCCGCGCCACGGCCGCAGCACCAGGTCGCTGTCAGCCGACAGCATGGCGGGCAGCGCGCGCCAGAGCGCGGACGGCAGGCGGATCGGCGCCAGCGCCGCGCCGTCCTGGAATAGCGTGGCTTCGATGCCTTCGTGGCGCTGCCGCGCGGCCCATGCGCCCAGCGCCGGCGCACCGCCGTCCTCGTAGGCGGCGTTGGCGGCCCGGGCCAGCGCGCCCCAGTCGACTTCCACGGCGGTGGTGTATTCGATGAAGCGCTGCGCCAGGAAGCCGCCCAGCACCAGCACCACCAGGTTGACTGCGAAGAACCATAGCAGCAGGCGGCGGTAGAGCGGGCTTTTGAACGGATTCATTCAGCGTTCGCGAGCAGCACGTAACCGGCGCCGCGCACCGAGTCGATGCGGGGTGCGCGCGCCGACGCCGCGGCCAGCTTGTGGCGCAGGCGGCTCACGTGCACGTCGATGCTGCGGTCGTAGGGTTCCAGCTCACGCCCGAGCGCCAGGCGCGTGAGCGCCGCCTTGTCCATCAATTCGCCGGCGCGCTGCGCCAGCGCCAGCAGCAACTGGAATTCGGCGCCGGTCAGGATGAGCTCCTGGCTCTCGACCAGCGCGCGGCGCTCGTCGGGCAGCAGCCGCAACGCGCCCACCTGCCATTCGGCCGTGGCTTCGGTGGGGGCGCTGCGCCGCAACTGTGCCCGGATGCGCGCCAGCAGCTCGCGCGGCAGGCAGGGCTTGGGCAGATAGTCGTCTGCGCCCAGTTCCAGTCCGGTCACGCGGTCCAGCGGCTCGCCGCGTGCCGACAACATGATCACCGGCAGGCGGTCGGTGGCGCGCAGCTCGCGCAGCGTCTCCAGGCCGTCGCGCCCCGGCATCATGACGTCGAGGATCAGCAGATCGGGTCGCCCCGTCGCGCCGCGCAGGCGCGCCAGCGCCGCTTCGCCATCGTGCGCGAGGTCGACGTCGAAGCCCTCGCGCTGCAGGTACTGCGCGAGCAGGTCGCAGAGCGCGCGGTCGTCATCGGCAATCAGGATTCGGGGCATGGCGGGTGGTTCGTTCGATGGCTCCGATTACACGGCAGTCGGAAATAAAGGCGGATGCTTCGCTTCCTCCCGTCATTCCCGCGAAGGCGGGAATCCAGCGCCTTCTTCGGACGCTGCGGAAACGCCCTGGGCTCCCGCTCTCCGATCTGGGTCGAGGACAGGCTTCGCGGGGACGGCGGTTGTTGGGTTTCAAGGATTGTTCCCGCGTTTTTGGGCAAAGCGTGTTCCATTGATTTCTGACCCTGGATTAAACCCCGGCGCCTGAAGCGCCGGAGTCGCTTTACCCATCTTTACGTCGCGACGGCGAACGAGCGCATTGGATTGCCCTCCAACGACCGCATGTTTTTATTCTCATCAACCCAGGAGGTATTTCCCATGCGCAAGAATCTGATTGCTGGATTGGCGCTTTGCTCGGCGCTCGCTCTGGGCAGCGTGCCCGCGATGGCCGCGCCCCAGGCGGGGCCACACGCCGGCTGGAGCCATCATGGCGGCAAGCACGGCATGAAGATGCTGGACCAGCTCAACCTCACGGCCGAGCAGAAGGCCAGCGTGAAGGAGATCATGAAGAGCCACTTTGAGCAGAACAAGGGCCAGTGGCAGCAACTGCGCCAGCAACGGCAGGCGTTCGAAGCCATGAAGCCGACCGATTCGGACTACCAGTCCGCGGCCGCGTCGCTGGCGGATGCCGAGGGCAAGGCCGCTATTGCGCGGGTGCAACAGATGGCGAGCGTGCGCGCCGACATCTACAAGGTACTGACGCCTGAGCAGCAGACCAAGCTGGAAAGCCTGAAAGCCGAACGCATGGCCAAACACGAGGCCAAGCGCAAGAAATGGCGCGACTCACACATGCAGCGGCAGGCGCCGGCAACGGATGCGGCGCCGAAGGCGCAGTAACCCCGTTCGAGAATTGCTGACCAACTCTTGGCGAGTTGTGGATGGCCGCGCCGATCGCAGGGGGCGGGCGGCCATCATGTCTTCACGTCGTGGCGTTGCGCCGGCTCGGGCAGGTTGGGCGTTCGCACAGGCATAAATAGCGTTAACAGACCCCAGTGCGAAGACGAGAGCGGTCGCGATCTCACGTTCAGTTTGCGGCTTTGCGCGTTCGCTTATTCAAACACCCCATGTCGCCCCGCGCCTTGCGCAAAGCGGTCGGCACCGAGGTGGCCGTCTTCTTCCAGCGAGCGCATGCCGATGATGAATTCCTCCGCCATGGCGGCCTGCTCGCTCGCGCCCCACTGCGCCAGCGCCGAAGCGCGGTCGCCGCGCAGGCAGGTTTGCGGGAAGGCCGCGATCTGTGCGGCCAGCTTTTGCGCCTCAGGCAGCGCTTGGCCATCGGGAACGACGCGATTGGCCAGGCCCATGCGCTCGGCTTCATCGGCCGCCACGGGACGGCCGGTGAGGATCATGTCGAGCGCGCGCGACTGCCCGATCAGGCGCGGCAGGCGCACGGTGCCACCGTCGATCAGCGGCACGCCCCAGCGCCGGCAGAACACGCCGAACACCGCGCTGTGCTCGGCCACGCGCAAATCGCACCAGAGCGCGAGTTCCAGACCGCCCGCGACGGCATAGCCGCTCACCGCCGCGATTACCGGCTTGGAGAGGCGCAGGCGCGAGACGCCCATCGGGCCGTCGCCGTGCGGCTGGGTACGGTTGCCGCGATCACTGCCCACCGCCTTCAAGTCGGCGCCAGCGCAGAACGTGCCGCCTTCACCGTACAGCACCGCGACGCGCGCGTCCGATTTCTCGAAGGCGCGGAACGCATCGGCCAGTTCGTGCCCCATCGGGCCGTCGACGGCATTGCGGCGTTCAGGCCGCGCCAGGGTCACGGTGGTGACGGTGCCGTCGGTTTCGACGCGGATGTTGTCGTAGGCCATGGCGTCAGTCCTGCTTTGCGTTGGCTTCGGCGCGCAACTGGTCGCGCAGACCGCGGCGCAGCGGCTTGCCCACCGCCGTCTTGGGAACGCTGTCAACGAAACGCACCGCCTTGGGTACCTTGTAGCCCGCCAGGTGCTGGCGCGCGAGCGCCTGCAGCTCATCGGCCGTGGCGGATTGGCCAGGCCGCAGCACGACGAACGCGGTCACGGCTTCGACCCACTTCGGGTCGGGCGCGCCCACCACGGCGCATTCGGCCACCGCCGGGTGCTCCAGCAGCACGTCCTCCACTTCGCGCGGATAGACGTTGTAGCCGCCGGTGATGATCATGTCGCTGCGCCGGTCGACCAGATAGATGTAGCCCTGGGTGTCGGTGCGAGCCATGTCGCGCGTGCGCAGCCAGCCGCCGTCCAGCCACATGTCGGCGTTCAGCGCGTCGGCCTTGTAGTAGCCCCGCATGGCAAAGGGCGCGCGCAACTGCATCTCGCCGATGTCGCCGGGCTTGACCGGAATCCCGTGCTCGTCGGCGATGCGCAGCTCCACGTCGGACGACGGCTTGCCGCACGAGGCCCACAGATCCGGGTTGCGATGGTCCTCCTTGTCGAGCACGGTGATGGCGAGCGGCGCTTCGGTCTGGCCGTAGTACTGCTTGAAGATATAGCCGAACTTTTCGATGCCGCGCTCCAGGATGGGCCGCGGCATCGGGCTTGCACCGTAGATGATGGTTTTCAGCGAGGACACATCGGCGCTGTCAAGTGCGCCGGTGGACAGCAGCATGCTGAGCATGGTCGGCACCAGGTTGGTTTCGGTGACGTGGTAGCGCGCTATCGCCTGGGCGAAATCCCTGGGCACGAACCCGGGCAGTACGGCCGACGCGCCGCCGCGGCTCCAGTACGGCAGCACGAACGTGCCGCTCGCGTGGATCAGCGACGCGGCGTGCAACATCACCGATCCGGGGCCTGGGCTCAGCAGGTTGGCCAGGATGTTGTCGCCGATGGCGCCAAAGTTGCGGTGCGTGTGGATCACGGCTTTCAGCTTGCCCGTGGTGCCGGAGGTGTAGATCAGCATGAGCGGGTCTTCGCCTCTGATGTCCACGTTCGGCTCGCCGGCGCCGGCGTAACGGTCGTCCAGCAGATTCGGGCCTTTACCGTCGGCGGCGCCGCAGCCCAGCCCGAGCAGCTTGCCGTGCGGCACGCCCTTCAGCAATTCGGCCGCGCGTTCGCCCGTGGCGGTGTCGTGCACCAGCACGTGCACGTCGGCCTCTTCCAGCATGCGGGCGTGCTCCTCCTGCGACAAGCGCGGATTGAGCGGCACGCGCACCAGCCCGCATTTCATGGCGGCGAAATCGACCGGGATGGTCCACAGGCTGTTGCCGTAGATCAGGCCGACGTGGTCGCCTTTTTTCAGGCCGACTGCGACAAAGCCGGCGGCGATGCGATTGGCGGCGTCGTTGGCTTCCTTGAAAGTGAGCGACTCATCGCCGAAGTAAACGGCAGTCGCATCGGCATGTTCCGCCACGCCGCGGCGCACGAATTCGAGGGGCAGGGTCATGAGGGTCTCCGGTGGCTGATCAAGGTAAGGTGAGCGCTTTTGGGTCAAGGGCGCGATCGATTGCCGCAAACGCGGCCGTCGCCATCGCGCTGTAGGGTGGAGGTTCCGGGCCGCGACGAGTGCTTGACGATCACGGTTTCCCGGCGCGGGTTGAGGGCGCCACCCGCTTCAGCGCGCTGGCGAAATATGGGATGTTGCCGAACGTGTCCATGATCAGCAACAGCAGGATGGTGGCGGAGACTGCGTTGTAGTGAATGGTAGAGGCGGCCTCGGCGTGGCGCCGGACCGCGCAGCGTGATCTCGTGCAAGCCAGCGGCCATGTGCCGCGCCCCGGGCGGCACGCCGCGCGTTCCGCCGGAGCGGGCGTGGTCCGCGGCGCGCGTGCGACCGAAGATGCACCGCAACGCCGTCAACGGCCGAGAAAGCGCTTCAGCGCCAGCAGCACCTCATCGGGCGCTTCCAGCATCATCGCGTGGCCAC
>SCQQ01000053.1 GCA_004299095.1 Burkholderiaceae bacterium | reverse complement strand
CAGGCGAGCCAGTTCTCTGGCCGCGGCGCCGACCGCGCCCGGCTCCAGGGTGGCGCTGTGCAGGCGCTCGTGCAGTGCGGCGTGCTCCTGCTGCAACGGGATGGGAATGGTGAATTTCATGGCACTCTCCTGCATGGCCCTCAGCGGGCGTCGGGAATCGGCTGCAAGCCGGGTTGGTCGAAGTGGTCAACGTAATCGTCGACCGCATTGGCAACGCGCACAAACCCCCGCGCTGGCTCCGGGCCGAGGATCAATCGGCCCATGTTCCATGCGTCCATCCCGCTTTCCCTCAGAGTCTGCGGCGACCGTCGCCTGCATCAGAGATGAGGACGGTGTCTTGCATCTCAATGCGATCGATTCCCGGCTGGCTTGACAAATGTCAAGGAATTGAAGCGCCGGCCGGATTTGGCCTGCGAAATTCCCGATATGGAGGCGCGCCGTACCGCATTTCTCCCACGGCTGGGGGTACGGGACAGTGCCAATTTCACCCGCCACGGCGCTCACAACAGCTCCGGCGTGGTGAGCACGGCCAAGTCGGTCCGCCGCCACATCCCAGAAAGTTGTCAGGTGCCGTTGCACCCTTGGCCCGGCAGCCAGCCGAGCATCAGCTCGGCGACAACACGGCCGCCAGCACGATCGCGGCCAGCACGCAAACAAGCACGACGGCCACCCAGCGTCTCCCTCCGTGTGCTCCCGAATCCGCCGCCTCACCCGTCCTGTTGCGGGTGCGCGTGACGGTGGTGTGGCTCAGCCCGGTGCCAGGCACCCCGGTCGTGATGCGCCGCTGCCCGTGCCCGAAGGTAACGCGCGCGCCGCGCACGCCGACCGATGTACTGACGCCCTTGCGACTGAAATTGAGCGTCACGCCCGGCAGGATGCACACGCGCCGTTGAAATCGCAATCCCATGTCGTTCTCCCTCCTCGCATCTCCGCGGCAGCCAGCCCCAAGTGCTCCGTCGCCAACCACCGAACCGATGGTGGCGCGCACGAGCCGCCGCTTGGCAAATGGTCAGGGCGTGACGATGATCTTGCCCACCGTCGCGCCCGATTCCTGCGCCTCGTGCGCCTGGACGATCTGGTCCAGCGCATAGCGCGCCGCAATGCGGTGCCGCAGCTGCCGCTGCGCCAGCGCTGTGGTGACTGCGGCGATGGCGCGGTCGTGCGCAGCGCGGTCCATCGCGTACACCAGCACGTGGTGCACGGTGGCATTCAGCGCCGCCAGCTGCCAGAACGGCACGGCCGGCACCGGCACCTGATCCGAGGCGTAGGAAGCGATCACGCCATTGGATTTGAGCACCTTCAGGCTGGTTTCCAGATTGGCGCCGAAAGCCACGTCGACGACGCGGTCGATGGCACGCCCGTCCGGGACGCCCGAAATTTCAGCGATGCGCTGCGCCACGTCCTCCTTCAGCCGGAAGAGCAGGTGCTGCGCTCCCGCCGCGTGCGCCGCCTCGGCCTGCTCCTCAGTGCGGACCGTGGCGTACGTCGTGGCGCCGCCCAGCCGGGCGAACTGGAGGGCGTAATGGCTGACCGATCCGCCCCCGCCCGTCACCAGCACGCGCTGGCCCGCCACCGGGCCGTCGGCCATCACGCAGTAGTGCGCGGTGAGCGCCGGAATGCCCAGGCAGGCACCTTCCTCGAACGACACGTGGTCGGGCAAATGAACGGCGTTGATTGCCGGCACGGCCACATATTCGGCTGCGCAACCGTAAGGACGGCCAAGCTGGGCTTCGTAAATCCAGACGCGCTCGTTCACCCGGGCACCGTCCACGCCAGCACCCACAGCCACAATCACGCCCGCGCCGTCCTGGTGCGGAATGACACGCGGATAGGCGTTGGCGCGCGTGCCCCGGCCGCTGCGCGACTTGACGTCGGACGGATTCACGGCGCTGGCCCGCACCCGCACCAACACTTCGCCCTGCCCCGGTCCGGGGCGCGCCACCATGCCCACGTGCAACACGTCGCGTGCCGCACCTCGCGCTTCGTACCACGCCGCTTTCATGGTTGCTGCCGATGGTTCGTATTCATTTGCGCTCATGTGCGCTTCCTCGTGTATCGCTGTGGATTCGATCCGATTGAAGCACGCGTGAGCACGGCTTGCAGACATCCTTGATCGGGCCGGCCGTGAACCCGTTGAAAAGCCAGCCAGGCCACGCGAAGAATCGTCCACCTTCGGCGGTGGCGATATCGGTCTCGGCACGTCGGCCAGCGCGAGCGCTGCGGCCAGTCCCGGCCACGCACGCTGCGGCCATCCAGGATCCTGGCGCGAATGCGCTCGGCCCGATCCAGGTCGGCGTACAGAATCTTCTCTTCGCTGAACGTCGGCCCCGCCAAGTAGTGCCTGCTCGGGCTCACGATGGCCGAGCCGCCGATGGCCCAGCCCCAGTTGCCGTGTTGCCCGAACGGAAACGAGTCTGGAATGGACGACTTGGGAGCGCGGTTCGATGCGCCCAGGATGAGGTTCTGCGTGGAAAACGCGTGTTCCCGAATGCAGTCGCCGTCCCTCCGGTGACGAAAATCTGTGCGCCGTTGCGCCCCGCTTCCAGGATCAGATCAGATCAGATAGTTTTCGCAGCGCGGCCTTCTTGTCCATGTGCACCGGAATGAACTGCGCCACTGCGGCCTTGATTTTTTCCTGCATGAATGCGCCTTTGGCCTGATGCGCTCAATGAGCGAGATGGACGACTTTGGCAATGGCCTCCTCAGCCTGCGCGACGATGCGATCCACAATTACCGAC
>SCQQ01000052.1 GCA_004299095.1 Burkholderiaceae bacterium | reverse complement strand
CGCTCGGGCTTGCACAGCGCCGCCATGGCGCCTACCCAGGCCACAAGGCGCTTGTGTTTGACGGTGGCGGGGACGTTCAGGGCAACGCCAGTTCCAGCGGCAAGAGTGGCATTCATGGCGAGAGGGGATGAGTTGGGGATGGCGTCCGCCCCGCGCGTTGCAGCGCTGGGCAGATTGGTTTTGAGTGTAGTCCGTTCGCGCCCCGATACCCGCTGCTTTCCAGTGTGACACGGGGCTGAGCAGGCCGCATCCGCGCCAGTGAGCGGGCTTCCAGCGGGTGCGCCGCGGCGCCTGGCGCTCCGCCGATCGCACACCTTGGGGCCGCACGTTTGCGCCCTATCCGACTGCCTACACTCAGCCGCATGATGACCGACTAAGCGTTGATCCCGGCTAACGCAGGCAATTCTGCGTCAGAAATGCCTACTTCACGCATCTGCACAAGTCAAATATTGCTCAAAGATTTCTTGAAATTCTCCGGACCGAAGAAGGCGGCCAGAAACGTCAGGAGCGCAAAGACAATAATGATCACGGACAGAATCCAAGTCTTGCCACCACTCATCAATAGGATTGCACTGGCAATCACCGGCATCAACCCGCCGAAGATTGATGACCACTCCCGGCCTATCGCGAAACCCGAGTAACGGACATTCGAACTGAATAGTTCGCAATACCACGACGCTTGAGCCGCAACGATGGCGCCGCGAAATACGCTGGAGGCTAAGACGATGGAGAGGACGATCACGATCTCAATCCGCGTGTTCAAGAGCCAGAACAGGGGAAATGCGAACAAAATCGAGCAAAGGCTTCCGATCATCAAAACTGGCCTTCTGCCAATCTTGTCGGATATGGCACCCCAGCCGGGTACAGTGAAAAGCTGCACGATGCCCAAGGCGGTCAAGGTGATCAGTGTCAGCGAAGTTGGCATATGCAAGTCGTGCGCGATATAAGCCACCATATAAGTCTGGAAGAAATAAGCGAATGAGTTATCCGTGATACCTACGGCCCAAGCTAGGACAATGTGTTTACCCGAGGTCTTGAAAACGTCGAGGAAGGGCTTGCGTACAGTTCGACCGCTTTCGACGAGATCCTTGTAGATTGGGCTCTCTGGCATACGCAGGCGAACCAAAATACCCACGATGACCAAAACCATACTTAACAGAAAGGGAATCCTCCAGCCCCAACTCATGAATTCATCAGAGGGCATCCGCTGAAATACCGCAAAGACAACTGAGGACAGCAACAAACCAGCAGAGACGCCGATATAGGGGAAAGTTGAGTAAAGGCCTCGGTGCTTAATGGGGGAGCTTTCACTCATGACAATGACCGCACCAGCGTATTCAGAGCCGGAACCGATACCTTGCACAATCCGCACGAGGACAAGCAGGATCGGAGCCCACACACCAATACTGGCGAAGGTAGGTAACAAGCCGATGGCGGTCGTCGCTAGTCCCATGAGGATCAAGGTAATAAAAAGGACGTTCCGACGCCCGATGCGATCTCCTAGCGCACCGAACAGTGTGCCTCCTATTGGCCTCACCAGAAAGCCTATGGCGAACGTCGCAAACGCAAGCAACGTCCCGACGCTGGTACTTACATTCCCAAAGAAGAGCTTATCGAACACAAGGGCTGATGCCGTTCCATATAAAACATAGTCATACCACTCTAAGACGCTACCAACAATGCTGCCTGCGGCAGTCCAGCGCAAATCTTTGTCCATGGTGAGGTTGCTCCTTGTATTCTATTGAACGACATTCTTAATATCTTCAAATTAATTTATGATTTTCGACCTCTTGCCAATCTAACTCGAAACCAAAACCCGGCTCGCTATCCAAATGCAAGTAGCTGTCCTTGATAATTGGTTTTTTTGAATACAAACGATCCCACAGCGGATCACGCGCCTTGTACGGGAAAGTCTCTACGCCAAAGCCATTGACCATTGCTGCGACGACGTGGGCATGTATTTCTGGATCGTGATGCGGCGTGATGCGAACGTGGCGCAAATGACAATAGTGAGCCACGCGCAGCAATTCGGTGATACCGCCAGCACGAGTGGCATCGAACTGCATGAAATTGACGCCGCCCAAATCTACTAAATCACGAGCCTCCCACGCGGTCAACTGGCTCTCGCCACCGGCAATGGCAACGTGGGTGCGACGGGCCAGCTCTCCAAGAGCTCGTATGCTGTCATACCAGTAAAGCGGCTCCTCGAACCAGAAGATGTTGAATTTTTCGTAAGCTCGAAGTGCGTCGGTCGCTTCGTCGAGTGAATACCCCAAATTTGCATCCAACATGAGTTTGGTTTCAGGGCCAATGGCGGCTCGCACTTCGGAGACGCGCTTCACGTCATCGGCCAAGCTGACACCGGCGCATTTCATCTTTACCGCCGTGTAGCCCATATCCACATAGGACGCCATTTCCTGCGCGACTTTCAAAATTGGCTCACCTGCTTCGTAGTACCCACCGCTTGCATAGGCGTAAGTCGTGCCGGACGTAGCGCCGAGTAAGCGCCAGATAGGTAGTTTCAGTGCCTTCCCCTTGATGTCCCAGAGGGCAAGATCAATGCCTGCTAGGGCCGCCAAAATTTGAGGGCGCTTGCCGGCGCCGAAATGAGGCTGCCCCGCGTCTCGGTCTAGTGCTGCGCCGGCGCGGGTATAGGTGATTGCAAAAATCTTTTGCCAGACTGCCTCATGTGCCAAGGCATCCATGCCCATGATGACATCACGGAGCATCGTTACGATGTTGACGATTTCCGTCATCGGGCGACCGTTGATGATGCCGGTGCCGACCACGCCGTCATCCGTTCGAACTTGAACGATGATGGCGGACGCGGTTCGGTATGGCTCCCGCGACATCCAGAACTCGGTGTCGAGTTCATAAGAGACTGGATAGGTGATGACGTCGGTTATTTTCATTTCGAACCTCCCCTTGAGATATCGGCTTGGCTCTGAATATCCGATGAGCTATCGCAATCTCATGGGGTTAAGAGCGAGCCTTTGCCGAAGATTGCTTTGGAGATGAGCTTTCGCTGCCCAGCGTTCATTTATCGACGCGATATTTTTTGATCACGTCCTGATCCAGCTCAAGGCCCCAGCCCGGTCCGGTCGGAACCTTATATTTACCGTGGTCAAATTTGCTGTGATTGGCAAACAATGCATAGAACAGCGGATCGCGATCAGGATGAAATACCTCGACCATCGTTCCGTGTGGGATCGATGCCAACAATTGAGCGGACACTTGCGGCTCTTCGTGATGCCCCATCTGCACTTCGTAGGACAGCGCCATGGCCGCTACGCGGCGCCACTCCGTCGGCCCGCCACCCCAACTGGCATCAAAGTTGCACACGTCGACGGAGCCGCTTTCGAACAAATCGCGGCAACCGCCTCGGTGATATTCACTCTGGCCTGCGGCAACGGGAATGCCGGTCACGTTGCGCACCAGTGCCATCGAGGAGCGGTCGTTGTACCAACGGCAGGGCTCCTCAAACCAGCGAACGTTGCAGTCTTGCACCAGTCGGCCAAATCGGATTGCCTCACGCTGGGTGAAACCTTGATTAGCATCTACCGTGAGGATAAAATCGTTGCCAACAGCCTTGCGTGCGACCTGTACACGCTCCGCATCTTCTTCAGGAGAGCGCCCGCCGACCTTGAATTTGCAACCACCCAAGCCAGCCTCGCGCAACTTCTCCATCTCGGTGCCGAAATCAGCGAGCTTCTTGCCCTCTTCGTAATACCCCGCAATAGCAATGATAGGCAGCTCGTCGCGGTAACCACCCCAAAGCTTGAACAGCGGCTGATTCAACGCTTTGCCCCAAGCGTCAAGGACGGCGCTATCAACACAAGCCATGGCGTTGGTGGCCAACTTGCGGTCACGCAAGATGTTGTACGTGGGCGGCAGCATAGCCTGCCAAATGCGTTCGCTGGAGAATATATCCATGCCTAATACTTGGGGTTTAATTTCTTTCTGAATAATATTGATAATTTCGGACTGTGTTTCGAATTCATCTCCGTTATAACATTCACCTATGATCCCCTCGTCAGTGTAAATTCTGGTGATAATTGTGCATCGATGTGTCATATAGTAATGACTGCCGCGGTAAGTTTTTTTGAGCGGCATTTGAATCGGTATATTTTCTATGTTGATGATTTTCATGATGATCTCGTGTGAACAAGTTAATGAGTGAACTGATAATGGTTAGAAACTAATATGCATGTGAATTTTCATCAATTCGACAGCTAAATCCGCGTTATGACTGGCAATTGCCTGCAGAATGCGGGCGTGCTGCACGTTTCTTTGGTCAGCGGACCTGGGAATGAATCCGCCGGTGCGCCAAGCCTCGGAAAAGAATTTGTGGGCCTGGTTTTGGAGACTGACTAAATAAGGGTTCTTGCTTGCTTCCCCTATCAACTTCTCGAACGCTAATGCGTAGTCGTAGCGCCGTTTCGATTGCAAAGGCTCCGAAATACTTTCGGCGTAATACGCTTCCAAGCCGTTGATATTCTCGGCATCCGCGCGCAAAGCTGCGAGGCGAACCACTTCGATTTCGATGGCTGCTCGCGCTTCGATGGCTTGCTTCATGAAAGCCAGCTTGGCGCTGTCCTCCACGATCGAGAGATCGGTCAGGGGCCTCAACTGTGGCTCTAACACATAGGTACCCTTCCCGTGTTTGACGTCCAGAATTGCGAGCTCGGTCAGTACTCTAAGCGCTTCCCGCAGTGCGGAGCGGCTGACGTTGAGCTGCACCGCAAGCTGGCGCTCAGGCGGTAGTTTGTCGCCGGCTTTGAGCGCCCGACTGGCAATGAGTCTCTGAATTTCAGCCACGATTTGCTGAGGCACAGTGAGCCGGTTACCCCTGATCGGCAGTACGACACCTCTTCCTGACTGCGCGGCAAGCGGTGGTGAGAGAAGTGCGCCGGGGTCAGAGCTTTTCGGAGAAGCGTCTATCGAATCAAGAGGCGTTGAGTTGCGAGCCATTGGCTTAGTTGTAATGTTGTAATGCCGCAGGAGATCAGAGGTCTGACCTCAGACCAATGATCTCCTTGAGGATTGGGTTGTCTATAGGTGAAAACCCTTGCTTCTTACGGCGCACACTCAAAGCACCCGTCAGAAACTTGGTGTCGATCTGAATAGGCTTGAACTGATCATCGGCACGGTGGTGCTGAAAAACGTCACGGCGTGGCCGCTGGCCAAGTGGCTCAAGGTGGTCGAGCCGGAACCCGACGACGTACTGATCCTGGGCTCCGACGACGTGGCGCGCGCCGTCGGCAAGGCGCTGGCCGACCAGAAGGTGCGCGTGGTGTTGGCCGATGACGACTGGGAGGGCGTGAGCGAGGCGCGCATGGCAGATCTCAATACGTTCTACGGCAATGCGACTTCACACTTCGCCGAGCTGAATCTGGACTTGAGTGGCCTCGGCCAACTGCTCGCCATGTCCACCGAGCGCGAATTCAACCCGCTCGCCTGTCTGCATTACCGGCGCAAGTTCGGCCAGGACCAGGTGTTCCACAGGCATGTGTTGGCGCGCGCGAAAGCGACCGACCAGCGCAAGTTCGTCAAGTCGTTGCGGGCCCGCGCGCTCTTCGGCAACGACGTGTCGCACGCGCGCCTCCAGTCGCGCCTGCAAGCCGGCTGGTCCATCAAAGCGACCGAACTGACCAAGAGGTTCGGCTGGCTGCAATTCCTGGCGCAGCACGGCACCGCGTCACTGCTGCTGTTCTTGATCGATCTCGCCGGCTGTCTGCACGTCGCCGGCGCCCAGTGCAAGACCGAGCCGCACACCGGCTGGGCCGTAATGGCGCTGGTTCCGCCGGAAGGCACGGCCGATTCGCATCCCGACGCGGATCAACCAGCAACGGTCTGCGGCACCGAACCGTTGTCCGCCATCTGAGCAGCGGCGCACCGCGGCGCCGCGGTTACCGAGCCGCCCGGCCGCAGATCAAGTCACTCCACCGTCACGCTCTTGGCCAGGTTGCGCGGCTTGTCGACGTCGGTGCCGCGCGCGATGGCGGTGTGATAGGCCAGCAATTGCAGCGGCACCACGTGCAGGATGGGCGACAGCAGCCCGTAGTGCTCGGGCATGCGAATCACGTGCAGGCCGTCGCCGCTTTCGATCTGGGTGTCGGCGTCGG
Organism: Burkholderiaceae bacterium; assembly: GCA_004299095.1. GTDB lineage: Bacteria > Pseudomonadota > Gammaproteobacteria > Burkholderiales > Burkholderiaceae_C > Ottowia. Next base: position 31,733 of record SCQQ01000052.1, on the reverse strand, counting down.
CCAAGGCGTACAGCACGCCGCCGCGCGCGCGCACTTCCTGCATGTTGCTTTTGAGCTTTTCCAGCAGCGCGTCCTTGGGCGCGACCGTCACCACCGGCATCTCGCTGGTGACCAAGGCCAGCGGTCCGTGCTTGAGCTCGCCCGCGGCATAGGCTTCGGCGTGGATGTAGCTGATTTCCTTCAGCTTGAGCGCGCCTTCCTGCGCGATGGGATAGTGCAGGCCGCGTCCCAGGAACAGCGCGTCCTCCTTGGCGGCGAACTGTTCCGCCCAGTTGATCAGTTGCGGCTCCAGCGCCAGCACCGATTGCAGCGCCGTGGGAACGTGGCGCAGCGCTTTCAGGTGGGCTGCTTCCTGCTCGGCGCTCAGGTGGCCGCGCAGGCGCGCGAGCGTCAGCGTGAGCATGAACAGGCCGACCAGTTGCGTGGTGAACGCCTTGGTGCTGGCCACGCCGATTTCGATGCCGGCGCGCGTCAGGAACGCGAATTCGCATTCGCGCACCATGACGCTGGTGGCGACGTTGCACACCGTGAGCGTGTGCCGCATGCCGAGCTGTTGTGCGTGGCGCAGCGCCGCCAGCGTGTCGGCGGTTTCGCCCGATTGCGAGATGGTGACCACCAGCGTGTCGGGATCGGGCACCGAATCGCGATAGCGGTATTCGCTTGCAATCTCGACCTGGCACGGGATGTGCGCGATGCCTTCCAGCCAGTACTTGGCGACGCAGCCGGCGTAGTAGCTGGTGCCGCAGGCGAGGATCAGGACCTGGCGGATGCGTTTGAAGACCGCTTCGGCCTTTGCGCCGGCCGGCGCGTTCGTGCCCGCGGGTTCGAACAGCGCCGGCGTCAGCGCCTCGACACCATCCAGCGTGTCGGCCACCGCCCGTGGCTGCTCGAAGATTTCCTTCTGCATGTAATGGCGGTACGGCCCCAGCTCGGCCGCAGCCGCAGTGGCATGCACCGTGCGCGTCGCGCGCTCGACCGTGCGGCCCGACCGGTCGGCGATCCAATGCTTGCCCAACTGGACATCGGCCACGTCGCCTTCTTCCAGGTAAATGAACTGGTCGGTCACGCCCGCCAGCGCCATGGCGTCGCTGGCGACGAAGCGCTCCTTGCCGTCGTATCCCAGCCCCAATACCAGCGGGGAGCCTTGCCGTGCCGCCACCAGGCGACCGGGCTCGTCGCGATGCAGCACGGCAATCGAATAGCTGCCGCGCAGGCGCGCAGTGGCGGCCTGCACCGCCCGGAACAGATCGCCTTGATACAGGCTGTCGATCAGATGGACGATGACTTCGGTGTCGGTCTGGCTGTCGAAGCGGTAGCCCTTGGCCGCCAGTTCGGCGTGCAGTGCCTCGTGGTTCTCGATGATGCCGTTGTGCACCAGCGTGACGCGCGCGCGGCGCTCGGCGCCGGCGTTGGGGCCGAAGCTGAAGTGCGGGTGGGCGTTGGCCACCGCCGGCGCGCCATGCGTGGCCCAGCGCGTGTGCGCGATGCCGGTGGTGCCTTGCAACCCCTCCTGCTCGCACTGCTGCGCCAGATCGGCCACGCGCGCAATCCCGCGGATGCGCCGCAAGCCGTTGCCGGCGGCTTGAACTGCCAGCCCGCAGGAGTCGTAGCCCCGGTATTCGAGCCGTTGCAGCCCCTGGACGAGGATGGGAACGATGTTGCGCGTGGAAACCGCGCCGACGATGCCGCACATGGGGAAAACCCCTCCGTTGCTGTGAACGGGATGGATGCTAGCGATTCGTGAAGAAATTTAAATATCATTAAGCTTTAAAAATTAATCTGGGATTGCGACATGATTAACGCAAGAATAGAGATTTCAGATTTGCTGAAATTATGAAACTCGATAGCATCGACTGGACGCTGCTTGATCTTTTGCAGACGGATGCCGGCCTGAGCAATCTGGCCCTGGCCGAGCGCGCTGGCGTGTCGCCGGCCACGGCGCTGCGCCGCGTGCAGCGCCTAGTCAGGGCGGGTCTGATTGCGCGCACCGTCGCCCTGTTGAACGAAGACCGCCTGGCCGCGCTACAGGGCGAGGGATTGAGCGCGATCGCCGAGGTCACGCTCGATCACCAGGGTGCCGAGTACCTGGATCAGTTCGAGCGCCGCGCCGTGGCCGACGCCGCGGTGCTGCAATGCTGGCGAGTGTCGTCTGGGCCGGATTTTTTTCTGATGGCGCGCGTGGCCGACATGGCGGCCTATCAGACGCTGGCGGAACGCCTGTTCACGCAGGACGCCAACGTGCGCAACGTGCGCGTCTTCTTTTCCACCAAGCGCGCCAAGTTCGAGACGCGCTTGCCGCTCGGCGCGCTTCACGCGTGAAGCGCTGTTTGGCGGCGAGACGCGCGCCTCGACAAGAGCACCGCTCGTGCGCTGGCGATGTCATGACGGGAGGACGTCGCCGCGCGGCGGCGACATGACGGCGGCGTTGTCGCCATGACTCGAGTCATGGGCGCGGGAGCGCCCGTCATTGGTGCGCAGCGAGGTCATGCCGGAGCGCAGCGCAGGCAGTCATTCCGGATGCTCAGGCCACCCCTTCGTCCAGCGTCGCGTCCAGGTGCGAGGTATCGGCCCAGCCCACCAGCGTGAAGCCCGAGTCTGTCGTCCACAACACGCGATTGACCGCCGCGTTCGGGATTTTCCAGGTGCGCGGCGGCGGCAACTCCAGGCCGGTGGCGGCGCGGTACATCACGTCCAGCACGCCGCCGTGCGCCACCACCGCGATTTGCCGGCCCGGGTTCTGCTGCGCCAATGCGGTTACGGCGCGCGTGATGCGATCACGGAAGCGCACCAGGGTTTCGCCGTGCGGCGGCGCCCAGCCGGGATCGCGGCGGCGCCAGCGCTCGCTCTGCTCGGGGTCGCTCGCGCGCACGTCGGCGAAGGTGCGCCCCTCGAAGGCACCGAATGCGCGTTCGCGCAGCACCGCCATCGGTGTGATCGGGCTCTGTAGTCGTGTCCCGATGGCCTGCGCGGTTTGTAACGCGCGCGCCAAGTCGCTGCTGTAAATGTGGTCGATCGGGTCGCGCTCGGCCAGTGCTTCGGCCAGCAGCCGCGCCTGTTCCCGGCCGCGGGCGTTGAGCGGGATGTCGAGCTGCCCCTGGATCCGGTTGGCGGCGTTCCAGTCGGTCTCGCCGTGGCGGATCAGCAGCAGGCGGGTGGCGTCCATGGCGCAAGTGTAGTGGCCGGTCCGGTCCCGTCGGGGACCCGCTACCATCGGCGCTGGACTCGCCCCGCCCCGAACCATTGATGACGCCGCTTCGATTGCCCAAGCTCCGCATGACAGCCGCCTGGGCGTCGCTGCTGCTGCTTACCACCGGTTTTTTCATGAGCCAGGCGTTTCGCACGGTGGCGGCCATCATGGCGCCGCCGCTGCAGGCGGAAATGCATTTGTCGCCGGGGCAGCTCGGCCTGTTTGCCGCCGCCTACCACTTCGCTTTTGGCGGCCTGCAACTGTTCATGGGGCTCGGCATCGACCTGTACGGCGTGCGCCGCACCATCCTGCTGGCGTCGCCGCTGATGGTGCTGGGCGCGGTGGTGTCGGCGCTGGCGCACACTTTTCCCCTGCTGGTGCTCGGCCAGGTGTTGATCGGCATCGGCTGCGCGCCGGCGTTCCTGGTGTGCGCGGTGTACATCGCGCGCCATTTTCCGGCGCGCCAGTACGCCACTATTTCCAGCATCATCCTGGCGCTCGGCAGCCTGGGCATGCTGCTCACCGGCACGCCGCTCGCGTGGCTGATCGACACCGCGTCGTGGCACGCCGGATTCTGGCTGCTGGCGGCGCTCGCGGCGCTCGCCTGGACCGTGATGGCGCTGGGCGTGCGCGAGCCCACGCGCCCTGACACCGCGCAGCGCGAAACCCTCGCGCATGCGCTGCGCACGTTCGGCCACCTGTTCAAGCTGCCGCACACCTGGGGCATCATTGCGCTGGCGCTGGTGACGTATGGCGCTTTCATTGCGTTGCGCGGCCTGTGGATGGGGCCGCTCATGGCCGATCGCTACGGCTGGGACCTAGTGGCCACGGGCAACCTGATCATCGTGGTCACGCTCATTTCGCTGGTCAGCCTGCCGCTCTTCGGCCGTGCGGATCCGGGTCCGCGGCCGCGCCGCGGCGTGCTGTTCTGGTGCACCATGGCGGCGGGCGCGCTGTTCGCGGTCATGGCGTTCGATGTCGGGCTCTATGTCGACATCGCGGTCATGGTCCTGTTTGCCGCGCTGTCCGGCTATGGCACGCTGCAATACCCCGACGTGAAGGACGCCTACGAACCGGCCGTGCTCGGGCGCGCGTTCGCACTTTTCACCATGGCGCTATTCATGGGCGTCGCTTTATTGCAGTGGATCACGGGACTGATCGCGTCGTCCGCGCAAGCGCATCAGATCGATCCTTACGGCCCGGTGTTCGGCGCCATCGCGCTGGCGCTGTTCATGGGCGCGCTGGCGTTCCGCTGGCTGCCGCAACCCGCGAGCGTCGCCACCGCGTCAAGCGCGAACCCATAGCGCTGGCCGCGGCACTGCAAGCGCATTCAGCCGGCGCCTCCGGCATGCCCGCCGATCTCGTGGGTCAGAGGTCGTTTTGGTCCGCGGCATGCGGCTGCACCGGCAGCGGCGTGGCCGCGTCCGGTGCGGCGGGGGCTTGTGGCGCGCGAGGTGCCGGTTCTGCAGCCGCAGGCGCGGGCGCCAGGGGGATCAGGGGAACATCGACCCGGCGCACCGCAGGCCCCGGATTGGGGTAACCCTGCAGCGCCGCGACGAACAGCGCCGAGAGCACCGGAACCACGTCGCCCCGCAGACCCTGGTGGCGCGCCCGCGTGTCGTACACGATCTGGCCGGTTTTCAGGTCGCGCATCACCAGGCTGACTTCGCTCACGTAGACCGGCTGGCTCGGGTAGCCATACGGGTACGCGGATGGCCAATCAAACCCCAAGCCGAAGCCGCCGCCGCGCCAGCCACCGCCGTAGCCCAGTCCGAGCGCGATTTGCGGGTTGCTCCAGCCGCCGTAGTAATCGGGCACCCAGACCACGCCCACCTGCCCCTCCGCCTGGACGCTTACGCGCGCGTGCGCATCGTCCTGCACGGCGCCCACGCGCAACAGCGCTTGCGCGGCCATGGCTTGCAATTGTTCCTGTGACGGCTGCCCGACCACGCTGGGTTCCTGCACGAAGCGGTAGTGCGCGTTCTGCAGCAGCGCCGTGCCGGGCGCGTGCGCGGCCTGCGTGGTGACCAGCGAATCGACCACGCGCGGGCCGGTGGCGCAGGCGCTCAGCAGCGCGCTGGTGGCCAGGATGAGGACGAGCTTGAGTTTCATGAAACGGACCCTGCGTTGGATCATCCTGGGAACGGCGGTTGAACAACGTCCGCCAGTGCCGCGGTCGGCGTGCCGGCAAGGCGCGACAACACTGCGGGCCCGCGCTCGCGAGGCGGAGCAACGCGGCACGGCGCACCGAGAAGTAGTACTGGCGAGCATGGAGCGTGCGCATCCAAAAGGTGATGTGCATCGAAGCGGCTGACGTCAATGTTCATGCAGTTCTGGTGGGAATCACGAGCGGTCAACTGTCGTTTCCAGGATCATGCGTGAGAGCGGTTTCGAGGGCATTTCGTTCACGCGCTGCGACACGGGCATTGTTCCGCGTTCCGCTCAACTGTGCGCGGACGTATGGACGATTTCTCCCCGCGCCCGGCGCCTCGCGCCGTCAGCGTTGCGGCACCGCGTCCACGTCGTACACCGCGTAGTCCCAGGCACGCGGATGCGGGAAGCGCCAGCCGCTGCGCTCGGCCCGCACCACGTGTGGGGTGCTGGACAGTCCGCGCGCGGCCAGCCATTGCGCCGCTTGCTGGTCGCAGTCGGTGGGCGCAGGCGCCGTGCTCCCCTTGACCTCGCCGCGCAGGCACAGCAGCACGCCGTTCTGGTGCAGCCAGTCGCCCACTTGTTCCATGCGCGCTTCGGGACTGTCGGGCAGGCCCGGCACGGTCAGCAGATGCGGCTGCGCATAAAACGCCAGCATGGCGTTGCCGGCCCAGTCGCCGCCCACCCATTGCAGTTTTTGGCCCGGATGGCGCAGGTGCCAATCGTGCACGATGGTCTGCGCCGCCACTTTTTCCGGACGGTAATAGCCGGCGTTGCCGTCGCGCGCGTTCACGACCGCCACCACCACCGCCAGCACGACGACCAGCGCCGCCACCGGCCACCAGGCGCGGGCCAGGCGTTGCAGCACCTGTGGCTCGGCTTCGGGCGCGAGTTGTCGCAAGTTGCGCAGCCACAGCACGGAATACGCATAGCCGATCGGAATCGCCCAAGGCGTGGACAGCGCCACCAGTTCCGCCAGCGCAAAGCCGATCGACAGTGCCCATGGCATGAAGGCAAGCCAGAACAGCACGTCGTCGCGTCCGCGCGGCAGCCAGCTTTGCACCAGGAATCGGCCGGACGTGCGCAGCCACGACGCGCCGCTGCGACGCGCGTGCACATGCGCCCAGACCAGGCAAAGTGCCAGCCATGCAGGCAACCAGTAGAACAGCGGCGCCAGCCCGAAGTGCAGGATGTAGTGCCAGGAGACAGTGCCGCCGCCCTGTTCCTCGGCGTAGGTCAGGGTCGGCCAGCCGTTGGCGAAGCTCCAGATCACGTGTGGCACCAGGGCCAGCGCAAAGACCGCCACCGCCAGATACGGCGACCAAGTCGAGAACCAGCGCCGGCCGTCGCGGTGCAGCAGCGCCGGCACCAGCAGGCCCGCCAGGAACAGGCCGCTGTAATACTTGCTCAGCATGGCCGCCGCCGCCACCAGCCCGAGGCCAATGCTGGTCCAGAAGCGCCGCCAACCGGTTTCCTGCCACGAAGCCAGCAGCAAGCAGGCGCCCCACGGCCAGATCGAAAGCAATTGCGTGTTGGCGTTGAATTTGGCCGCCAGGTTGGTGTATGGCAGTGTCCAAAGCAGCAGCAGCGCGGCCCAGGGCGCTGCGGCGCCCAGTTTCAGCCGCCGCGCCAGGAACCAGACCCCGATCAGCCCGACGAAGACGTTGAAATACGACAGGAAGCGGTAGCTCAGGTCATCCTGCGGAAACAGCGCGAACCACGCCCCCGTGGTCCAGCCGAAAAACGGCGGGTGCTTGTGCGTGCCCCAGCGCAGCGGCTGCGACCACGCGTAGTTCTCCAGCATGTCGTGGTAGTGGTCCAGATTGGCGTTGGGGAACCACGTGGCGACGGCCCAGATGGCGCACAGGGCGGCCAGGCACCAAACGATTTGGGCGGACGATGGGGCGGAGCGGCGAGCGATTTTCATGAACGCGGATCAATGGGGGCGTTGCTGCAGCCGAATCGTCGAGCCGGCGCGGCAGCCCCCGGAAAAGACGGGCGAGTGTGCCACGCATTCGCTGGCTGTCGCGGCGATCAAGCGACGATCCGCGGCCGCGCGCGCCGGCTCCATGGCTGCCAGGCGTTCCATTAGGCGATCGCCCGCGCCCCGGCACGCGCAATCCAACGGTACAGCGCGATCAGCGCCAGCGCGAACACGCCCCCGCCCAGCCAGAGCGACAGCGTGGCGAAGCCGCTGCCGACGAGCGCGAGCGGCGCGCCGCCGCCGGAGAACGCGATGATGGCCGCGAGCACCACGCCCATCAGGCTTTCGCCGACGATCAGGCCCGAGGCCAGCAACACGCCGAGCTGCCTGGTGGCATCGGCCTGCGGCTTCGGCTTCTGGTCGGCGCGGCGGTTGAACCACGAACCCACGAGCGCGCCGACCACGACCATCAGCGTGGTCGAGGTCGGCAGGTAAATGCCGAGTCCGACGCCCAGCGGCGGCAGCTTGGCGCCGCTCCGGGTGCGCGCCAGCAGCTCGTCGACGATGACGGCGGCCACGCCGATGGCGGCGCCGACACCAATCAGGTTCCAGTCGATGTTGCTCTCGATCACGCCTTGCGCCAGCGCCGAAATCAGTCCGGCCTGCGGCGCCGGCAGCGCGCGCGACAGGTCGGCGTCGGGCATGCCGACGAAGCCGTAGGCCGCGCGCAGCAAATCCAGCACTGGCGGGATGATGACCGCGCCCGCGGCTACGCCGATCACCAGCGCCACCTGCTGCTTCCAGGGTGTGGCGTCCACCAGTTGGCCGGTCTTCAGGTCTTGCAGGTTGTCGTTGGAAATGGTGGCGCCGGCAAAGATGATCGAGGTGGCAAACAGGGCGTACGCCACCAGCGCCTTGGCCTCGTCGCCTGGATACAGGTGGCCGAAGCCGAGCGTGAGCAGCAGCGAGGCGATGATGATCACCAGGATGCCCACGCCCGAGAGTGGGCTGTTGCTGGCGCCGATCAGCCCCGCCATGTAGCCGCACACCGCGGCCACGAACACGGTGATCAGCACGATGAAGATGCCGGTGCTGATCGCCAGTTCCAGCACGTGCCCGTGCAGGCCGCTCGCCTGGATGAAATGCACCAGCAGCCAGACGATGGGCACCAGCGTGACGGCGATCACCAGGCCGACGATGGAGATCGGAATGTCGAACTCGGTGCGCGGCAGCGTGTCGCCGCGCCCGGCCTTGCGCACGCGCGAGGAACGCCACGCATCTTGCAGCCCGGTCCACACTGGCCGCACCAGCCTGACCAGCGCCCAGACCGCGGCCACGCCGATGGCGCCGGCGCCGACGAAGCGCACCTTGTGCGACCAGGTGGATTGCGCCAGGTCCAGGAGCGAGCCCGGCGCGGTGCCGGCCAGCGCGCTGTAGTGCGGAATGCCCCAGCCCCAGCCGACGATGGCGCCCACCAGCATGGCGAGGCCGACCCAGAAGCCGACCAGGTGCCCCACCGCGAACAGCGCCATCGACAGGCTGAAGTCGTAGCCGGTCACGCCCTTGCCCACGCGGAAATAGTCCGACAGCGACGCGGCGAACAGCTTGGTGGCGACGATGAGCGCGAACGCTGCGGAAACGACACCGCCCACGATCACCGCCATCAGCCCCGCGCGGCCGGTGGCGTGCTCGCCCGCGTCACCGCTGGAACGGCCGGTTTCGGCGCCCACCTTGAGCACTTCGGCGCAGGCCACGCCTTCCGGGTAGGGCAGGTCCGAATCGGTGACCAGCGCGCGCCGCAGCGGGATGGTGTACATCACGCCCAGCACGCCGCCGGTGGCGCAGATGCCGAACGTCTGCCAGAACGGAAAACCTTGCCACCAGCCGATCATGACCAGCCCCGGCAGCACGAAGATGATGGCCGAGAGCGTTCCCGCGGCCGATGCCACGGTCTGCACGATGTTGTTTTCCTGGATGGTCACGCGCTGGAACTTGCGCAGGATGGCCATGGAAATCACCGCCGCCGGGATCGAGGTGGCGAACGTAAGCCCCGCCTTGAGCCCGAAATACACGTTGGCCGCCGTGAACACCAGCGTGATCAGGATGCCGATCACGATGCCGCGCAGCGTCAGTTCGGATTCGGGGTGGCGTGAGGCGGGCATGGTGGGGTTCCTGGAAAACGCGGCAGGGCCACCGGGTGGGGTCCGCGTGGCCTGCCGCTTGCGGCGTCGATTATCTAAAGCTCGCTTTCCCCCGTGTCCGGCAGGCTTTGCGAACGCTGCGTCACGGCCATGGCCCGCGCGTCAGTTGCGGTAAATCGAATCGGGCGTGATCGGAGGCGGCGGCCCGCCAAGCCGCGGGCTGACGACCGGGTTTGTTCCCGTTGTGATGACCCCGTTGCGCAACTGCAGCAGCACGCTCCATGGCTGCTGGCTCAGATAGGTGTCCGGCAGCAGTGCGGCTGCCGTGCCCGCGCTGGGCTGTCCTGCGAGCGCGGCGGCCTGTGCCCGATGTGCGGATTCCAGATAACCCGGCCAGAGCCGGCCGCTGCCATCGGCTGCCAGGCGCAGGCGCCGCAGCGTGACCGACTGCGCCACGTTGCCGCCCACGGTTTCGATGTGCGCGGCGTCCCGCTTCACCACCAGATCACAGTGCATCGGGATCGAGCCTTGCAGCACGGCGGCGCGCACGGCGTCGAACGTGACGAGCGAGGCGTCGTCCGCGCGCGCGAAGCACAGCAGGTCGCCCACGCGCGGCGCGGTCTGCGCCAGATCGCAGGCGCGGTAGGCGTAGTCGGTCGGTTGCCTCGCAGCTTCCGCGGCGGTTTCATCCAGCGCCGCGCGCACGTAGTCGCTGTGCAGCGCGGAAAAATCGAACTGCGCTTCGGTGAAACCGGCCGAGCGCATCACCCACGAAATGAACACGGCCGACCACGGGTGATCGATCAGCGCCACGCGCTGCTCGGCCGTGGACCCGAGTGCTTCCAGCGGCGCGAAGTCGCGGGCGTACACGTCGGGCACCGCGCGCCAGTAGTTCCACACGCGCCGCCAAGCGGGCTCGTCGCCCGGCAGATGGTCGCGCTCGGCTTCGTAGAAGCCCTGCTGGATCAGCCCGCCGCTTTCGTCGATGAGCGAACCGCCCATGTGGGCGTTTTCGTTCAGGGCAACGGTCGCCAGCGTGGCGGCGACGGCGGGTCGCGCGAGCTGTGGTTCGCGCTGACATGCGGATTGCGCGGCGGCGGGCGTAGGCAACAGCGCGGCCAGCGCGACCGCGGTTGCGACGACCCACGGTGCAAGGGGCCGCAAACCAGCGTGAACAGGTCTCATGGCGTTTTGGCTCTATTTGAAAAACGCATACCCCACGACAACCGCCGCGACCAACCCGACCCCGTCCGCCGTCAGTGCGCACGCCAGCGCATGGCGCACGTGCTTCACGCCCACGCTGCCGAAATACACCGCGAGCACGTAGAACGTGGTCTCCGTCGATCCCTGGATGATGGCCGCGAGTTCGCCGGGGAAAGACGCCACGCCGTAGTGCTCCATCACGTCCACCATGAGGCCGCGCGCGCCCGAGCCGGAGAGCACTTTCATCAGCGCCACCGGCACGGCGGGCAGGAAATCGGTGGGCAACCCGGCCGCCGCGACCCCGAACGCGATGCCGTGCATCAGCCAGTCGAGCAGGCCGGCGGCGCGGAACACGGCGATGGCGCAGAGCATGGCGACCAGGTAGGGAATGATCAGCACGGCGACGTCGAAGCCGCCCTTGGCGCCGTCGACGAAGGCGTCGTACACGTTGACTTTGCGCACCGCGCCTGCCACCAGGAAGAGCAGCACGATGGAGAGGATGGCCGCGGCGCCGATCAGGCCCATCCAGCGGCTTGCGTCTGCGGCCGACAGGCCGGCGAGCCACCAGCTCAAGGCGCCGAGCACGGCCGTGAGTACGGCGAGTGGAATCAGCAGGCTGGCGCGCAGCAGGTTGATGCGCTGCACCCAGGCGACCGAGCCGATGGCAACCACCAGCGTGATCGCTGTCACCACCAGCGTGGGCAGGAAAATGTCGGCGGCGTTGAAGCCGGTGACACCCTGCTTGATCGCCAGCGTCTGCCGGATCGCGATCACCGACGTCGGGATCAGCGTGAGTCCGGCGGTGTTTAGCACCATGAACATGATTTGCGCGTTGGTGGCGGTCTCCGGCTCCGGGTTGAGCGCCTGCAGCTCCTGCATGGCTTTCAGGCCCAGTGGTGTGGCGGCGTTGTCGAGGCCCAGCAGGTTGGCGCTGATGTTCATGGTCATCGCGCCCTGCGCCGCATGGCCGCGTGGCACGCCCGGGAACAGATGGCGCATGACCGGTTCGACCCCGCGGGCGAAGCCGTCCATCACGCCCGCGCGCTCGCCGATGCGCATGAAGCCGAGCCAGAGCGCCATCATCCCGGTGAGCGCCAGCGCGATCTCGAAGCTGGTCTGCGCCGCGTCGAACAGCGCCGTCATGACGCGCGGGAACACGCTGAAATCGCCCATCAGCGTTTGCACCAGCGCCGCCACGAACGCGCTGATGAAGAAGCCGAGCCAGACGTAGTTCAGGACCACGCGGTGCTTTCGTGCGATGGACTATCACCGCGGCGTCGCGTGCAGAGGCACGCCCTCGTGACGGTCGTCATTCCCGACGGAACCCCACTGCAATGACCGTGCCGACTACCAGCAGCGCTCCTGCCACCTGCAGCGGCGCCATGGTCTCGTTCAGGATGATCCATGCCAGCACCAGTGCAAACACCGGTTCAGCATTCAGGATGGCCGAATTGCCGACCACACCCCAGCGCGGCAAGAGCGCCAGCATGACGGTGATGCCGACGCCGTAGAACAGCATCAGGATCACGAGGCCGACCCAGCCGGCCGCGGCATGCGGCCAGTGGAAACCGCCTTCGGTCGCCACCGCCGCCAGCGCGATCAGGGCGGCCAGCACCATGGTGGTGAAGGTGCGCAGGCGGCCGTCGACCGCGCCCGCTTCGTGCTGCGTGAGGATGAGCGCCAGGCTGAAGGTGGCCGAGGCCGCCAGCGCCATCAGCACGCCCACGCTCATTTGCCGCCAGTGCGCCGCCATACCGATGCCCGAAGCCGTGCCGAAGAGGTCGAGCGCCAGCGCCAGGCCGACCAGCAGCACGCCCATCATCGCGATCAGCCGGCGCTCCATTGGCTGCCGGTAGAGGATGCGCGCCCAGACCGAGGTGAGGAACGGGTAGGTGTTGAACACCAGGAGCGCCAGCGCCACCGGCAGGCGCGCCACCGCCCCATACAGCCACAGGCTCTGGATACCGACCAGAAAGCCGATGAAGAGGAGCGCGCGGCGTTCGTGCGCCGAGGCACGCAGCGCAACGTGACCGGTGATGAGCAGGATGCCGGTCGCCACCGCCGTGCCGATGCTGCGCATGAACGCGGCGGTAGCGACGTCGGCACCGTTGTTGAATGCCAAACGCGCCGCGACGTGATTCGCACCCACCAGGAACGCCACGAAAAACAGCGTGGCAAAAGCCAGCCGGCTGAGTGCGCGGGTCGTGGGCACCGGTGGTTTAACCGGGGTAAAGACCCAGCGCCCGCGCGTGCACCCGCGCAAGCCCCAGCAGCGCGTCGGTGTTGGGCGTGGCCACGTGAGTCAACTGGCCCAGTTCGCGCACCGCCGTGAGCAGCGCGTCCAGCTCCAGCGGCTTGTGCGCTTCCACGTCCTGCAGCATCGAGGGTTTGAGCGCACCGAGCTTGCGCGTGACGGCGTGGCGGTCTTCCGGGTTTTCCGCGATCGGGATGCCGATGCGTGCGCCGATGTCGCGCGCCTCCAGCATGATGCGGCTGATGAAGGCGCGCGTGAGCGGATCGTCCAGGATGCGGTCGGCCGTGGCGCCGGTGAGCGCGCACGCCGGGTTGATGGTCATGTTGCCCCAGAGCTTGTACCAAATCTCTTTCTGGATGTGCGGCGTGAGTTCGGCGTCGAAGCCGGCTTTTTGCAGGAGCCGGTGCAGCGCCCGCCCGCGCGCCGTGGCTTCGCCGCTGGGTTCCCCCACGATTAGCCGGTTGCCCATGCGGTGATGCACCACGCCCGGCGCATCGAGCGAGCAACTGGCGTGCACCACGCCGCCGATCACGCGGCGCGCGGCGATCGCGCGCGCGACCGCGCCGCCCGGATCGACGGATTCGAGCGTGCGGCCGGCGGCTCGGCCGCCGAAGCCTTGCAGGAACCACCACGGCACGCCGTTCATGGCGGTGAGTACTGTCGTTTCTGGACCGAGCAGCGGCGCGATGTGCTGCGCGACGGCGGCCATCGCGGGCGCTTTCACGGCGACGATCACCAGGTCTTGCGCGCCGAGCGCGGCGGGATCGTCGCTGGCTTCGATCTTGACGGCGCGCTCGGTGCCTTGTTCAATCAGCCGCAAGCCGTTTTGGCGCACCGCCTGCAAGGTTGCGCCGCGCGCCACCGCGCCCACGTGCGCGCCGGCCGCGGCAAGGCGCGCGCCGAGCCAGCCGCCGATGGCGCCGGTACCGTAAATCGCAATCTTTTCGAACATGGCTTTGGCTCAGGGGGTCTTGTAGCGCGCGAGCAAATCGCGCGCGGCGGCGTTCAGCAGCAGCGTATCGGCGCCCACCGCCACGAAGCGCGCGCCGGCAGTGAGCCACTTGCGCGCGGCTGGCTCGCCAGTCGCCAGGATGCCGGGCGCCTTGCCGGCTTTGAGGATGCGCTGGATGGCGCGCGCTATCGTGGCCTGCACCTCCGGGTGATCGGGCTCGCCCGGATGTCCCATGGACGCGCTCAAATCGAACGGGCCGATGAACACGCCATCCACGCCGGGCGTGGCGGCAATCGCGTCCAGATGCGCGATGGCGGTCGTGGTTTCGGCTTGCACCAGCACGCAGATTTGCTCGTCGGCTTCACGTACGTACTGCTCGTAAGCCAGCCAGCGCGAAGCGCGCGCGAGCGCACTGCCCATGCCGCGCACGCCGGCCGGGGCGTAGCGCGTGGCCGCGACCACTTGCTGCGCCTGTTCCGACGTATTGACCATGGGCACCAGCAGTGTTTGCGCGCCCAGATCGAGGTAGCGCTTGATGAACGCCGTGCCCGCTTCGCCGGTGCCGAGCGGCACGCGCACCACCGGGTGCGAACGCAGGTCGCTGTACGCTTGCTGCGCGCTGGCAACCGCTTGCAACTGCGGCAGGATGCTCGCTACGTCGTTGGGTGCGTGCTCGCCGTCGAGCAGCAACCAGTCGTAGCCGGCGCCGGCCAGCAGTTCGGTGCTGTAGGCGCTGGCGAGCGCGATCCACAGGCCGATTTGCGTCCGACCTGCGGCCAACGCTTGCTTGAAAGGGTTGCGGGGTGTTTGCATGGAATTCGTTCGGATGGAGCGGGACGGTGCGTGTCGCGGCGCTCAGGTCGACCCGTGCAGCAGCGCGGATGCAGCCAGGTGCGGGGCAGCCGCTTGCGTCGGGTTGGGAATGTGGACGCGCGTCGCCGATCGGGGCGCGCCGGCTTTGAGCCAGCGCGTGGCGGCGGCCTGCAACCACTGCGGATGGCCGGTGGTGAGCAGGTACACGTCGGCCGGCGCGTGCGCCGCGAGTGCATCGGCCTGGGCCAGCAGGCGCCGGGTGTGGCGTGCCACCGGCATGCCGGTCTCGATCAACCGCACCGCCGGTCCCGCCAGTTGGCGCAACACCGCTTCGGCGAAAACGTAGTGCGTGCAGCCCAGCACCAGCGTGTCGACGGCGCCCGGCTGCGTGCCAAACGGCCGCATCGCATCCAGGTAGCGCGCGCACAGCGCTTCGACCTCCGCGCGGCTTTGCGTGCCGGGCACACCCGGCTCGACCGAATGCTCGATGGCGCGTGCCAGCCCGGCGCACGGCTGCACGATGAATTCGGCTTGTGCTTGGAGGTTTGCCAGCAGGCGCGCGAATTTCGCGCTGGCCACGGTGCCGCGGGTCGCCAGCACGCCGATGCGTCCGGTGCGCGTGGCGGCCACGGCCGGCTTGAGCGCGGGTTCCACGCCAATGATGGGAAAGCCCGGATAGCGCTCGCGCAGGTCGTGGATGGCGGCGGCCGTGGCGGTGTTGCACGCCACCACCAGCGCCTTGATGTGGTGCTCGGCCTTCAGCCACGCCGTGATGGCCTCGGTGCGTGCCCGCACGAAGGCGTCACCGCGTTCGCCATAGGGCGCAAAGCCGGTATCGGCCAGGTAAACGAAGCTTTCCTGCGGCAATTCGGCACGCAGCGCGCGCAGCACGCTCAGGCCGCCGATGCCGCTGTCGAAGACGCCGATGGGCGCGGCGGAGGCGGCGTGGATGGCGTCAGACCGAGTCATCGTGCGAAAAGTCGGGTACCCGAGCCACGGTGCATTGAGCGCGCAGCCGGAACGCGCGCGCTGTCGCACGGTCGGGTCGGCGAGTCGAAGGCCGGCGTGAAACGGCGGGTGGGAAACCGCCGGTGGCGGTTGAAAACGTCATGGGTGGCGCGCTTGCGGTCGTGAAGGGTGCATCGTAGCGCGCCGGGTGCCCGACTTGCTGCGCGTGCGTTGGGCACGGATGCATGAGTGGCGCTCCTTTTCGACGGGGTCGGCCGGGAGTTCGCCCCGGCGGGCGACCTTCTTCTCTTGCGTCGCCAAGAAAAGAAGGCAAAAGAAGGCGACCTCACTGTTTGCGACCCTCCGCTGCGTTGCGGGCAACCTGCGGTGCTCGCGGCCGGGGTGCGCCGCAGAACTCACTGCGCGGCAAAGCCGCTCCGTTCAGACAACCGTGGCGAGCCAGATACGCAAGCGAGCACATCCTGCGGTGGTGCGCCAGCCCACCCCAGCCGCTGCGCGCCTCAGCGCAGCCAGAAGGGAGCAGGAAAACCATACGGGTTATCGCTGCGCTCGAACCAAGCACTGACGCCATCGTCCACGATTACGATCGGGCGATGGCCCATCCCAAATCGGTTTACGTGTGCAATGCCTGCGGCGCGACCAGCCCGCGCTGGCTGGGCAAGTGCCCGTCGTGCGGGGCGTGGAATTCGCTGGTCGAATCGGTGGTCGAGCCGGCGACGGCGGGCAAGAACCGCTTGAGCGGGCGCTTCAATGCGCTGGTGCCGTCGGCTGAGGTGCGGCCGCTCGCCGCCATCGCCAGCGAGGACGTGGTGCGCACGCCGACCGGGCAGGGCGAGCTGGACCGGCCGCTGGGCGGCGGCATCGTGGCGGGCGGCGTGGTGCTGCTGGGCGGCGATCCGGGCATCGGCAAATCGACGCTGCTGTTGCAGGCGCTGGACACGCTGCAGCGCGCCGGGCTTTCCACGCTGTACGTCACCGGCGAGGAAAGCGGCGCGCAAGTGGCGCTGCGCGCCAAGCGCCTCGGCATCACCGGTTCGCAAGTGGCGGTGCTGGCTGAAATCCAGTTGGAGAAAATCATCGCGACACTCGCCGAGCAGCAGCCCGCGGTGGCGGTGATCGATTCGATTCAAACGGTCTACAGCGACCAACTCACCAGCGCTCCCGGCAGCGTGGCGCAGGTGCGCGAATGCGCCGCGCACCTGACGCGCTGGGCCAAGGCGAGCGGCAGCGCGCTGGTGCTGGTGGGGCACGTGACCAAGGACGGGCAACTCGCCGGCCCGCGCGTGTTGGAGCACATGGTCGATACCGTGCTGTATTTCGAAGGCGACACGCATTCGCGCTTCCGCCTGATCCGCGCCATCAAGAACCGCTTCGGCGCGGTGAACGAAATCGGCGTGTTCGCCATGACCGAGCATGGCTTGAAAGGCGTGAGCAACCCGAGCGCGATTTTCCTCGGCCAGCACGCCGAGCCGGTGCCCGGAACCTGCGTGCTGGTCACGCTCGAAGGCACGCGCCCGCTGCTGGTGGAGGTGCAGGCGCTGGTCGATCTGGGCGGCCCGAGTCCACGGCGCCTCTCGGTCGGGCTGGAGCGTGATCGCCTGGCCATGCTGCTCGCCGTCTTGCACCGCCACGCCGGTGTCGCCACGGGCGATCAGGACGTGTTCGTCAACGCCGTTGGCGGCGTGCGCATCAGCGAACCGGCGGCGGATCTGGCGGTGCTGCTCGCGATTGCCAGCAGCTTGCGCGGCAAGCCGCTGCCCAAGGGGTTCGTGGCGTTTGGCGAAGTCGGGCTTGCGGGCGAAGTGCGCCCGGCGCCCAGCGGCCAGGAGCGGTTGAAGGAGGCGGCCAAGCTCGGCTTTGCGCACGTGATGATTCCCAAGGCCAACGCGCCGCGCAAGCCCGGCCCCGAGTTGGAAGGCGTGACGCTGCACGCGGTGGAGCGCGTGGAAGAAGCGATTGCGCTGGTGCGCGGCCTGGAAGAGATATGACCACCCGGGCGCGCGCCCGGGTCGGTTGCGGCGGGGTTGAACCTCGGCGCCCGAAAGGCCATCGAACAGGTGCGGTCAGTCGGGCTTCGCGGCGCGGCTGATCGGCGCGGCCGCAACTGGTCCCGGGCTCACCGCCAAGCGGAGTACGGCAATTCGTCGTAGGCTGTCCCAAAGCGGAGCGGGGTGCCACAAGGCCCGTGCAACCGCGCGTGCATGACAACTTCGCGGCACGGACCGCCGGGCGGACGTGTCGCTGCAGGAGATCGTATGGATGCAGTGAGCAATGCCGTCGCGCGTTATGGTCACTTGCGCGAAGAGGAAATGTCGGTGGACGAGTACCTCGCGCTGTGTCAGCACGATCCCATGGCCTACAGCAGCGCGTCCGAGCGCATGCTGACTGCCATTGGCGAGCCGGGGATGGTCGATACGCGCACCGATCCGGTGCTGTCGCGCCTGTTTGCCAACAAGGTGATTCGCCGCTACCACGCTTTTGTCGAGTTCTACGGCATGGAGGACGTGATCGAGCAGGTGGCGAGCTTCTTCCGCCATGCGGCGCAGGGATTGGAAGAGCGCAAGCAGATCCTCTACCTGCTCGGGCCCGTGGGCGGCGGCAAGAGCTCGATCGCCGAGCGCCTCAAGTCGCTGATGCAGCAGGTGCCGTTCTACGCGCTCAAGGGCTCGCCGGTGAACGAGTCGCCGCTGGGCCTGTTCGACGAGGCCGAGGACGGTCCGGTGCTGGAGGAGCAGTTCGGCATTCCGCGCCGCTGCCTGCATCACGTGCTCTCGCCCTGGGCGGTGAAGCGCCTGCAGGAATACGGCGGCGACATTCGCCAATTTCGCGTGGTCAAGCGCTACCCCAGCATCCTGCGCCAGATTGCCATCTCGAAAACCGAGCCGGGCGACGAGAACAACCAGGACATTTCCAGCCTGGTGGGCAAGGTCGACATCCGCAAGCTGGAAAGCTACGCCCAGGACGACACCGACGCCTACAGCTACTCCGGCGGCCTGTGCCTGGCCAACCAGGGCCTGCTGGAATTCGTGGAGATGTTCAAGGCGCCGATCAAGGTGCTGCACCCGCTGCTCACCGCCACGCAGGAGGGCAACTACAAGGGCACCGAGGGCTTTGGCGCGATTCCGTTCGACGGCATCATCCTGGCGCACAGCAACGAGAGCGAGTGGAAAGCGTTTCGCAACAACCGCAACAACGAGGCTTTCCTGGACCGCATCTACATCGTCAAGGTGCCGTACTGCCTGCGCGTCTCGGAAGAGGTGAAGATTTACGAAAAACTGATCCGCGAATCGTCTCTGTCCGAGGCGGTGTGCGCGCCCGGCACGCTCAAGATGCTGGCGCAGTTTGCCGTGCTCACGCGCCTGAAAGAGCCGGAGAACTCCAGCATCTACAGCAAGATGCAGGTCTACGACGGCGAAAGCCTGAAAGACACCGATCCGCGCGCCAAGAGCTATCAGGAATACCGCGACTACGCCGGCGTGGACGAAGGCATGGAAGGCATTTCCACGCGCTTTGCCTTCAAGATCCTGGCCAAGGTGTTCAATTACGACAGCACCGAAGTGGCGGCCAACCCGGTGCACCTGATGTACGTGCTGGAGCGGCAGATCCAGCGCGAGCAGTTTCCAGCCGAGCTGGAAACCAAGTACATCGGCTACATCAAGGAATACCTGTCGCCGCGCTACGCCGAGTTCATCGGCAAGGAGATCCAGACCGCGTACCTGGAAAGCTACAGCGAGTACGGCCAGAACATTTTCGACCGCTACGTGACGTACGCCGACTACTGGATCCAGGACAGCGAATACCGCGACACCGACACCGGCGAAGTGTTCGACCGCAATGCGCTCAACGCCGAGCTGGAAAAAGTCGAAAAGCCCGCGGGCATCGCCAATTCCAAGGATTTCCGCAACGAGATCGTGAATTTCGTGCTGCGCGCGCGTGCCAACAACATGGGCAAGAACCCGAGCTGGACCAGCTACGAGAAGCTGCGCCAGGTGATCGAGAAGAAGATGTTCTCGAACACCGAGGAGCTGTTGCCCGTCATCAGCTTCAATGCCAAGGCCAGCGCGGAAGACGCGCGCAAGCACGAGGAGTTCGTCACGCGCATGGCGGCCAAGGGCTACACGCCCAAGCAGGTGCGCCTGCTGTGCGAGTGGTACTTGCGGGTGCGCAAGAGTTCATAGGACGCCCGACGCGGCGGTAGCGCAGGCGCAAGGAGGCCGGGCATGGCACTGCAAATCATCGACCGCAGGCTCGCTGGCAAGAACAAGTCGGTGGTGAACCGCGAGCGCTTCGTGCGCCGCTTCAAGCGGCAGATTGCCGACGCCGTGCGCCGTGCGGTCGCCAAGCGCGACATCCGCCACATCGAGCAGGCCGAGAACGTCGCGATTCCGCGGCAGGACATCCGCGAACCGGTGTTCCGCCATGGCCCGGGCGGTGTGCAGGACACGGTGCATCCTGGCAACCGCGACCACGTGCGCGGCGACCGCATCGCCCGCCCTGCGGGCGGCGCGGGCCGCGGCACGGGTTCGCAGGCGAGCGACAGCGGCGAGGGCGAAGACGACTTCATCTTCACGCTGTCCAAGGAAGAGTTCATGCAGCTTTTTTTCGAAGACCTGGCGCTGCCGCGCCTGCTGCGCACCCACTTGGGCGAAACGCCGCTGTACCGCTCGCGCCGCGCCGGCTACAGCCACGAAGGCACGCCGCACAACCTGGCAGTGCTGCGCACCATGCGCGGCGCGCTCGGACGGCGCATCGCGCTCACCAAGGCGCCGCTGCGCGAGTTGCAGGCGCTGCGCGAGGCGCTGGCCGCGTTGCAGGACCAGGGCCAAGGCGAGAGCGCCGCCGCCGCCGAGCTCAGGCAGCGCATCACCGCGCTGAAGCTGCGCCTGCACAAGGTGGCTTTCCTCGACCCCATCGACTTGCGTTTCCGCAACCACACCCTGGTGCCCGTGCCCACCAGCCAGGCGGTGATGTTCTGCCTGATGGACGTGTCCGGCTCGATGGACGAGGCGCGCAAGGATCTGGCCAAGCGCTTTTTCATCCTGCTGTACCTGTTTCTTACGCGCCACTACGAGAAGATCGACCTGGTGTTCATTCGCCACCACACGCGTGCCGACGAGGTCGATGAGAATACTTTTTTTCACGCCATCGAAAGCGGCGGCACGGTGGTCAGCAGCGCGCTCGTGCTGCTGGAGCAGATCATGCGCGCGCGCTACCCGTCGGATGCCTGGAACGTGTACGTGGCGCAGGTGAGCGACGGCGACGACTATGGCGACGACGCCACCATCTGTCACAACCTGCTGGCCGACAAGATCCTGCCGCTGGTGCGCTACTTCGCTTACGTGCAGGTGGCGCCCGAGGAGCAGAACCTGTGGCAGGAATACAGCCGCCTGCCGCCGGATTTTCCACAGTTCGCGATGCGCACGGTGGAAGAGCCGAGCGAAATCTACCCGGTGTTCCGCGAGCTGTTCCGGAAAGAAGGGGTACCGGTATGAATCCCGTCTCGTCGCCCGTGCTGGGCCACCACCCGGGCCACCCTCCGCGCAAGCGTCCCGCCGTGCGGCCGCGCGGCGTGCCACGCAGTCCGCTGCCTGCGGCCAAGCGCCCGGCGCATCCGTTGCCGGACCCGAGCGACTGGACGTTCGATCTGATCGAGCGCTACCACGCCGCCATCGCCGCCGCGGCCGAGCGCTACGGCCTGGACACTTACCCGAACCAGCTCGAAGTGATTTCGGCCGAGCAAATGATGGACGCTTACGCCAGCATGGGCATGCCCGTGGGCTACCACCACTG
The DNA here is from genome assembly GCA_004299095.1 of Burkholderiaceae bacterium. Classification (GTDB taxonomy): domain Bacteria; phylum Pseudomonadota; class Gammaproteobacteria; order Burkholderiales; family Burkholderiaceae_C; genus Ottowia. The sequence goes on along the minus strand of SCQQ01000052.1, from coordinate 10,349 downwards.
GAGCTACGGCAAGGAATTCCTGGCGATCGAGCGGCGCTACCGGCGCGGCGAAATGGGACTGGCGTACGAAATGGTGATCAATTCCAACCCGTGCATCAGTTATCTGATGGAAGAGAACTCCACCGCCATGCAGGCGCTGGTGATCGCGCACGCGGCGTACGGGCACAACAGTTTTTTCAAGAACAATTACCTGTTCGGCATGTGGACCGACGCCGGCAGCATCGTCGACTACCTGGTGTACGTGCGCGATTTCATCGCCCAGTGCGAGGAGCGCCATGGGGTCGATGCGGTCGAGCAGTTGCTGGATTCGTGTCACGCGCTCGCCAACGTCGGCGTCGACCGCTACCGGCGCCCGTCCAAGAAAAGCCTGGCGCGCGAACGCGCCGAGCATCAGGAGCGCGAGGCCTACGTGCAGCAGCAGGTCAACGTGCTGTGGAGCACGCTGCCGGCACGCCCCGAGAAAGACAGCGCCGCGCAGACCAGCGAGCGCTTTCCCAAGGAGCCGGAAGAGAACCTCCTGTATTTCATCGAAAAGAATGCGCCGCTCCTGGAGCCGTGGCAGCGTGAGATCGTGCGCATCGTGCGCAAGATCGCGCAGTACTTCTATCCGCAGCGCCAGACCAAGGTGATGAACGAGGGCTGGGCCACGTTCTGGCACTACACGCTGCTCAATGCCCTGTACGACGAAGGCTGGCTCACCGACGGCGTGATGGTCGAGTGGCTCAGCTCGCACACCAATGTGATTTACCAGCCGCCGGCGGGGCACCCCGGGTACAGCGGCATCAACCCGTACGCGCTCGGCTTTGCCATGTACCGCGACATCCGGCGCATTTGCGAGCACCCGACCGAAGAAGACCGGCGCTGGTTTCCCGACCTGGCCGGCACGCCCTGGCTGCCGGCGCTGGACTACGCCATGCGCAACTTCAAGGACGAGAGCTTCGTCGGCCAGTTCCTGAGCCCCAAGCTGATCCGCGACCTGCGCCTGTTCGCCATCCACGACGACGCCAGCGACGACGAACTGCTGGTGAGCGCCATCCACGACGAGGATGGCTATCGCGTGCTGCGCCAGCTGCTGTCGCAGCAGTACGACCTGGGCGTGAGCGAGCCCAACATCCAGGTCTGGAACGTGAACCGGCGCGGCGACCGCTGCCTGACGCTGCGCCACACGCCCTATCACGGCCGTCCGCTGCGGGCCGAGGATGCCGAGGAGGTGCTCAAGCACGTGGCGCGCCTGTGGGGCTTTGGCGTGCAACTGGAAAGCGCCGAGGGCGACGGCGACCCGCCGGTGCAGCGCTACAGCGCGCCGGCACCGCCCGTCTGAACGCGCCGCGCCCGTGGCGTGGCGCGATGACCGCCGCCGCTGCGTTGCGGCATGACCTTGCCTGCGGCTTCGATGACGGCCGCTGGCGCGGCCATGAATGTTGGAGGTCATGGCGGCGAAGCCGCCGTCATTGAGCCGCGCAGCGGCGAAGTCATTCCGTCATCGCGCCGCAGCGCGTCAGAGTTTGCGCAAATCCAGCCCCTTGGTCTCCGGCATGAACCAGATCACGATCAGCGCCAGAACCAGGAAGCAGACGTTGTAGATGGCGAAGTGGTAGACGTTGCTCAAGTAGGCAAAAACGAACCCCGCTGTGCCGCCGAACACCGCAATCGCGATTGCGTAGTAAATGCCGAAACCGGCGGTGCGCTGTTCGGTCGAGAACATCTCCGCGTAAAACGCCGGCGCTGGCCCGGCGAACATGGCGATCAGGATCATCTGGATGGCGATGGTCACGGTGAGCGCGAAGGGCGTCGCGACGCCGGTCACGTACGCCACCAGCGGGAAGTACAGGATGATGGAGCCGATGGTCGAGAGATAGAGCACGGGCTTGCGACCCCAGTGGTCGGCCAGCCAACCACCGACGGGCAGCGCCAGGATGAGCACGATGCTGCCGATCAGCGACGCGGTGAACGCCTGGTCAGCGGTGAAGCCCAGGCTTTTCTGCGCGATCGACGGCATGGTCACGGCCCAGACGTAATAGAACATCGTGCCGCCTGCCGTGAGGAAGATCACGCGCAGGCCGGTGCGCCAGTTCTTCGCCACCTCGACGTAGAGGTTTTTCTTTTGCGCCGGTTTGACCGCGGCCTGGTGCTCGGTGAAGACCTCGGATTCGGTCATCGACTCGCGGATGTAGAGCGCGACGAAGCCGAGCAGCGCGCCGAACAGGAAGGGCACGCGCCAGCCCCACGATGCCATCTGCTGCCGGTCCAGCACGTTCTGCAGGATCAAGCCGAGTGCCAGGCCCAGCAGCACCCCGAGCGTGCCGCTGATGTAGATCGAGCTCGCGTAAAACCCGCGCTTTTCGCGCGGCGCGTGTTCCACCAGGTAGGTTTGCGCCGAAGGCAGTTCGCCGCCGTGCGCCAGGCCCTGGATGAGCCGCGCCGCCAGCAGGATGACCGAAGCCCAGACGCCGATGTGCTCGAAATTCGGCGTGAGGCCGATGATGAGCGAGCCCACCGCCGCGGTGCCGACGCTCAGCGCGAGCGACATGCGCCGGCCGATACGGTCGCCGATCCAGCCGAACAGCGCGCCGCCCAGCGGCCGCGCCACGAAGCCGACGGCAAACACTGCCATCGTGGCCAGAAAGGCCGAACGCGGGTCGGTCTTGTCGAACAACTGGACCGAGAAGAATGCTGCGAACGTCGCATAGACGTTCCAGTCGTACCACTCGAGCGTGTTGCCGATGCCGGTGCCGACGATGGTTTTCATCGGCGACTGTCGTGGTGTCGTGACCGGGATGTCAGTGAGAGCCGTGCTGGTGATCATGGTTGTCTCCGGTGTTGTGAATCGGTCTGCGCGATGAATCCGGAATGCTGCACATGCGTGCTCGGTCCAGGCAGCGCACGGCCTGCTGTCCGCGTGGATTTACTTGAGGAACTCGAGCGCCGCGGTGGTCAGCGCTTCCACGCCCGCTTTCAGCGTGATCTCGCGGTCGGGGGCGAAGTGCGAGTTGTGGTTGAACGGCACTTGCGTGACTTTTTGCTCCCAGGTGTCGCCCTTGGCCTTGGCCCAGGTGTCGTGGCGGGTGGCGCCCACGAACCAGTAGGCATAGGGAATGTCCGGCCCGTCGAAACGCCCCGGGCCGGAGGCGCCGAAATACGGGAAGTCCTCGCTGCCGTTCAGTTGCGGCATTTCCACCAGACGGTCCTGGCCGAAGTGCGCGGCGTGCGCGGCTTTCACGCGCGCCATGGTGGCGGCGTCGTTCACCGTGGCGATGGTGCTGTAGAGCTCCTTGAATTCCGGCGGCTTCGGCGCGCGTCCGGCGTCGCATTCGGCCGTGACGATGCGCTTGATGGCCTCCAGGATGTGCGCCTGGATGGGGTCGCTGTAGCTGCGGATGTTGAGCTCCATGCGGGCGTCGTTCGGAATCACGTTGTCCTTGATTCCGGCCTGCAGGAGCCCCACCGTGACCACGGCGCGTTCCGAAGGCGAAATCTCGCGCGCCACGATGGTTTGCAGGCGCGTGACGATGTAGGCCGCGATCACCACCGGATCGACCGTGGCGTCGGGCGCCGAGCCGTGCCCGCCCTTGCCGTGGATGGTGATGCCCATGGCATACGAGGCCGCCATCGTCGGCCCGCTGCGGTGCGCGATCACGCCCGCCGGAAACGGGATGATGTGCTGTCCCAGCGCCACGTCGGGCCGGGCCACTTTCTGGTACAAGCCGTCCCGCACCATGGCGAGCGCCCCGGCCACCAACTCTTCGGCCGGCTGGAACACCACCATCAGGGTGCCGTGCCACTGCTGCTTCGCCTGGGCGAGCAGCGTCGCCGCGCCCGCCAGGCAACTGGTATGCGCGTCGTGGCCGCAGGCGTGCATCACCGGCACCGTCTGCCCGTTGTGGTCCTTGGCCGTGACCGTGCTGGCGTAGGGCAAACCGGTTTCTTCCTTGACCGGCAGCGCGTCCATGTCGCCGCGCAGCAGCACGGTGGGGCCGTCGCCGTTTTTCAGCAGACCGACCACGCCGGTGCCGCCGATCCCTTCGGTCACCTGATAGCCTGCGTCGCGCAGCCACTGCGCTGCCTTGCCGGCGGTGCGCTGTTCCATCAGCGACAGCTCGGGGTGCTCGTGCAGGTCCCTGTAGAGGCTGTCGATCTTGGGCATCAGGTCCGCCATGGGGGCGAGTGCGGCGTCCTTGGTTTCTGTGGTCATGCTTGTCTCCGTTGATATCCGAGCGATGCTACCCGCGCTCATTGTGCTGCGAACCGCGAACCTGGGCGCCCGGTCGCCACGCGCGGATAGGCACGCTCTTTCTTATATTGGAAGATCGCTGCACCTCTTGCGCATCATGCTGAAGCCAATATAATCAACCAGGTCCGCGGTTGAAATCTTTGATCGCGCGACGGCATGTTTCGGCTCGCAAGCGCCGGAACGACTGCCTCCATGAGTGCCGTCGCCCGCGCGGCGGTTGGAGGCACCAAGGACTTGCTGGGGCCCGCCCCCACATCGCCCGCCCGGAATTGTTTGGCGACCTTCGCATGCGATTCCAGGTCACTCAAGGATGCTCTGAATCGCCTGAGCGTTGACGCACGCGCTGGATTCGAATGGGCTGCAAGGCGCTTTTTCGCACGCAATAGCGGGGCTATTGCCAACGAAAGCAACGCGTCAGTCCCCCGAAATCCTGCGATGTGCGGCGCGCGAGAGGTCGTGCAGGGCGTCCCGCAAAGACCGCGCTGTGCGCGCGTCCCGGCTCCTCTTCGAAGGTTTCGCGATTCGCGCCAGCTTTCATCGACTGCGGAGAGCGTATGGCCGGATTGCTTCCATGTGACAGGGTTCTTGAACCACGTTCGGGACTTTCCACCCGCGCGCCGGTCTGGCGCATTTCTTCCGTTCGAGTTGCAGTTGGCCGCGCAGCTGGCGCTTGCAATCAGTGCCAATCCGTTTGACACGGTGCATCAAGGCTTCGCCAAGCCCCATTTTTCATCAACGATTTGCGAACCTCATTGCTTCAAATACCGCTCATATTCTTTCTTTTTCATCGCGAGGCGTTCCATGCCGAAAATTAAAGTCGAGAAATTGACCAAGTTGTATGGAGAGCGCCCGCGCCAAGGCTTGCGTTTGCTGGATGCCGGCAAAACCAATCAGGAAATGCGCGATGCCGGTTTTGCCGTCGGCTGCATCGACGTGTCGTTTGAAGTCGAAGAGGGCGAATTCCTCGTCGTCATGGGTTTGTCCGGCAGCGGCAAATCGACGTTGATTCGCTGTTTCAATGGTTTGAACAGCATTACCAGCGGCCATCTGTATGTCGATGGCGAAGACATCACGTGTTTCGATCGCGAGCAGTTGCTGGACTACCGGCGCAAGAAAGTCTCGATGGTGTTTCAGCATTTCGCGCTGTTTCCATTCCGCACCGTGACCGACAACGCGGCGTATGGCCTCGAAGTCCAGGGCGTGAAACGCGCCGAGCGGCGCGAGCGCGCCCGCCGGGCGCTGCAACTGGTGGGGCTGTCCGGCTGGGAAGACGCATATCCCGGCCAATTGAGTGGTGGCATGCAACAGCGCGTCGGCTTGGCGCGTGCATTGACGGTGGAATCGGACATCTTGTTGATGGACGAGGCATTCAGCGCGCTCGATCCGCTGATTCGCCGCGACATGCAGCGCGAACTCATGCAACTGCAACAGAAAATGAAGAAAACCATTATCTTCATTACCCACGACCTGGATGAAGCGCTGGAACTGGGCAATCGCATCGTTTTGATGAAAGACGGGCGCGTGGTGCAATTCGACACGCCTGAGGCGATTTTGAACAACCCCGCCAACGCGTATGTCGAACGCTTTGTCGAGCACGTGGATTTGTCGCGCGTTTTGACGGCGAAAGCGGCCATGGTGCCGGCGCGCGTCGTAGCACTCGACCGCGACGGCCCGCGCACCGTGCTGCACAAGATGAACGAGGCCGATTTCACCAGCATTGCGGTGGTGAAGCGCGATTTCTCGTATTGCGGCACCATCGGTCTGGACGCGGTCGAGCAGGCGGTGAAAAAACGCCTGCCGAATATCAGCGAGGTCTACAAAAAAACGCCATCGATACGCCCGGATGCAACACTGGGCGACATCCTCGGCGGGCTGACCAACTGGCCGTTTGCCGAGCCGGTCGTCGACCCCAGCAGCGGTCAACTGCTGGGCGTGGTGACGCGCACCAGCGCCTTGAACGTGCTGTCGTCCAGTCCGTCGGCGTCGGGCGGTGATGCCGGAGATGCGGCTGTTGATGCAGGCATTGAGGGCGCCGCAACGGCTGGCACCCTCGGCGTCACGCCAGAGTCCACCGAAACGCGGGAGGTGGCGGCATGAATTTCACCGTTCCGAAATTCCCGCTGGCCCATTTGATCGACGTCGGGCTGAACTGGCTCACCGCGCACATCGCCTTCATCACCCGCGGTCTGAGCACCGGTGTGGGCGCGGCCATCGACGCCGTCACCGACGGCCTGACCTGGCTGCCGCCGTGGCTGCTGATTGCTTTGGTGGTGTTGGTGGCGTGGCGCGTGGCCGGCCGCAAGGTGGCCATCTGGAGCGCGGCGGGGCTGCTGTTCCTGTGGAATTTGCGCCTCTGGGACGCCACGGTATCGACCTTCACGCTGGTGCTGATTTCCACGCTGGTCGCGGTCGCCATCGGCTTGCCGGTCGGCATCGCCGCCGCGCTCAACAAGCGCACCGGAAAAATCGTCGTGCCGATCCTGGATTTCATGCAGACGATGCCGGCCTTCGTCTACTTGATTCCGGCGATTCCGTTCTTCGGCCTGGGCGCGGTATCGGCCAGCGTGGCCACGGTGATTTTCGCCACGCCGCCCGCGATCCGTCTGACGATCCTCGGCATCACCCAGGTGCCCGCCGATTTGATCGAAGCGGCCGATTCGTTCGGCTCCAGCCGCTGGCAGAAGCTGTTCAAGGTGCAAATCCCGATGGCAGTGCCGACCATCATGGCGGGCGTGAACCAGACCATCATGCTGGCGCTGTCCATGGTGGTGATCGCCGCCATGATCGGCGCGGGCGGGCTGGGCGGCGAAGTCTGGCGCGCCATTCAACGGTTGCAGCCGGGCCGCGGCTTCCAGGCGGGCATTGCCATCGTCGTGCTGGCCATGATCCTCGACCGCATCACCCAACGTATCGGCAGGCGCAAATATTGATCACGGGCGTGTCTGTTTTTCTTGCAATTCCTCAAAAAGGAGATTCATCATGCAATTGCGATCATTCATCAAGTTGATGTCGGTCGGCGCCCTGGCCGCCGCGCTGAGCGTCACGTCCGTGAGCGCCAGCGCCGCACCGAAGACCATCAGGCTCGGCTACGTCGAATGGGACAGTTGCGTGGCCGCGACCAACATCACCAAGGCGGTGTTGGAAAAAGCGGGGTACAAGGTGCAGACCATGGCCGTGTCCGCGGCGCTGATGTTCGAAGGCCTGGCGAACGACGACCTGGACGCGATCATGTGCGCCTGGCTGCCGACCACGCATGCCGATTACTACGCCAAGACGAAGGATCGGGTGGTCAACCTCGGGTCCAACATGGCGCGCGCCGATCTCGGCCTGGCAGTGCCTGACTACGTGAATTTCAAGACCATTCCTGATTTGGCCAAGGCCAGCGTTTCCAAGGAAATCGGCGGCAGAATCGTCGGCATCGATCCGGGCGCCGGCCTGATGCGCCTGACCGAAAAAGTCATCGAACACTACAAGCTGCCGGAGAAGCTGGTGGACGGCACCGACGCCACCATGACCGCCGTGCTGGCGGACGCGATTCGCCAGCACAAGCCGGTGGTGGTCACGAGCTGGCAGCCGCACTGGATGTGGTCGACCTGGAAGCTGCGCTACCTGCAGGACCCCGATGACGTCTATGGCAAGCCCGACCACATCGACACACTGGTGCGCAAGGGCTTGAAGGCGGCCGATCCCAAGGCCACCGCCATCCTGGGCGCCATCCAGATCGACGGCGCGGACCGCGGCGCGGTGATGGCGGCCGACCGCAAGGAGGGCGCAAACCCGAGCAAGGATGCGGCGCAATGGGTGGTCGAGCATCCCAAGCGCGTGGCCAAGTGGCTGGCGGCACCCGCGGGCTGAGACCCGCTGGCTCGGCCTATGCTGGCCCGCCAGCGCGGGTGTCTTGAACCCATTCCCGAGCGTGGCAGGCGCGGCTTAGAATGAGCGCTGTACGCCGCGCCACCGTGCGCGCGCTCCACCCGAACACGTCACAAAATCCCATGGCAACTCCCACGACTCCGCTCTCTGACCGCGATGGCAAAATCTGGATGGACGGCACGTTCGTCGAATGGCGCGACGCCAAGATCCACGTGCTGACGCACACCTTGCACTACGGCTGCGGCGTGTTCGAAGGGGTGCGCACGTATCCGGTGGACGGCGGCAGCGCGATTTTTCGGCTGGAAGACCACACCAAGCGCCTGTTCAACAGCGCCAAGATCCTGCGCATGAAGATTCCGTTCACGCCGGAACAGGTGAACCAGGCGCAAAAGGACGTGGTGAAAGCCAACAAGCTCAGCAGCTGCTACATCCGGCCGCTGGTCTGGATCGGCTCGGAAAAGCTCGGTGTCTCGCCCAAGAACAACACCATCCACATCATGGTGGCGGCGTGGGAATGGGGCGCGTATCTGGGCGAGGAAGGCCTGAAGAAGGGCATCCGCGTGAAGATCAGCAGCTATTCGCGCCACCACGTCAACATCACCATGACGCAGGCCAAGACGGTGAGCAACTACACCAACTCCATCCTGGCCAACATGGAAGCCACTGACAATGGCTACGACGAAGCCGTTCTGCTGGACACCAGCGGCTTCGTGGCCGAAGGCTCGGGCGAGAACGTGTTCATCGTGAAAGACGGCACCGTGTACACGCCCGACCTGTCCGCCGGCGCGCTGAACGGCATCACGCGCAACACCGTGCTGCACATTTGCGAAGATTTGGGAATCAAGCTGGTGGAAAAGCGCATCACGCGCGACGAGATGTACATCTCCGACGAAGTGTTCTTCAGCGGCACCGCGGCCGAGATCACCCCGATCCGCGAAGTGGACGGTCTGCAGATCGGCGCCGGCGAGCGCGGCCCGGTGACCGAAAAAATCCAGAAGGCGTTCTTCGACATCGTGGGTGGCCGCAACCCTGAGTACGCCCACTGGCTGGCGCGGGTTTGAGCGCGATGCCGAGCCCGCAGAAGCCGACCCGCGTCGTCGAGCTGACCGCCGCCGACCTGACGCCGCGCGGCGAAGTCTATTGCCCGCATCCCAAAGCCGAAATGGCGCGCTGGAACACGCACCCGCGCGTCTACCTGGTGCTCGATGAGCACCGCGAGGTGCTGTGCCCGTACTGCAGCACGCTGTATCGGCTGAAGGCGGGCGAGAAAGTGGTTCCGAAGCAGTGATGGGGCGCGCAATTCGCGCGTCGTCTATCGCGGTCCGGCTCTGCGCTGACTCCTCGTTTCCATGACCTGCCGCCGGCCGATCGCCAACGGTTCCGACGTTCAGGACGGTGAGCCGGCTGTTGCCGGCGAACCGCCCACGCCGAGACCTGCGATTCCAGCGACGCGCGCCGGCGCGATGCGTCTATCAGCGGTCGACGTGGCGGCTTTCGTGCTGCTGGCGCTGTCGATGGCGCTGCCTTCGGGGTATTCCTACGGCGCCGTGCTGCTGCTGCTGTTGGGGCTGTTCTATGGGGTGCGGACGATGTCGCGCCATGCGTGCCGGTTCCGGCCGATGACCCTTTGGGCCGTGGCGATCGCCATCATGGGTGTGGCGTGGATGATGCACACCACGGATCAAGGCGGCGCACTGATCGCGCACATGAGTCGGTTCGACCGCCCGTCGAAGTATCTGTTGGTGCTGCTGGTATTGCCAGCCTTACTGGCTCGACGGCCCAACGCCAAGGTGCTGTTCTGGGGCTCGGTGGCTGGTGCTGCAGGGGCTGGCGCCACGGCGCTGTGGCAGGTTTTTCACCTGCATATTCCGCGCGCTGGCGGCTACACCAACGCCATTCAGTTTGGCGACATCAGCCTGCTGCTGGCGCTCTGGAGCGCGATCTGGGCCTTGCAGTTGCCGCGCTCATGGCAGCGCTCGCTGGCGATCCTGTGCGCGTTGCTTGGGTTGACGGCCAGTGTGTTGTCCGACACGCGCGGTGGCTGGATCACGTTGCCCGTTTTGTTGCCGCTGATTCTCTGGCTCAGCCGGCCGCCGGCGCACAGGCAGCCGCGGACACGCGTTTTGAAAATGGTCGGTGTCGTGGCGGTGTTCTGCGTGGTGCTGGTGGCCTTGCCGCCGGTGCATCAGCGTATCCGGCAGGCCGTGCAGCAGTACGCGGCATGGACCCAGGGTCATACCGCGAG
>SCQQ01000051.1 GCA_004299095.1 Burkholderiaceae bacterium | reverse complement strand
TCGGTAACATTCCACCGGCGGAAGCCGAGGCCAAATACTGGAGCGAACAGGCCATCAGCCGAGCCTCACAATCGGCTTTTACTTTGACCACGTAGCCTCCTCCAAAGCCGGGGCGATTCAATTCGCTCGAGCCAGGCCAGCGGGAGGGTTCGAAATCGAGCATCGCGCCGAGGAGCGGGATGTTTTTGACCTTGGTGCCCGTGATGTGCTCCGCGCCCATGATGGCGTCGTAGAACGCGCAGCGCAGCTTCTGGAAGGAGCCCGCTCGTAGGTCCGCGCTGTGTGCTCTGGCTGCGCTCGCGCTATTTGTCGCGCCAAGCCTTCCTCCATGCTGCGTATTCCTGCGGCATGCAAACGGCGCACGGCCGGTAGCCGGCGGCGACCGCTGTCGCCTCGTCGGCAAAGAAAACTCGCGACTTCACATAGCCGCCGCGCGCAATGGCTCGCAGCGCCGCGCGGCAGTCGAGACGCCCATACAGTTTGCCACCGCGGTGGCCGCCGAGGGTGCCGGGCGTGAGACTGGCGTGGGGCTTGCCGTCTGGCCCCAGCAGCGTGAACATCTTGCTCAAGGCGGTGCTCTCAGGGTGTCAAGGCGCGTCGTGAAATGACAGCTCCAGGCCGATGCGCTCACCCTGGCGCACATGGCTGATCGCGTGCTTCAGGTTGACGCGGTAGGCGCCCCTCGTACCCTGGAAAGGGCGCGCCGCCGTGGCGATGATGGCCATGTCGCCCAGCGCCAGGGGCAACACCGAGGGACATGACTGCAGGCGCGGGCGCCGCTCTGTCGTCACGAATTCGCCGCCTTCGAAGTCAGTGCCGGGCGCGGACAGCACGGCCACGACCTGCATTGGGAACACTTCCTCGCCGTCATTGCACTGGTGCAGCGTGATGTAGTCTTCGACGCCAAGGCGGCTCAGATGCGATTGCGCCCGGGTTTGCCCGGCTCTGCGGTTGTGCTGCAGAAAAACCTCCAACTCAGCCGGGTAGCAGTGCTGGATGCCCAGGATTTCGTTCCAGCGGTTGGCAATGGGCACCAAGCGGCGGTAGAGCGCGATACGCCAGAGCGCCAGCGCTGCCGCCATGCCGGCCTCAAGGTAGAACAGCTCGCCGCGCCCCAGGCCGTTGGATTCCAGCCGGACGCGGCGCATGCCGGGCGTTGCGATCTGCTGCGCCAGGTCCTGCGCCGTGTCCATGTCCAGCAGAGCGGGCAACACGGCGTGACCTTCGGTATCGAGCTGCGCGTTGATATCCGTCCAGTCCAGGCGGTCGAGCTTGGCATCGAATGGGGTCATGGGGCGTTGTGCCATCAGCGGGCCGCCTCGCGACGCAGCAGTTCGCGCTTGCGGTCCACGCCCCAGCGGTAGCCGCCCAGCTCGCCGTTGCGCCGCACGACACGGTGGCAGGGGATGGCGACGGCAATGTGGTTCGCCCCGCAAGCCTGGGCCACGGCGCGCGTCGCCCGAGACGCGCCGATGCGCGCGGCCACGTCGGCGTAGCTTACCGTCGTGCCCGGCGGAATCTCGCGCAGCACGCGCCAGACGCGCTCCTGGAAAGCCGTGCCCTGCACGTCCAGCGGCAGGTGCAGCCCGACGGAGGGCGCCTCGACGAAGCCTACCACGGCCGCCACCAAGCGCTCGAACTCGCCGTCCCCACCAATGATCTCGGCCTTGGGAAACTGGTCCTGCAGCTCGCGCGAGAGCCGGTCGGGGTCGTCGCCCAGCAGAATGGCGCAGATGCCGCGCTGGCTCTGTGCCACCAGAATCGCACCGAGCGCGCACTGGCCCACGGCAAAGCGGATGATGGAACCGGCACCGCCTGCGCGCCAGTCCCGCGGGCGCATGCCCAGCCGCTGCCCGGCGGCTTCGTAAAACCGGCCGTCGGAGTTGAACCCCGCGCCGTAGATCGCACTGGTGATCGATGCTTGTGGGCTGCTCAGCTCCTCGCGCAGCTTGCGGGCGCGCCAGGCGGCGCCGTAGGCCCTGGGCGTCAGGCCGGTCTCGGCCTTGAACACGCGGTGGAAATGATAGGGACTCATGCCGACTCTGGCCGCCAAGTTGGCCAGCGTCGGTGGTGTTTCCGCCGCCTCGATCAGACGGCAGGCACGGGCCACCAGGGCTGCATGCTCGGCAGCGGTGCTGGCTTGGTCGCCATGAGCCCGGCGGCTGCGGCGGTAGCCCAACGCCTCGGCAGCTTCAGCCGAATCAAAGAATTCCACGTTCTCGCGCTTGGGCAGGCGCGCCGCGGAGCTGGGTTGCCGGTACACGCCCGTGGTGCGCGTGGCATAGACGAATCGGCCATCGGCCGCGGTGTCGCGCGCCCGTACCGCGGCCCAGCGTGCGTCGGCGGTGTCGTAAGTTCTGGTGTTCATATCATGCGTCTTGCAATCTGGCGTTCCGGGTGCCACGATAGGCCTGGGTCCGGCCGCAAGCACTCCGATTCTTGCGGTTGAACTCAAGTGGCCGGAAAGACTTCACGGCCAATCGACGATCACCCCGCCTTGCGGAACGTGAAATTGATGCGCTGTCGGCCTAGCAGCGCGTGGGGCTCGTCCTTGAGCGGCAGGACGCCGTGGTAACGCAGGCGATCGGCGCCACCCCACACCACCACGTCTCCATGGTGCAGCGCCACCCGGGTGGTGGGGTCGGTGCGGGCGTGGCCGCCAAAGAGGAACACGGCGCCCATGCCCAGAGAGACCGAGACGATGGGCGCATCGAAGTCGCACTCGTCCCGGTCCTGATGCAGCGAGAGCCGCGCGCCTGGCGCATAGCGGTTGATGAGGCAGGCGTCGGGTACGAAGCCACTGAACCCCGCGGCCTCCGCCGCCTGCCTCGCCAAGCGATCGAACACGCCTGGCATGGCGGGCCAGGACGCTCCGGTCTCGGGATCGATGGTGGTGTAGCGGTAGCCACGCCGGTCGCTGGCCCAGCCCAGCGCGCCGCAGTTGGTCTGCGCCACCGACATGGTGAGGCCGCCGGGCGTCACCATGTGCCGAAACGGCGACGCGGCCGCGATCGCGTCGATGGCCGGCAGCAGCTCGCGCGCAACAGGCAGGGCGAATCCCCGCAGCACTCTGGCCGCGGGCCCCAAGCGCTGGTCCGGCGCCGGAGCGTCGAAGAGCTGCGGCGTGTGCACGGTCAGCGCGCGTCGTGAAAAATCAGGCCCACGGTATGGCGTTTGCCGCGCCGCAGGCGGCTGACGCCGTGGCGCATAGCCACTCGGCGCAGGCCGCGTTGCCCCGGCACGGGCCGCTGGTTGACGGTGAATACCGCCGCATCGCCTTGGCGCAGCGGCACCACGTCCGCGCGCTGCCCCTTGGTCGAACGCTCCGTCATGACGAACTCGCCACCCGCAAAGTCCCGGCCGGGCTCCGACAGCAGAATGACTGTCTGCAGCGGAAAGATATGCTCGCCGTAAAGGTCCTGGTGGAGGCAGTTGTAGTCACCGATGCCGTACTGGAGGATCAGGGGCGTGGGCCGCAGCTGGCCGGCCTCGTGGCAGCGCTGCAGGAACGCGTCCAGCCTGTCGGGGTAGCGCGTCTCCACGCCCAGCTGCCGGTTCCAACGGTTGGCGATGGGCGCGAGCCGCGGGTACAGCACATGGCGCAGCCCATCGATCAACGGCGGCAGCGGGTACGCAAAATACTTGTATTCGCCGCGCCCGAAGCCGTGGCGGGCCATGATGATCCGCGTACGATAGCCTTCCTCCCGCGCATAAAGCGCGGCAAGAGCCTCGCACTGCGCCGTGGTCAGCAGGCGGGGCAGCAGGGCGTTGCCGTGGGCGTCGAGCGAGCGCTCTACGTTCGCCCAGTCGTAACTTGCCACCTTTTCGGCGCTGCTCGGATCTGCCACGGCGTTCATGCAGCCGACCCCGCGACCGCGTGGGCGGCCTCGCCAGCCAGCAGCGCTCGCTTGCGCTCGACGCCCCAGCGGTAGCCGGAAATCGAGCCGTCGCTGCGGACAACACGGTGACACGGGATAGCGATGGCCAGCACGTTGGCCGCGCACGCCCGCGCCACGGCGCGGGCGGCTTTCGGCATACCAAGATCGCGCGCTACCTCGCCGTAGCTGCGGGTCGTACCGGTCGGAATGGCGCACAGCGCTCGCCAGACCTCCTGCTCGAACGCCGTGCCGCCGATGTCCAGATCGATTGCGCCCCGGGGTGTGCCCGTGTCGATGAAATCGATCACTTGGCCGAGCGGGCTCTGCAGCGAGGCCGGGTCGGCCCGCAGCTGGGCGCCCGGGAACGCTGCCGCCAGCTGGCTGCGCAGCGCCCGTGCATCGTCACCCAGAAAAATGGCGCAGATGCCGCGCGCGCCCTGGCCGATGAGAACTTCGCCCCGTGTCGTCTGGCCGATGGCGAAGCGAATGGGGCCCTGCACCGGGCTGCCCAAAGTGCGAAAGTGGTAATTGAACGCGGATGCGGAACGAGTTTTCATGGCGATTACTCCCCGTGGTTGAAGGATGGGGCCAGTCTAGGAATTCACGTTCCTTTTGGCACTCCGCTTCTTGCGGTTGAATTCTTTTAGTGCCGATGCTGCCCACTGGCCAGACTTGGTTACTGCTCGCGCGATTCCTGCATCAGCCGCACTGCACACTCGCGCACCTCGACCGAATATTTGGTTTGATTTGCCATGGCTCAATCCTCTCAGATGGTTGAGCCTCCTCGTTTCTGAACTGCCCCCCAGAAGTTGGACAGTCTGCCATGCGGCCGATCAGGCCGCCCATCTCAGTCGGTACTCCACCGGACTGAGCCCGTCCAGCCGCAGCTTGATGCGCTCGTGGTTGTAGTAGCGGATGTAGTCATGGATCGCCGCTTCGAGCTGCTGGGTGCTGGTGAATGTTTGCAATCGGAACAACTCGACCTTGAGCGTGCCAAAGAAGCTCTCGATGGGCGCGTTGTCCAAGCAATTGCCCTTGCGACTCATGCTCTGGGTGATGCCGTGCCGGGCGAGCAGTGCGCGGTACGGCGGCATCTTGTAGTGCCAACCCTGATCGGAGTGCAGCACTACACCCGCTGCGCCGCCAACCTTCTGCAGTGCATCGCTGATCGTGCCCGTGGCCAGCTCGAACACCGGGCGAGCAGCCATGCGGTAACCCACGATTTCACCATTGAACAGATCCATGCAGGCTGACAAGTACAACTTGCTCCCGCCGGCACCGAATTCGGTCATGTCCGTGGACCATTTGCGCCTCGGTGCCGCCGCACGGAAGTCGCGCTGCAGGATGTTGGGAGCTTGGACATCGGTCAGCGTGTTGCCACGGTGGTAACGCTTTCTGGCGCGCCGAATGCGCGCTTGCAACCCCATCTGCCGCATGAGGCGCTGCACACGCTTGTGGTTGATCGCCTGGCAGGTGTCTTTGCGCAATGCCATGGTGATCCTCCGGTACCCGTAGCGCCCCTTGTGCTGGTTGTAGAGGTCGCGAATTCCCTGCCTCATCGCGTCATCCAGGTTCGTGCGTTCCAGTGCTCGGCCTTGGTAGTAGAAGGTGCTGCGCGCCAGGCCCGCTATCGCCAGCAGCGTGGTCAGCTTGTGGTGTCGCCTCAATCCGAGGACGATGCGCGCCTTCTCGGCGCTGCTCGCCGTCTGGCCCGGATCAAAGCGCCCAATTTTTTTAGGTACGCCACCTCCGCGCGCAGCCGTTCGTTCTCCTGCAGAAGTGCCATTGTTTGCGCCGTGCCGTCAAGCACCGCAGGCGCTTGGCGCTGTTGGTCTTGTGTGTCTGTCATCTCGGAATCGTCGCCCATGCCGCCTTCGGCAGCGTCGGATAGACGCAATTTGCGCCTCCACACCGCCACCTGGTTGCCGTTGCGAATGTCGTAGATGGCCGCGATCTGCCGGTCGGACAGCTGCTCGCGCTCCTGATGCGCCAGCACCTGACGCTTGAATGATTCGCTGTAGCGGCTGCGCTTGGGCTGCAAGCCCGCGAGGCCGTGCCACTGGTAGTGCTGTACCCAAACGCGAATCTTGCTCTCGGGCACGCTCTAGCGCCGCGCCAGCAGCTTCGCTCCGCCGTCCCCGACCAGGTAGCTCCTGACCACCTACAGCTTGAACTACGTGTCGTATTTCTTCATGAAACCCCCTTCGGGTTTGTCCAACTCCTGGGGTCAGTTCATTCCCGGCGCGATTCACAAGATGATGGCGCCAGCAGAATTCAGGCAGCGTCAAGCTGCGGAGAGACGGCGCCAAGAGGCGCTACATTACGGATAGATCGTGTCCGGGAATACGGGGACAACAACGCCAGAGGGGCAGCACCCTACACGCACGGCGCCCAGATGACAAGCTCACATTTGCATCGGCCCGAAGCAGCCATCCCGCTCTAAGATCTCCGCTTTACAGGAGGGCGACGGCGATCACGGACGTCAATGCGCCGCGATCACGGCGACGAGCTGACACCCATCATTCATCGAAGTCGCTCAAAGTGATCTAACCATGCAGGTCGCCGCTCATGGAAGGCGTGCCGGCCAATTCGGCGACAATGTCCCCGTGCGGAACAAACGCTTGGGCCTGAACACGCTCCAGATGTTCGTCGCCGCCGCAACGGAGAGAAGCATGTCGGCGGCGGCCACGCATACCGGAACGACACAGTCGGCGGTGTCGCAAGGCATTCGTCAACTGGAAGACGACCTTGGCGTGGTCTTGTTCGATCGGCGGCGCCGACCGCTGGTGCTCACGGCTGCCGGCCTCACCCTGTTGAATCGCGCGCGGGCGCTGCTCGCGGAAAGCGCCCGAATGCGCTCCGAAGTTCTTGAGGCAAGCCGCGGGATAGCCCCTGAAGTGACCGTCGGCTTGGTGGATTCATTCGCCGCAACCTGCGGGCCGTCCTTCATCCGCGAATTGCTGCATAAGACCGTGCGCCTCTCAGTGGGCAGGGGGCTAACGCCTTACCACGGCGAGAAGCTGCTCGCGCGCGAGCTGGACATCGCGATCACTACGGACACCTTCGAAGGACTGGACGGTCTGGTCCACCGGCGCGTGTATTCGGAGCAATTCTTGGTCCTGGCTCCCAAGGGTACGGTGCGGCGGCGCGTCGATCGCGAGATGCTCGTTAAGCACGCCGCTTCTGCGCCCCTCATTCGATTCAACTCAAAGTCGCACCTGGGCTCAAAGGTGGAGACCTTCCTGCGCCGCGCCGGCGTGCGTACGATGTCACGCCTCGAAGTTGATAATGCAGACACGCTGGTGGCGATGGTCGCCGGCGGCATCGGCTGGGCGGTCACCACGCCGACGTGCTTGATCCAAGGCCTGCAGCACCTTGCATCGGTGCAGGTCGAAGTGCTGTCCGGGGTGCACGGCGGCCGCTCGATGTACGTCCTGGGCCGCGAGGGCGAGCACGAGAAGCTATTCGAGACCTGCTACGAGGCGACCGTGGGTGCCGTGAAAGAAATGCTCCTGCCCACCCTGACGCGTTTAGCCCCACATGTCGTGGACCAAATCCAGTTGGAGCCGGCACTGGGCGGGACCGACTGAGGCCCTGTCCACCGGCGCTCAGCCGTGCGGCACCACCCTGGCGGCCTGGCGTACCAAGCTCACTGCGTCGGTTTCCGAGATCAGGCCCTGCGCCTTCATCTCTTCGAGGAACGGCCGATTGTTGTGCGCAGACCGCTTGACCACGGCAGATACAGTGTCGTAGCCAAACTGAAGCAGGAAGGCCGTCGCGACGGCGGAGGAATTGAGTACCAGCGATTCGCCGCGGTGTGCGTCCGCGCGTAGCTCGGCGATGCAGCGATCTCGGAACAGGCGCGCTGCGTTGCACACCAGATCGATGGAATCGCAGACCCGCGAGAGTACAGCGGCTTCAAAGTGGTTGATCTCCAGCTGCCCGGCCTGGACGCATTGCGCCACGCAGGCATCGTTCCCGACCACCGCGTAGCCCACTTGCACCACGCCCATGGGCACCACCGGATTCACCTTGCCCGGCATGATTGAGGAGCCCGCCTGCACTGCGGGCAGCTGTAGTTCAGCGATTCCGCCGTTTGGGCCGGATCCGAGCAGGATCAGGTCCGACGCGACCTTGCCCAGCGAGGTCGCGGTTGTGCGCAGTTCTGCAGACACGCGCGAGAGCACGTCCATGTTCTGCATTGCGTCAAACGGATCCTTAGCGGGGCAGAATGCAGCACCCGTGATGCGCTGCAGGTGAGCGAACACTGCGCGCTTGTACCCGGCCTGCGAGCCGAAACCCGTACCAATCGCCGTCGCGCCGAGCGGGAGGGCAAGCAACTGCGAGCGCGCGACGCCCAGCGACTCGGCGAGACGCCGCACGAGAGCGGCATAGCCCCCGAACGCCTGGCCGAGGAACATCGGCTGCGCATCTTGCAGGCAGGTGCGTCCCAGGTGAAGGACATTGGCAAATTCGACCGATTTCTTCTTTAGGGCTTCGGCGAGTTTCGTGAGTTCATCGGTCACTGGCCCGAGCCGGGCGTACACGGCGATCTTCATCGCCGAGGGGTAGACGTCGTTGGTTGATTGCGAGCGGTTGACGTGGTCGTTGGGATGCACCTGGTCGTAGCGACCGAGCGCACCTCCGAGGATCTGCTGCGCGCGATTGGCGATGACCTCGTTGAAGTTCATGTTCGTGGAGGTGCCGCCGGAACCCTCCATCAGGTCAACCGTTAGGTCCTGCGCATGCTTGCCGTCAATCAGTTCCTGGCACGCGGCAGCGATCGCCTGCGCGACCTCGTCGCGGACTACGCGCTGGTCGCGGTTGGCTAGCGCCGCTGCAAGCTTGCACTGCGCGAAGGCGCGTACGAAATCCGGCTCGGTACTGATCGCCCGGCCCGAGAAGGCCAGGTTCTTCATGCCGCGCAGTGTGTTTGCGCCGTAAAGTGCCTGCTCGGGCAGGCGCACCTCTCCCAGCGTATCGGTCTCGATTCTTTCCTTGCTCACTGATTGCATCCCTTGTTCAATCAATCACTTCGCCGAGGAAGCGGAGCCAGTTTTCGCCCAGCACGCGGCGGATGCGGCTTTCCGTCCAGCCGCGCCGCTCCATTGCGCCCGTCAGTCGCCCATAGTCTGCCAGCGTCTCCATGCCTTTGACAGCGGGTGCGCGCCCGCGGCCGGGATTCGCGCGCCGCGCATATCCCTTGTCCTGCCGCAGCCAGTCGAAGTAGGCGTCATCGTGGCCTTGGGTGAAGTCGGTACCGATGCCAATGTTTTGCTCGCCGCAGATGTTGATCATGTATTCGAATAACTCCATGCAGTCGTCGACCGTGGTGGCCACGCCGGTCTTCATGAAGGGCGGATAGGTGGCGACGCCAACGAAACCGCCGCGCTCCACCATCTCGCGCAACTGCGCGTCGGTCTTGTTGCGCGGGTGGTCGAATGCGCCGCGAGCGGCGACGTGTGTATACGCGCATGGCTTGTCGGAGTACGCGATAGCGTCAGAGGAGGTCTTGGGGCCAACATGCGACAGATCTACGAGCATACCGACACGATTCATCGTGTCGATCACTTCGCGGCCGAAGCCTGAGAGGCCTCCATCGGTCGCTTCCCAGCAACCGGAGCCGACTAGGTTTTGAGTGTTGTATGTCAGCTGGATCACGCTAACGCCCAGCTGCTTGTACAGGGGCAGCAGGTCCAGGCGGTCCTCAATGCCTGCCGTGTTTTGCCAGCCCAGAATGACACCGACCTTTCCAGTTTCCTTGGCCTCGTGGATGTCCGAGGTGCTGCGCACCTGCATGATGATGTCGGCGTTCTCCACGAACGCCTTGTTCCACCACGCGATGTTGATCATCGTGTCGCGCATACCTTCCCATATTGAGCAGGTGCAGTTCGCCGCGGTGAGGCCGCCGCGGTGCATGGCTTCGAAGACTTGGCGACTCCACTTCGAGACCACCAGGCCGTCGATCACGTACGCGGTGTCATGGAAGGTTCTTTCGGACATGGTTCTCAATCCTTGGGTTGGGCGAGGAAGGGCAGCATCGCATTCACGAGTTCAGTGGTCCGCTTTTCCGTGAACAGGTGTCCGTACTAGTCGAGCCACCCATTAAGCGTGCTCGGTCGAACCCGATATGGTCAATCAGTGAGTCATCCGCGTGCTCCTCGATCGACTGGCCTGTTTTGGTACGGTTCGCCACGGCCGATGCCGCAGTGGCTGTAGGAGCGAGAGCGATGCCGTCGCATCAGCGTGAAGGTGAGCCCCGCGCGAGCTTTCGGCGCGGTGCCTTGGCCGGTCGTGAGGACGGGAGACGCGTCCTCGCCGGCGAGTTCGTAGTAAATCCCGGCGCCTCGGACGGCTGTGATCGACATCGGACTGTTTGCTGCTGTGAAAGTGGTTGTGTTGCTCAGATACCGATCATGCAGGCCGCGTTGCCTCCAGGCCAAGAGCTAGTGCATGACTATCAGCCGAATTTTCATGCAGTATTAATGTTTTTAATATTAGAAACAGACCGGAGCGAAACAAGGCACTCGCTACCTAGAATTTATTCCGTACGGTCTAGAGCGGACTGGCACTGCAAACCGGAGACAAGCCCATGACTAACCTGCATTACTCCCGCTCCGTAGCTGAGTTCGGAAGTCCTCTCGCTGTGGCGGTTGCGCTCGCCGCTCGCACGGTGGCCATCCAACAGGAATAACGGGCGATGCCTTTCACTCGTGAAATTGCACAATGGGTGGCCAGCGCGCCATGTGACTGGCCCACGGCAGCGCGAGACGCCGCAGAACGGGGGTTGGTCGACACCGTTGGGTGTCTGATCGCCGGTGCTCAGGACGCAGCACCACAGCGTGCGCTTCGCGGTGTGGGTGCGTGGGGTGGACAGGGCGTGTGCAGCGTCGCCGGACGCGCAGCGGGCATAGACGCTCCCTGGGCGGCGCTCGTGAACGCGACGGCGGCCCACGCGCTCGATTATGACGACGTCCTCGACCCTGCCGCGTCGCACGTGAGCGCGGTAATGGTGCCGTCCTTGCTCGCGCTCGCCGAGGAAATGGATGCCAGCGGCGCGGCGCTGGTAGATGCCTACATCGTCGGCGTTGAGGTGCAAGAGTGCCTTGCCGAAGCGGTGAACATGGTGCATTACAGCCGCGGTTGGCACACGACACTTACCCTCGGCTCGGCATCTGCGGCCGCCGCATGCGCCAGGTTGATGCAGTTGGATGCCACCCGGACGCTTCACGCGATCAGCCTTGCCACGAGCATGGGCGCGGGATTCAAGCGGCAATTCGGCTCGAATGCGAAGTCCTTTCACGCCGGCTTGGCGGCCAAGAACGGAATCATCGCTGCGAGCATGGCGGCGGCGGGCCTGACGGCTGATGACGCACCTTTCGAAGGCGAGCGCGGGTTTCTGGACCTGATGGCCGGTCCCGGCGCAGCTGGCTTCGCACATGTGTTGGATAGGCTGCATGCGGAGCCCGCTGTCGTTCGCCCGGGGCTATGGCAGAAGCGCTATCCATGCTGCGCGAGCACCCACCGACCAATTGACGGGATGTTGCAACTGATGAGACAACACGGACTACAAGCGACGGACATTGAGCGCGTCGAGACCGTGGTCTCCGATGCCGCCATCGGCAACCTGATGTACGCAGTTCCTGCGAACGAGATGCAGGCGCGCTTTAGCATGCCTTATTGCATCGCCGTGGCGGCGCACGACCGCGACCTGACCTTGGGGAGCTTTCGCGCAGCGGCCTTGCAACGCGCCGAGGTGATGGGATTCCTCGGCCGCGTGGCCATGACGCCGGATCCTGAGCAACCCTCGGACGTGCCATCGACAACCAAGAGCTGGTCGCGCACGGTCGTCCTCACACGCGATGGTAGGCGTCTCTCGCGGAAGGTGATAGACCCGAAAGGCCACCCGGGCAATCCGTTGTCAGAGCAGGAACTCCAACGCAAGTTCGTCGATTGCGCGCAAGGACAAACGTCCGCTCTGTCCTCCTCCTACTCCGCATGGCGCACCGCCAGCAGGCAACCGAGCGTACGCGCGATGTGCAGGGTGGTGCGCGAAATCCGCCCAGCTTAGAACCTATCCCCCATGGACCACGCCCGGAAAAACACGTTAAGGCGATTGGCCGCAGGGATAGGGTTTTGTTACGAATGTGTTTACGACCCCATCCAGTCGCTCAACGACTGTTCTTTTAAAGCCCCAGGCACGGTAATCACAGCTATTTCAAAAGGAGACAAAAATGCCAAACAAGCTCAAAGTTCCGCCGAATGCAGGCGTTGATATTTCGCGACGAACAGCCTTTCAATTGGCAATCACGGCAACTGTCGCCTTAACGTCCCCGCATATCTATGCCGCCTCGGGCGCGAAAACAATAAACTGGTCATTTATGCACCACTTGCCCGCTACGCACCCGGTAGCGAAACTTTACTCCGCGTTCGTTTCTGAGGTATTAAAGGCGACTAACGGTCGTCTACGAATCAAGCTTTATGCGCTAGGCGAGTTACCGTTCGAAGAGTCACAGACGCTGGAAGCATTTCAAACGGGCACGGTTCAGATGGCAGAGGGTCTGCAAGGTTCTCTAGCGCCCCAGCTTCCCGCACTTGGCCTGTCTGGGGAGCCTTTCCTCGCCACAAACCACGAGGAAACGATGATTATGGTCAAGACCATGGAACCGTATCTACGTAAGCAATTAAGCCCGTTTGGCGTTGAGCTTCTAACAGTCCTCGATAAGGGTTATCAGTCGTTTTTTGGGAATGGCGCTCCCATGTCCAGTCCAGGAGATCTTAAGGGGCGTCGGGTTCGCACCGCTGGAAGGCAGATTGCGGAAGTCGTGACGCTGTTCGGTGGCCAAGCAATGCAAATCCCTCTCGGAGATGTTCCGAGCGCTCTGGGTACCGGCGTCGTGCATACGTATATAACTACGCCTGTTTCAGCACTGGGACAAGGTTGGGGTGACTTCACTACTTGGACCTACGTGGCCAACATCGCGCCTGCTCCGATTTTTCTCCTCGTCAGCCAGGGCGCCCTCGCGGCGCTACCCGCCGATGTAAAAGCCTCACTCCTATCGGTAACCGACACCTTCACCGTGCAGGCCTCTAAACAGCTCCTGGCCGACCATGAAAACGCTTTGCACGCTCTGCAGAAAAACGCGAAAACTAACACAACGGCTACCGATGCCCAACTGGCCGAGTTCGTGGCGAAATGTAAACCCGCTTGGCTACAGTGGGGCAAAGAACACAAACTAGAAGAGTTAGTCAACATGGTAGCAAATCAATTGCATAAATAGGCTGATAGTCTCTATTCCGCACGATCTACCATTCAGAGATTTTCAGGTAGCTTGACAAACTCCACCCAGGGAGACCATTCCATGATTTCGACCATTCCTCGATTCTGCTACCATTTTTCTCGCGCTTGCGGCGCGATAGGTCTCCTCGGAATTTTCGCGTTGACTGCGGGAAATGTGGTGATGAGGACATCATTCGATACCCAATTCACAAGTAGCCCTACACAATACGTAGGCTATCTCATGGTTTTCTTTGTCTATTGCGGTGCTTTTTCGTCATTCTACGAAGGAGGTTTTGTACGCGCAGATTTTCCTTACCGAAAACTCCCACCCATTTATCGATATTGGCTAGGTGTATTTTTTCGAGTTATATTGATTGTCTATAGTGGGTATTTATTTTATGGCGCCGCACTCCGAACGTCGGCTTTTATACGCAGCGGTGCGTTAGCCCCGGGGCTAGCAAATATAAAAATGTATGTACCTTGGTCATCGATGGCAGTCGGACTGGGCATCCTGGCGATCGGTTGCACATGCGAGCTCGCAGTATTTCTCGCGGACAAGACGCGCGCTCTGCGCGACCCTGACTGAGCCTGCCGGGAGCAAATCATGCCTTGGTACGAGACTCTACTCCTCCTATCTTCGTTGCTAATTTTTCTAATTCTACTAGGTCTATGGATTCCAGTCGCAATACCGATCGCTGGCCTATTGATTTTGGTCCTTATCGGCGAACCTCTTAATGTATCGATTTTCGCAATTGTTGGCTTTAATGCCGCAAATAGTTTCGTATTAACAGCAATTCCGATGTTTGTTTTAATGGGAGAATTGTTAATACAAGGCAAAATAATTGAGCGGTTTTACAGGGCTGCGTTGCATTGGCTTGATTGGTTGCCTGGTCAGTTGTTGCACACGAATATTCTGGCGTGCGCAATAATGGCCGCTATATCAGGCTCTAGTGTCGCCACGGCAGGTACGATCGGCGCTGTCGCTGTGCCTAATATGAAAAAACTCGGTTACCCTTTAGCCTTGACCCATGGGACCATCGCGGCCGGCGGAACTTTGGGTATTCTGATACCACCCAGTATATTAATGATAATCTACGGTGCAGTGACACAAACTTCAATTGCTAAGCTGTTCGCGGGAGGGGTCCTACCCGGTGTGCTCGCATCGGTGCTGTTCATGGCTTATATATTCGCATACGCCTTAATCTATCGTAAGCGCATGCCGATTGCTCAGCCTGCCGGCCCGCGTGGGGAAAAAAGGAGCGCACTGAGAACAGCAGCGGATGTCTTGCCGGTGATTATCCTCATACTGGGAGTTCTAGGAGCGATCTATATGGGGTTGGCCACCCCCTCGGAAGCAGGGGCGATTGGAACGCTTTTGGCCGTTCTAATCGTGGCAAGTGCAGGGGAATTGTCTTTGGCTCGCATTTGGATCTCGCTTACCACGACGACAAGAATAAGTGCGATGCTCGTATTCATTATCGCCGGCGCGCAGATCACGACCTACGTTTTGGTAAAAACTGGAATCAGCAGCGGATTAGCGAACTACGTCACAGGATTGGGATTAAGCGAGGGAATATTGATTATTGCAATAGGATTTACATATTTTGTTCTCGGAATGTTTATAGATGGGCCGTCTATCATATATCTGACAATCCCTCTCTTGCTGCCGATCTTACAGGGCTATCAATTCAATCTTATTGTGTTTGGAATCATAGCGACCATCCTTTGCGAATTTGCGCTGATAACGCCACCAATGGGATTGAATTTATTCGTTTTGAAGGCGATCGACAGAGAAACCCCGATCGGGACGATCGTCAAAGGAATAATTCCTTTCCTTTTAATCTTAGTTGGTATTATCGCGATAATTTACTATCAACCGTCATTGGTGTTGTGGCTAGCAAACCGAGTCGGAGCAAGCCCGGCTTGAGCGTTAGGGTGAAGATGCTATTCGCTTGAAGCAATCCGAAAGAGAAAATCAACCGCCGCATGCGCCGAGAGACGAGTAGCGCGACACAGGAAGAAGTTACTACGAGAGTCGGCAAATTGAGGGGATATTAAAGACATTCCCTCACCCATGGGCGAAATTGCACGTGTTTTTTGAGCACTAAACTGACTAAATAGGAGAAATTGAAGCATGACATCGCAAAATGCCTTATACCAGGAGTATCCCGCTTTATGGCACGCCTACGCACGCATTTTTGACGCCCTGGACGAAAATAAATCCGAAGAGTTCGTCGATTGTTTTACGAGCGAAGGCGTGATTTTCGTTCAAGGGCGTGGCGAAACGCGCGGACGTGAGCTGCAACATTATATTGCACGCACTGCCAGCGGGAGACCGTGTCACCATTTCACAAATTTCCTAGTAACGGCAGTGAGCGACGCGAAGGCGCGCGCGCGCGCGAATTTTGTTCTTGTTGGCGCCTCCGACGGGGAGCTCTACGCGCGCGGTCATACTGACGATAGTCTTGAAAAAGGATCCGATGGGAATTGGCGATTCAGCGGAATTCAATTCCTTTTCAACTGGGCGTCCGTCAAATACCGCTCCGGCGGACGTGTTAAGCTGTGAACTAAAACGAGGAAGGCGCGATGACGAATCAACAAGGTGCGTATACGGATGGGCGGTTGGGTGTCCGCCCGTCTGTGAGTATGATCGAAAATGTCAATAAGTTGGAACTGGAGTACGAGCTGTCGGTGGTGCAGGAATTCATTCAGACCGACTTAGCCCATGTGGTGATGCTGACTGAGGTCGGTATTTTGGATGATAGTGAAGGGGGAGCGATTTTAGGCGCTTTGTTGAAACTTAAACGTTCGCCTAATATTAACGAGGTATTGAGAAGCGATCCGCAGTTTGGCGGATTACTGTTTCAAATAGAGAACTACTTAGCGAGAACGTGCGGACCCGTCGGCCATATGCTGCATACTGGTAGAAGTCGCATCGACCAAGACGCCGAGGTGATGCGCTTGGTGGCCAGGCGCGTCGGGATGGAAGTTGTCGAGAAGTCATTGGAGTTTGCGGATGTTGTTTTAAAAAGATCCATAAAGGAGATTGACACGATTTGTCCGCTATATACTCAATTGCAGCACGGTCAACCGGGTACGCTTGGTTACTATTTAAACGGCCAATACTGGGTAATGACACGCAATCTTGAAAGGGTGCAGCAAACAATTGCGAGATACGATTATTGTTCGCTCGGCGGGGTTGCATTAACGGGTACCGATTGGCAGATTAAGCGTGAGCGCGTGAGCCAACTATTAGGTCATATAGGCCCAGTCGTGCATGCGACAGACGCTGGAATATTTGCTTTGGATGTGGCGCCCGATATGGGGGCATCGTTAGCATTACTGGCAGGAGCTCTCGGCAGAATTGCGGGTGACTTTTATTACTGGTCCTCCAGTGAGTTGAATTATATTCAAATAGATCCAAGCTTATGTGGGACGTCAAGCATAATGCCCCAAAAGCGGAACCCATACGCGCTGGAGCGGACGCGGGCGATAGCTGGTGAAGCGGTAGGCTGGATGGCCGTTGAACTCGGCGTACTGAAGAGCGCGACGAGTACCGATTTGGATGTTGTGTTAACCGACGCCAGAATCCCGGGGATGGCGAAGCAGACTATCGGGGCGTTGCAGCTTATGGCTGATGTAATACGCACAATGGCAGTAGATGTAGGGAAGATGCGAAGCTCCGCGGAAAGCGCGTGGATCACTGCGAGCGCGATCGCCGACGTGTTGGTGCGCACTCTGCGAGTTCCCTTTCGTGATGCGCACGGCATCGTTGGGAGACTAGTGCGGCTCGCGGACGGAGCGATGAGCGACGACCGGGCCGCACGGAGAGGACTGTTGATTCGAGCTTTAGAGGAATCTGGTGTGGCGGCCACTGGGTTGACGGAGGAAGAGTGGTGCGCGTTGATGAGAAGCATGGAATCAGAGAGTTTTATTGAAACGCGGAGTAGCGATGGCGGAGCGGGGCGAGAGCAGAGAGGGAGACTGACGGAATTGGCCAAGGCGGACCTGATGAGCAAGAAGACGCACCACGAAGAGATAAAGAGGCGGGTGTCGGCGTCCGAGGAGGAGCTGACGAAGGTTGCCCAACGGCTGGCGATGAAGAGCAGTGGCTAGCTGTGACCTCTCAAATGAATCGCCCCGGGAACCGAGGAGGCTCAATCATCTGAGAGGATTGAGCGATGAACAATGCAACAAGGTTTTCTCCGGAGGTGCGCGAGCGTGCCGTGCGGATGGCACAGGAGGCCCGTG
>SCQQ01000050.1 GCA_004299095.1 Burkholderiaceae bacterium | reverse complement strand
CTCTTGCCGCCTTTCAAGATCAGCTTGGACTGCTGCGCCTCGATGCTCACCGCCTGGTCCGCCGGCATGGTGCGCAGGATATCGATCAGCTTGCGCGCGCCCACGGTGGTGGCAAACGCGTCCCCATCCCCGCCCAGTTCGGCGGTGGTGCGAATCTGGATCTCCAGGTCGCTGGTGGTGAGCTCGGTGTGCGCGCCCGCTTTGCTCAACAGTACGTTGGCGAGCACCGGGAGCGTGTGGCGGCGTTCGACGATGCCCGAGACGGACTGCAACGCGGTCAGCAATTTGTCTTGTGTGGTCTTCAGAACGACCATGGCTTCCTCTGCGTGGTGGGCGCCCCTGGACATCGGGCGCCGTGGGGAGTGATTCGTCCGTCTTCAAATGAAGTCAATCGGACTTGTTGTAAAGGGCTATTGTCGCTTTTTTGCCAAGCACGCCCCAACACGCCGGAGCGTGCAGCACTTCACCCCTTCAGGGTTTGCTCCAGCACGTGCAACTGCTGGTTCAGCTCGGTCAACTGCTGGCGCTCGGCCGTGATCTTGCGCACCGCGTGCAGCACTGTGGTGTGGTCGCGGCCGCCAAACAGGTCGCCGATCTCGGGCAGACTTTTCTGCGTGAGTTCTTTCGCCAGGTACATGGCGATCTGGCGCGGCCGGGCGATGTTGGCCGGTCGGCGTTTGCTGTACATGTCCGAGACCTTGATCTTGTAGTAGTCGGCCACGGTCTTCTGGATGCTTTCCACGCTGATCAGTCGGTTCTGGATCGACAGCAGGTCGCGCAGCGCCTCGCGCGCCGTGGCAATCGAAATGTCGCGCTGGTTGAAGCGCGCGTACGCCAGCACCTTGCGCAGTGCGCCTTCCAGTTCGCGCACATTGGAGCGCACGTTCTTGGCGATGAAAAACGCCACCTCTTCGGGCATCTTCACACCGGCCGCGTCGGCCTTGTTGATCAGGATCGCCACGCGCATTTCCAGCTCGGGCGGCTCGATCGCCACCGTGAGGCCCGAATCGAAGCGCGACACCAGGCGCTCGTGGATATCCGTGAGGCCTTTGGGGTAGGTGTCGCTGGTCATCACGATGTGCGATTTTTTCGCCAGCAGCGCCTCGAACGCGTTGAAGAACTCTTCCTGCGTGCGCTCCTTGTTGGCGAAGAACTGCACGTCGTCGATCAGCAGCAGATCGAGCGAGTGGTAGTAGTCCTTGAATTCGTCAAAAGTCTTGCGCCGATACGCCTTGACCACGTCCGAAACGAACTGCTCGGCGTGGATGTAGAGCACCTTGGCGTCCGGGTGATCGCACAGCAGCCTATTGCCCACCGCGTGCATCAAATGGGTCTTGCCCAGGCCCACGCCGCCATAAACGAACAGCGGGTTGTAGAGCTGCCCCGGAGCGCTCGCCACGTGCATCGCCGCGGCGCGCGCCATGCGGTTGGCCGAGCCCTCGATCAGCGCATCGAACGTGAGCGCGCCATCCAACCGGCTGCGATGGCCTTTTTGCGTTGGTTTCTGCGTGCGGACCGGCGCCGCGGCGTTCCCGGCTTCCGCCGCAGCGGACATCACCTCCGATTCAACGCCGTTGGGCGCCGCCGCTTCGGACTGCGCCTTGCGCGGCTTGATCGCCAGCGTGACCTGCACCGGCGCGCCGCTCAACTGCTCCAACAAATAGGCAATCCGGTTTGCGTACTGCGTGCGCACCCAATCCAGCTTGAAGCGGTTGGCCACCAGCAACGTGACCCCGCCGGCGCCCGCGCCGTCCTGCACCACCAAGGGCTTGATCCAGGTGTTGAACTGCTGCTCGGGTAATTCTTGCGCCAGCGCCTGAAGACAAGCGGGCCATAACGTCTGACTGGGATTGGACACACTGACTGACCGTGCTGCGTGCCGTGAGCGGCATCTGTGAGCGAATCAAGGAAAGCGATGAGAGGGATGAGGATTGTATTGAAGCGGGAAGTTATCCACAAGGCATGGCGGCTTGTCCACGGCCAGCGGGTGAATGCCTTCGGTCACGCCGCACTTGGCTCGCCATCCGACTTTTGCGATAATTACCAGTTCGCTTTGCGCGCAAGAAGGCGCTGCCGGTTCTGGTAACCCAAGGCAGCGCCGATGCAACCCTGCTTGCGGGTGTGCCCGGCAGTCGCTCGTTCACTGCCGCTCTCCCGACTGGAACGGCCGGCGTGCTTGACTCCAACGGTCTCGAAGAATCATCATGAAACGTACTTATCAACCTTCCAAAACACACCGCGCCCGCACGCACGGTTTTCTCGTCCGCATGAAGACGCGCGGCGGCCGCGCCGTGCTGAACGCGCGCCGCGCCAAGGGCCGCAAACGCCTCTCGGTCTGACGCGCGCCATTGCGCCCAGGACGGGCTGCATGCAGCGCCTGCGCACACGCGCCCAGTTTCAGGCCGTGCTGGCCACTCGACCGATTGCCAGAACACCGCATTTCGCATGGCATCGGTTGAACTTCGCCATGGATCCGCCCGCACCTGCGGGCGCTGCGTTCCCGCATGGAGGCGCGTGGCTGGGCGCGCTGGCGCCCAAGCGGTGGGCGCGCCGCGCCGTGCGCCGCAACCTGATCCGGCGGCAAATCCACGCCCTGGGGGATGGGTGCGACGCGTTGGCTGACGGCGCTTCGGTGATCCGCCTGCGCGCAGCCTTTGTCCACGCGGCATACCCGAGCGCCAGCTCGGACGCGTTGAAGCGCGCGGTACGCGCCGAGCTGGTCGAGTTGCTGGCGCGGAAATCACGATGATGCAGCGACTGTTGATTTTGTTGGTCAAGGGCTACCGGCTGTTGCTGTCGCCCTGGCTCGGATCGTCATGCCGTTTCGAGCCCACCTGCTCGCGTTACGCGCTGGAAGCGCTGGAGCGCCACGGCGCTGCCATGGGCAGTTATTTGACGTTGCGCCGGCTGGTGCGCTGCCATCCGTGGTGCGCGGGCGGCTGCGACCCGGTGCCGACCGAGCGGCCGCACCTTTTCACCGGACTCCCCGGACTGGGCAAGAAGCACCCGGCCACCTCCGAATCTGAGAAAACGAAGTCAGCATGAAAGACATTCGCCGCACGATCCTCTGGGTCATTTTTGCGTTCTCGCTGGTGATGCTCTGGGACCACTGGCAGGAATACAACGGGCGCCCCGCCACCTTTTTCCCGGCGTTCTCGGGCCTGACGGCGAAGACCGGCGCAAACAAGCCCGCGGAACCCCCGCTTGCCGCGAACGAGGAAAACCCGGCGCACGCCTCGGTGCCGCAGGCTGCTCCTGCGCCCGCAACGGCGGCAAGCGCCCAGACGGCACCGGGTGCCACGCCCGGCGAAAGCGCCCTGAAAGGCCAGCAGATCACGGTAAGCACCGACGTGCTCAAGGTGGTGTTCGACACCGAAGGCGGTTCGATCGTCCGCAGCGAACTCCCCAAATTCCAGGATGAATCGGGCTCCAAGCAGCCCTTCGTGCTGCTGGAGACCACGCCCACCCACATCTATCAGGCGCAGTCCGGGCTGATCGGCGGACCGTTCCCGAACCACACCACGCCGATGACGTTCAGCGGACCGCGTGCGCTGCCGGCGGGCGCAGACGAAATGAAAGTGCAGTTCACATCGGCCGACGTGGGCGGCGTGAAGCTCGTCAAGACCTACACCCTCAAGCGCGGCAGTTACGTGATCGGCGTGCAGGATCAGGTCATCAATGAAAGTGCCGCGCCGGTCAAGCCCGAGCTCTACCTGCAGTTCGTGCGCGACGGGGGCCAAGTGGCTGGAGCCGTATCGTTCTACTCCTCCTTCACCGGCCCGGCTTTCTACAGCGACGCCGACAAGTACCAGAAAGTCACGTTCAAGGACATCGACAAGGACAAAACGGACTTCGCCAAGAACGCAACCGGCGGCTACATCGCCATGGTGCAGCACTACTTTGCCAGCGCCTGGCTGCTGGCGCCCAATGACCAGCACCAGAACTTCGCCCGCAAGATCAGCGCCGACCGCTACGCCGCGGGTGTGATCACACCGCTCGGCACCATTGCGCCCGGCGCCAGCGCCAGCAGCGACGCGCGCCTGTTCATGGGGCCGCAAGAAGTGAAGATCCTCGACCACATCGCGCCCGGCATGGACCTGGTGCGCGACTACGGTTGGCTCACCATCCTGGCCAAGCCGCTGTTCTGGCTGCTGCAGCACTTGGACGACATCCTGGGCAACTGGGGCTGGTCGATCGTCGCGCTGGTGTTCTTGCTGAAGATCGCTTTCTATTGGCTCAACGCCAAGGCCTACGGCAGCATGGCCAAGATGAAGACGCTGAACCCGAAGATTCAGGACATGCGCAAGCGCCTCAAGGACGACCCCAAGCAGATGCAGGTCGAGATGATGCGCATCTACCGCGAGGAGAAGGTCAATCCGCTGGGCGGCTGCCTGCCGATCGCCGTGCAAATGCCGGTATTCATCGCGCTCTATTGGGTGCTGCTGGCGTCGGTGGAAATGCGCGGCGCGCCATGGATCTTGTGGGTGACCGACCTGTCGGCCAAGGACCCGTACTACATCCTGCCGGTGCTGATGACGCTCACCACGCTGCTGCAGACGGCGCTCAACCCGGCGCCGCCGGACCCCACGCAGGCCAAGCTGATGTGGATCATGCCGCTCGCGTTCAGCGTGATGTTCTTCCTGTTCCCGTCCGGCCTGGTGCTGTACTACGTCACCAACAACCTGCTGTCGATCGCCCAGCAGTGGCTGATCAATACCCGCATGGGGGTGCCGCCAAGCTTTCACTTGCCGAATTTCTCGGGGTCGAAGCCCAAGAAGACCGGGTAGACCATCTGGTCAGACGGGCGCCCAGATCGCGCGTCGCGCGCGCCCGCAGCCTGCGCACGAGCAAGCGGCACTCTGTGGGTCGGCGGCCCCGACCGCGGATCGGGGCGCGGTGGTCTGCGGCGGCGCGGCTGCGACTTGGCTCGCCATCGGCGGTTCCCCCGACGCTACGATGACGCCCGTGACGTCAGCACCCACTCCTTACCGCGATCCGATCATCGCCATTGCCACAGCGCCGGGGCGGGGTGCGGTCGGCATCGTGCGCCTTTCGGGCACCGGTCTGAGGTCCTTCGCCGAGTGGCTATGCGGCCGCGCGCTCACGCCGCGCACGGCCAGTTTCGGGCCGTTCAACGACACCCAGGGCCATGCCATCGACCACGGACTGGCGCTTTATTTCCCGGCGCCGCAGTCCTACACCGGCGAAGACGTGCTGGAACTGCAGGCGCATGGCGGCCCGGTGGTGTTGCAACTGCTGCTGCAGCGCATGTTGCAAGCGGCGGGCGAACGCGATCCCGCCACGCGCGAACCGCGCCTGTCCCGCCTGCGTCTGGCCCGTCCCGGTGAATTCACCGAACGCGCGTTCCTAAACGACAAGATGGATCTGGCGCAGGCCGAAGCGGTGATGGATCTGATCGACGCCTCGACCGAAGCCGCGGCGCGTTCCGCCACGCGCTCGCTGTCGGGCGAGTTCTCCCGCGCCATCGACGCGTTGCGCGACCAGTTGATCCACCTGCGCATGCTGATCGAAGCCACGCTCGACTTCCCGGAGGAAGAACTCGACGTGCTGCAACAGCACGACGTGCGCGGCCAGTTGCAGGCCCTGCGGCAAACGCTGGCCGACGTGCGCCAGAAGGCGCGCCAGGGATCGCTGCTGCGCGAAGGCATCCAGGTGGTGATCGCGGGGCAGCCCAACGTCGGCAAAAGCTCGCTCCTGAACGCGCTGGCGGGTGCCGAACTGGCGATCGTCACGCCGATTGCCGGCACCACGCGCGACGTGGTGCGGCAAACCATCCAGATCGAGGGCGTGCCGCTGCACGTGCTCGATACCGCCGGGTTGCGGGCCGCGCGCGACGAAGTCGAGCGCATCGGCGTGGCGCGCGCCTGGGCGCACATCGAGCACGCCGACGCGTTGATCTGGGTGCGCGACCTCACGCGCATGGACGATGCCGACTACGCCGCAGGCGACGCCGACATCGGCTGTTCACTGAAAGACAAGCTGCCTGCCGGCGTGCCGCTGGTGTCGCTGTGGAACAAGCGCGACGCGGCACCCGGAGCCACGATCCCCGCAGGCGGACTGGCGTTCTCCGCCCGCAGTGGCGAAGGCCTGGACGCGCTGCGCCAGCGCCTGCTGGACCTGGCCGGATGGCAAGGCGGCACCGGCGAAGGCGTGTTCATTGCCCGCGCGCGCCACGTCCAGGCCCTGAGCGAAACCGGCGACCGCCTGGACGCCGCCAGCGTGCTCGTCGACGCGGCACAACCCGCGCTGGATCTGCTCGCCGAGGAACTGCGCCTGGCGCAGCACGCCCTGGGCGCGATCACCGGCGAATTCACCAGCGACGACTTGTTGGGCGAAATCTTTTCGCGCTTCTGCATCGGCAAATAGCGCGTTCGTCCCAGGCGAACGGTGAGCGTGGCGCCGTCACTGCCTCGGCGGCAAGTGCTGCTCCACCCATTTCACCGCGTCCGGCAGCGAGCGGTTCACCGTTGCACGATGCACGTTGACCGCCGGGAAATTGGGAATGTCGGTGTACTCGACGTAGTGCAGGTCGACGCCCAGGTCCTTGAAGCGCTGCACCATCAGATTGGTGAATTGGCTGTAGACGATCTGGTCATTCTTGGCTTGCAACACCAGCAGCGGTACCGTGGGGCGCACGTTCTGCGTGGCGGACAAACTGGTGAGCGCTGCTTCCAGCGGCTTGAAATCGGCCTTGGCATTCATGACCTGGTCGTTCTTGTAGCTGCCCCAGCCGCCCGGCTTGCTGAATGCGCCCAGGCAACCCTGGTTCACCACACCGATCAGTTCGCGTCCTTTCGGCGTCAGCAGCTTGTCGACCTGAACGCCCGGCGCGGACGCCGCCATACCGACCATGATGAGCGGGAAAAAGGCGTTGGCCTGCGCCGTGGTCTGCTTCAGGCCCAGCGCGACTTGCTCGGCCAGATAGCTCGCGGGCGAAATGCCGACCGCGCCTTTCAGATCCAAACCGTGCCCGTAAGCGGTCCCGATTTCCGACGTGTAGATCGCCGCCTGCCCGCCCTGCGAGTGCCCCATGACGATCCAGTCGCGGCTGAGCGCCGGATCGAGCTCGCGCGCGGCCAGCACGATATCGGTCGCCGAGCGCGCTTCCGATCGGCCGTCGAGATAGGGGTGCACGCCGGGCGTGCCCAGGCCCTGGTAGTCGGTCTTGAGCACGGCATAGCCCTTTTGCACCCACTGGTTCAACACCGGGTTGATGCCGTCGACATAGCTCTTGTCAGGGTAGTCCGGGCCGTTGCGCGACGGCGCGCACACGTCGGCGATACCGGTGGTGCCGTGGGTCCAGCTGATCACCGGCCAGCCACCCTCGGGCGGCGTGCCGGCGGGGACGGCCACGGTGCCCGAGACGGCGATCGGCTGGCCGGCCGTATCGGTCGAGCGGTACAGCACCAGCCAGTTGTGGCCGGCAGCGGGCATCGCGGCGTCGCCCGTGAGCGTGCGCGCCCAGATCAAATCGCCGTGACGGCCCGCGGGCAGCGGGCTCGGCGGCGTGTAAAAACTCAACCCCGCAGGGCCTTCGGCGACTGAAGTCGAGTGGCCGGCGGGCATCTGGCTGCAGGCGACCAGCGCGCCCACCAAGGCCGCTGTCAAACACCATTTCGCCAGACGCCGGCTTGGGTCGTACAACGTGCGGGATGAACCCATGATGTCTCCTTTGGATGGATTGAGGAATTCGAGAAACGCGGGGAATTGAGCTCCGGCCACTGTACGCACCGCGCCGGCGGTTTTCAACGTGCACCGCATCCCGCCAGCGGACTGGCACGATCCGCTGCCATGCGCTCAAGGTTGCGCTACATCCACCGGAACGTGGCCCAGACCACCAGCGGGATGACGCCGATCGACAGCAGGTTGCCGAGCAGCACCACGCCGGCCACGTCCCTGGGCGCCACGTCGTATTGCTCGCTCATCAGGTAGTTCAGCACCGCCGGCGGCAGCATCAGCGAGAGCGTGACCAGGCGCCGCCACTCGGGCGCGAGCGGCAGCAGCCACAGCACCAGCGGCAGCGTGATCAGGCCGGTAGCCAAGTACAGCAAGTTGATGCGCAGCGCCAGCGCGAAGCGCGTGATGCGATCCTGCGCCAAGCGCACGCCGAGCCCGAACAGCATCAGCGGAATGGCGATCTGCCCGGTCATGTCGATCGTGGTCACGGCAAATTGCGGGATGTGCGCGTGCACCGGTGCCAGCGCAGTCCCAAGAATCGCGGCCCAGACGTTGGGGTTGACGAGCCACTCCCAGCGCCGGCCGCCGCGCGACAGCAGGGCCAGGCCGAGCGAGAAGAACAGCAGGTTGGACAGCACGAACAGCACCACGATGCTGCCCAACTGCGCCTTGCCGTACGCCAGCATCATCAGCGGGATGCCGAGGTTGCCGGTGTTGCGGAACATGCCGGGCACCAGCACGGCGGCGCGCGGCAGTCCGCCGGGCGATGGCAGCAGGCGCAACAGCCCCCCGGGAATGATGAAGATCAGGATGCCGGCCGCGACCAGCGGCCACGCGGCCAGCAGATTGACCGGGTTGTCGAGCAGCGCGGAGAACACCAGCGCCGGGCAGAACACCATCACGTTGGCGTGATTGATGAAATCCATGTCGGGCGGCCGTTCGGAGCGGCGCCCAAAGCCGTAACCCAGCGCCGCCACCAGCAGCACCGGCAAAACGATGTCGAGCAGCTTCAGCGACATGGCCCATGCGCCGCGGCGCCGCGCGATGAAAGACGCTGGCGCGCGATCGGCGGCGACATCAGCACACGTTCACGGACCGTCAAAACTCACCAGCGTGAACAGCGCCAGGCCGCCCGCGCGCAACCGCTTGGCGCCGCCCAGGTCGGCCAGCTCGACGATGGCCGCGCCTTCGGTCACGCTGGCGCCCAGCTTTTCCAGCAACGTCCGACCGGCCATCATGGTGCCGCCGGTGGCGATCAGGTCGTCCATCAGCAGCACGCGCTGGCCCGGCGCCACCGCGTCGACATGCAGCTCGACGGTGGCGCTGCCGTATTCCAGCGCGTAGGTCTCGGCCACGGTCTTGTACGGCAGCTTGCCCTGCTTGCGAATCGGCACGAAGCCGACGCCCAGTTCATACGCCACCACGGCGCCCAGGATGAAACCGCGCGCGTCGAGCCCGGCAACGACGTCGGGGCGCAGCGCCGATTGCCGGTAGCGCTGCACGAACGTCTCCACCAGCGCGTGAAATACCCGCGGGTCCTGCAACAACGGCGTGATGTCGCGGAATTGCACGCCCGGCGCCGGCCAATCGGGCACGGTGCGGATGTGTTGGCGGATGTAATCGGAAACGGGCAAGGGCTGGGCGGGCATGGCGGCTCGAAATAGAAACGTAAAGGGAGCGCGGGCGTGGCTGCGGGCTACATTTTGCTCAACGCCTGTTCGGCGGCGGCCAGCGCATCAGCGGGGCCGGACAGCACCAAGGCGTCGTTGCCGTCGAGCAGCAGGTCGTCGACCGGATTGACGGATTGGCCCTTGTGGCGGCGCACGCTCACCGCGTGCGCGCGGTCACCGGCGCCGCCCAACACCTGCGCCAGAATCTCGCCCAGGCTATAGCCCGCCAAGCGCTCCGGCACGAACAGCGTGGCCAGACGCACGGCTTCGGGGTTTTCTTCATCGCCGTCGATGGCCCCGCGGAAATAGCCGCGCATCAGCCGATAACGGGCGTCGCGGTAGTCGCGCAGCACGTGCATCACGCGCAGCATGGGAGTGCCCATCAGGGCCAGCGCGTGGCCGGCCATGAGCAGCGCGCCCTCCACTTCCTCCGGCACCACTTCGGTGGCGCCCGCGGCGCGCAACGCGTCCAGGTCGCGGTCGGTTTTGGTGCGCACGATGACCGGCACTTGCGGCGCCTGGGCGCGGATCATGGCCAGCGTCTTTTCCACGGCGCGTGGGTCCAGATACGTGAGCGCCACCGTGCTGGCGCGCCCGAGCCCGGCTGCGGCCAACGCGTGCGCCTTGGTCGCATCGCCAAACACCACGGCGTGTCCCGCTTCGGTGCCCTGGCGCACCAGGTCGGGATCAAGGTCCAACGCCATGTAGGGAATGCCTTGCTGGTCCAGGATGCGTGCCAGGCTTTGCCCGCTGCGGCCGTAGCCGCAAATCAGCACGTGGTCGCGCGTGTCGATGGCCTGGCGCGCGATGTTGGTGGCCTGCAGCGCCATCTGCAGCCATTCGTTGGCCACCAGGCGCACCACGATGCGCTCCGATGCCATGACGATGAAGGGCGTGGCCAGCATCGACAGCACCATCGCCGCCAGCACCGGCTGGAACAGATCGAGCGGCACCAGCCCGGAACGCCGGCTGAGCGTGAGCAGCACGAAACCGAATTCGCCGGCCTGCGCGAGGTACAGGCCGGTGCGCAACGCCACGCCCGTGCTGGCGCCCCACAGCCGCGCCAATCCGCTCACCAGCACCAGCTTGAACAGCACGAAGCCAGCCAGGATCAGCAGCACCAACGGCAAGCGCCACAGCACCAGGCGCCAATCAAGCAGCATGCCGATGGTGATGAAGAACAGGCCCAGCAGCACGTCGTGAAACGGGCGGATTTCGGCCTCCACTTGCAGCTTGAATTCGGTCTCGGAAATCAGCACGCCGCAAATGAAAGCGCCGAGCGCGAGCGACAGGCCGGCCTGCTGCGTGAGCCACGCCATGCCGAGCGTGAGCAGCAACAGGTTGAGCATGGAAAGCTCCTGGCTCTTGCGCCGCGCAACGATGGTGAGCCACCAGCGCATGACCCGCGGCCCGCCCCACAGCACCAGCGCAATCAGCACCCCCGCCTTGAAGAGCGCCACCGCCAGGTCGAGCCACAGGTTCTCCGACAGGGCGCCAAGCGCCGGAACCAGGATCAGCAGCGGCACCACGGCCAGGTCCTGCAGCAGCAACACGCCCAGCACGCGCTGGCCGTGTTCGGATGCCAGTTCCAGCCGGTCGGCCATCATGCGCGCGACGATGGCGGTGCTGCTCATGGCCAACGCGCCCGACACCACCAACGCCGTTTTCCAAGTGATATCCCAGTTGTCGGGTAGCCACCACGCCAAAAGCGACGTGACCAGCGTGGCAATCAGCATGGTGCCCGCCACCTGCGCCAGTCCCAGCCCGAACACGTGGCGGCGCATGCTGCGCAGGCGTGACAGGTTGAATTCGAGCCCGATCACGAACATCAGGAAAACCACGCCGTATTCGGCGAGTTCGCGAATGCTCTCGGCGTCCTGCCCGAACGCCAAGCCGAGCGTGTGCGGCTCCATCAACACGCCGGCCACCAGATAGCCGAGGATGGAGGGCAACTTGAGCCAGCGGCACGCCGCAACGCACAGCACCGCTGCGAGCAAATAGAGCAGTGCAAGCTCAAGCGAACTCATGGTCGCATATTAGAACGTGTTCTCAGTGCAGCCACCTCGCCGCCGATAGAATTTGCGCCATGAATCTGGATGCGGAACGTGCCCTGCAACTGGCCCGCCAGGCCCTGGAAACCGAGGCAGCTGCGGTGGCCGCGCTGACGAGCCGGCTGGGCGCCGAATTCACCCGCGCACTCGAACTCATGCTGGCCGCCGGCGGCCGCGTGGTGGTCATGGGCATGGGCAAGAGCGGCCACGTGGGACGCAAGATCGCGGCCACGCTGGCGTCCACCGGAACGCCCGCGCTGTTCGTGCACCCAGCCGAGGCCAGTCACGGCGACCTCGGCATGGTGACTTCGGCCGACGTGGTGCTGGCCATTTCCAACAGCGGTGAAAGCGAGGAGCTGATTGCGCTCTTGCCGCTCATCAAGCGCCTGGGCGCGCCGCTGATCGCCATCACCGGGCACCTGCAGTCAACGTTGGCGCGCGACGCCGATGCGGTGCTGGACGGCAGCGTCGAGCGCGAAGCCTGCCCGCTCAACCTGGCACCCACCGCCAGCACCACGGCACAACTGGCGCTGGGCGATGCACTGGCAGTCGCGCTGCTCGACGCGCGCGGTTTCAAGGCCGAGGACTTCGCGCGCTCGCACCCGGGCGGCGCGCTGGGACGGCGCCTGCTCACGCGCGTGCGCGACGTGATGCGCAGCGGCGCCGACGTGCCGCGCGTGGCACCCGCCACCCATTTCAGCGATCTGATGCGCGAAATGACGCAAAAGGGCTTGGGCGCTTCCGCCATCACCGATGCGGAAGATCACGTGCAGGGCATCTTCACCGACGGTGATTTGCGTCGCCTGGTCGAAACCGGGCGCGATTTGCGCGCGCTGACTGCGCACGAAGTGATGCACGCCAATCCGCACGTGATTCGCGCCGACGTGCTGGCCGCCACCGCAGCCGAGCGAATGGAAAAGAACCGCGTCACCGTGCTGCTGGTGGTGGACGGCGACGGGCGGCTCACCGGTGCGCTCAACAGCAACGACCTGATGCGCGCCAAGGTGATCTGATGGATCCGGTACTGGCCTGGCCGCCCGAGGTCCTGCTGGCCGCACAAGGCATCCGCGTTGCTTTTTTCGACGTGGATGGCGTGCTCACCGATGGCGGCCTGTATTACGGCGCCGAGGGCGAGGCGCTCAAGCGCTTTCACACGCTCGACGGACACGGTTTGAAGCTGCTGGCGCGCGCCGGCATCGAAGTCGCCATCATTTCGGGGCGCGATTCCGCCGCTCTGCGCCAGCGCCTGACGGAACTGGGTATCGAGCGCTGCCACCTGGGCGTCGGCCACAAAGTTGCCGTGGCCGAAAGCGTCCTGGCCGAACTCTCGCTTTCTTGGGACGCCGCCGCCGCCATGGGCGACGACTGGCCGGATCTCGGCGTATTGCAGCGCGCCCACTTTGCTTGCGCCCCGCCTGGCGCGCACGCCGAAGCCCGCGCCGCAGCCGATTACGTTACGCGCTCGCCCGCCGGCGGCGGCGCCGTGCGCGAGTTGTGCGACCTGTTACTGGTGGCGGGCGGCCACTATCGCCGCTTGCTCGAGAGCGAAGCGGGCGCGGTGCCGTGAGCACGTGGCACCTCCCGCGCCACCGCCGGGAACAGTTGGCCGCTTGGCTTCCGGTTCTGCTGATGGCACTGTTCGCGCTGGGCAGCTGGTGGCTGGTGCGCAGCGCGCCGCAATTTGCGCAGCCGAATGCCGCGGCGCCGGTCTCCCACAAACCCGATTACCAGATGTGGAATTTTTCCGTCCAGAACTTCAATCCGGAGGGCCAACTCACATCGGAGATCAAGGGCGACGAGGGACTGCATTTCCCCGATACCGATACCCTCGAAGTGCACGAGCCGCGCGTTCGTGCATATGACGAGCAAGGCCACCTCACCGTAGGCCAGGCGGAGCGCGGCTTCTCCAACTCCGACGGGTCCGTGGTCAAGCTCTACGACGACGCCAACATCGTGCGCGAGCCGGTGATGGGCACGGGCGGCAAAGTCATTGCGCCGCGCCTCGAATTTCGCGGCAATTACCTGGAAGCGTTGCCCAAGGAGGAACGCTACAGCTCCGACCAGCCGGTCGACCTGTTGCGTGGCCGCGACCAATTCTCGGGTGATCGCTTTGATTACGACAACAAGAGCGGCATCGCCAATTTGCAGGGCAACGTGCACGGAATCATCCAGCCGGCCGCAAAACAGTGAGCACGCCGAACACGCATCGCAGTACATGAGCCCCCTGGTTTTCATTACTGGCGCGTCGAGCGGAATCGGCCAGGCGTTGGCCGCACGCTATGCGGCAGCCGGCTGGCGTCTGGCACTGGTAGCCCGCCGCGACCACGAATTGCGTGCGTGGGCCGCAGCGGCGCACGGTTTGTCGCCCGGGCGCTGGCAGGCCTATCACGCTGACGTCAGCGTGACCGACAGCATCGTCGCTGCCGCCAACGCCTGCATGGAATCGCAAGGCATCCCCGACGTGGTGGTCGCCAGTGCCGGTATCAGCGTGGGCATCGACACCGCACAGCGCGCCGACCTCGACGTGATGGCGCGCATTTTCGCCACCAACAACACGGGTCTTGCCGCGACATTTCATCCATTCATTAATCCCATGAAAGCGCGTGGAAACGGCACCCTGGTGGGTATTGCCAGCGTCGCCGCGATTCGCGGCCTGCCCGGCCAAGGTGCGTATTGCGCCAGCAAGGCGGGCGTGGTCAATTACTGTGAAAGTTTGCGTGCCGAGTTGCGGCCAAGCGGCATCCGCGTCGTTACGCTGCTGCCGGGTTTTGTCGATACGCCGATGACGCGCGGCAACCCGTATCCGATGCCGTTTTTGATTTCAGCGGAAGACTTTGCCGAACGCGCTTTGCGCGCGATCGAATCGCGCAAGAGCTATTGCGTGATTCCGTGGCAAATGGCAATCACGGCCAAACTGTTGCGCATCGTTCCCGATGCGCTGTTTGACCGTGTGCTGTTGCGGCTGGCGCGAAAGCCCCGCCAGCCTGGGGCTTGAATCAGGCTAAGGAAGCCGGATCAATATTCGTCGCCGCCGCGGTGACCGCCGTGACCGCGATGGTCGTCGCCGCGATAGCCGCCGCCTTCGCCGCCGCGGTCGTTGTACGAGCGTTCACGGCGCCCGCCACCGAAACCGCTACGCGGGCCAGCGTTGTAACCGCCGCCACCACCGTAAGCGCCAGTGCGCGGAGCACGCGGCGTCATCGGACGCGCTTCGTTGACGACCAGATTGCGACCACCCAGGGGTTTGCCATTCATGCCGTCGATCGCAGCTTGTGCTTCGGCGTCGCTGCCCATTTCGACGAAACCAAAGCCTTTGGAGCGATCACTGCCGCGCTCCATCATGACCTTGGCGCTGGCGACCGTGCCAAATGCACCGAACGCTTGCGACAAATCTTCGTCGCGCACCGAGTACGGCAAGTTGCCGACGTAAAGTTTGCTACCCATTAGAAAGGGACTCCTGGATGACTATGAAAAAGCGATGGAGTCCGAGACTCGCCTTCGGCGAAGGTACTTTCGGCCATAAACGAAGGGAAACTGACTGCGTTCACCGCGGGATAAACAACGTGCCATAAAGCACGCGCGAGATTATGCGCCAGATTTGTGATTATTTGGTCGCACATACGTAGTTGACTGTTTTACTCAACTACACATTTCGGCTATGACCGCGCGCGCTACATCACCGGCCCGATGACGGTGGCCACGTTGTCGCCCACGCGCCGGAGCAACGAACGCCGCAGCACGGCGTCGGGATTCACGGCGTTGGAATCCACAATCCATTGGTGCTGCCGAGCCCGCACGCGCTCGGCCACGTGCCGCGAACAGAGCAGGATGTTGTTTTCAAAGTTCAAGTCGAGACTGCGCCGGTCCATGTTGGACGAGCCAATCAACACCAAGACACCATCGACCACGAGCGTCTTGGCATGCAGCAGTCCGCCGCGGAATTCGAAAATGCGCACGCCCGCTCTTACCATGCGTGCGTAGTGCGCCTTGCTGATGGCGCCCACCACGCGCGAATCGTTGCGGGCTGGCAACACCAACGTGGTGGCAACGCCGCGCCGCGCGCACGCGATGACGGCGGCAAGCAACGGTGGATCGGGGACGAAATAGGGGTTGGAAATGACGACTTCGCGCTCGGCCGCGTACAAGAGGCTGACGAACACGCTCGACATCGCCCACATCGGCGAGGTCGGCCCGGTACCGAATGCAATCGCGGGAAAACCGCCGCGCACGCGGCCGTCTTCAGGCAAGCGCATGAGTTGCGTCAAATCCTCGCCCTTTTCCAGCATCCAGTCGCTGGCGAACAGCAACTGGTTCTGTTGCGCCACCGGCCCTTCGAAGCGCAACATGATGTCGACCCACGGTGCGAACTTGGGTTTGATGCGGAATTCCGGATCGGCGCAATTCTGGCTGCCGCAGTACGTGATGTGGTCATCCACCACCACGATCTTGCGGTGGTTGCGCAGATCCATGCGGCTGCCGACGGCAAACCCCAGGCCGCGCAGGAGCTTCAACGACGTGCACAGCTTGACGCCAGCCGCGCGCATCTCCTCCCATGCCGGGGAACGGATGAGCGGGCGCGAGCCGACACTGTCGGCAACCACGCGACAGGTCACGCCGCGCCCGGCAGCGCGTTTCAGCGCCTCCACTACGCCGAGGCCGTTGCGGTCGGTGAGCCAGATATAGAACAACACGTGAATGGTGCTGCGCGCCGCGTCGAAATCGCGCACCATGGCTGCGATGGCGGCGTTGGAATCGGCCAGCAGTTCCGCGCCGTTGTTGCCGACGACGGGGCAATGCGCGAGCTGCCCGCACAAGCGGAAGCTGGAGCGGAATCGGTCCGGGATGGCACCCGCCGGCGCGAGATCCAAGGGATCGATGTCGGCCGCCAGTTCCCGCGTGACGGCACGTGCGCGCTGGCGCCAGCGCCGCGCCACCCACGGCTCGCCGAATAGCAGATAGGCGACCACGCTGACTGCGGGAATGAAAATCAGCACCAGAATCCAGGCAGCGCGCGAAGCCGGTTCCTTCTCGTCCACGGCCAGCACCCGCAGCCCCACGGCAAGGTGGATCAAAAGATAAAGCGCCAATCCGGCGTAGTGGTACTGGGCCGACACGAATTTGTCCGCACCCGGCGCATGAAGGCGCCATGATGGGGCGAAGGCTCGATGTTAACGGGCGAGCCGTCGTTCGAAGCGCCGTCGCGCCGCGTGACGGATGGAGCGCGCCAATCGGCGCCTCGCGGTCGGCGTTGGCGGCTGCCCCGCCCGGTTTGTACCTGCCGTCGCTCAAGCGTGGTCGGGCCAGCGCCCCGCTTCCATGCGGATGGCCACCGCGCAATCGTCGAAGATTTCCAGCTTGGTGATCTTCACGCGCACGCCCTGCACTTCGTGCAGGCCGAGCAGGCGCTCGCACAGTTTGCCGATCAGCGTCTCCAGCAAATTCACGTGCTCGGCGGTGCATTCCTCGATGATGATCTGGCGCACCTTGCGGTAATCCAGCACGTGCGTGATCTGGTCGTCCGGCGGCCGCAGCGGCTGCTGCCCCAAATTCAATTCCGCATCCACCTGAATCGGCTGCGGCGCGCGTTTTTCC
Source organism: Burkholderiaceae bacterium (assembly GCA_004299095.1). Taxonomy (GTDB): domain Bacteria; phylum Pseudomonadota; class Gammaproteobacteria; order Burkholderiales; family Burkholderiaceae_C; genus Ottowia. Next base: position 372 of record SCQQ01000050.1, on the reverse strand, counting down.
TGCGCCAGGATACCCAGGTTGGCGCGGAAGCGCAGGCCCGTCAGTTGCAACAACTGCGCGCCGAGCGGCTCGTCATCGGCCATTCCCATCCTTTGGCGGCTGCGGCCACGGTTTGATCGCGACCCGTTCGGTGCCCACCGCCTCGCTGTCCGGATACACGTCCGGTTTGCGCGTCGCCACGCGTGCCGCCTGCACGGCGTCGTGGCGCAGCATGGCGTGCAGGACGGCGTCGCACAGAGTCTCCTGCAACTCATGATGGCGCGTGCCGACGATGGCGGCAATCGTGGCGCGAATGAAGTCGTAGTCGAGCGTGTCGGCCAACCGGTCGTGCGCGGCCCTGGCGTGATCGAGCCTGACGCACAAATCGACGTC
>SCQQ01000049.1 GCA_004299095.1 Burkholderiaceae bacterium | reverse complement strand
ACCGCCCTCAACGGCTCGCTCGGCGCCTTCAGTTCGGCCACGCACGCCGGCGCAGCGCCGCAAATGGCGGAACTGAAACTCACCGGCACCGCCGAGGGCTCCGCCACGCTGGATGTCGAAGGCCAGATCAACCCGCTCGCGGACCCGCTGGCGCTGGACATCAAGGCCAAGGTGGCTGATCTCGACCTGCCGCCGCTCTCGCCCTATGCCATCAAGTACGCCGGCCACGGCATCGAGCGCGGCAAGCTGAGCATGGACGTGTCCTACAAAATCCAGCCCGACGGCCAGCTCACGGCGACCAACAAGCTGGTGCTGAACCAGCTCGAATTCGGCGCACCGGTGGCAGGAGCCCCCACCAGCCTGCCGGTACAACTGGCCACCGCGCTGCTGGCTGACAGCCACGGCGTCATCAACCTCGATCTGCCCATCAGCGGTTCGATCAACGACCCCGAGTTTTCCATCGGACCGATCATCTTCAAGGCCATCATGAACCTGATCGGCAAGGCCATCACCGCACCCTTCACGCTGCTGGCACACGCGCTGGGCAGCATCGGCAGCAGCGGGCAGGACCTGTCGCAGGTGGCGTTCGCCCCGGGCAGCGCACAGCTCAGCGCCAAGGCGCGCACGCAGCTCGATGGCGTCGCCAAGGCCTTGGCCGACCGCCCGAACCTCAAGCTGACCGTGGCGGGCAGCGCGCGCCTGGCCGACGAGGAAGAAGGCGCCAAGCGGCAGCGGCTCTATGCCATGGTGGCGGCCGAGGAGCGCCACGAAGCGCCGGCCGCGGCGGCGCCGGGATCGACCGCAACGCAGCCGACCGATGCCGCCGACATTGCGTCGTCGACCGAATACCCCGCGTTGCTGAAGCGGCTGTATCGGCGCGACGACATCCCCGGCAAGCCGCGCAACTTCATCGGCCTGCAGCGCGACGTTCCCGTGGCTGAAATGGAAAAGCTGATGATGGCCCACATCAACATCGGCCAAGGCGCCATGCGCCAACTGGCCGAGCAGCGTGCGCTGGCGGTCAAGAATTACCTCGCGAGCAAAGGCATCCCAGCAGCGCGCCTCTTTTTGGGGACGGTCCAAACCGGCGCTGGAACGCAAAGCAAGGGCGTGACGACCACTGCCGACAACGCGGGCGCAGGAAGCGAATCCAAATCGACCGCCGCCTGGGTCCCGCACGCCGAGTTAAGCCTGGGGATGAATTGACCAAAACCGCACGCAACGCCCTGCGTTTGCGTCCGAAGCGGCCGGCGTCTCGTCCGCAGCTGCGTTAGAATTCACGTCTCGTTGTGGGGGGGTAGCTCAGCTGGGAGAGCGCTGCGTTCGCAATGCAGAGGTCGGGAGTTCGATCCTCCTCCTCTCCACCACCAAAATCAACGGCTTACGTGTCCTGCGAAATATGTCCCACACCCCGTGGGACAAACGTGGGACAAAATGGGGACAATCACCAAGCGATCCACGGCCCGTGGAGCCGTGTCCTATCAGGCCAAGGTGCGCCGCGCCGGCTATCCAACAATCTCCCGGACGTTCCCGGACAAGCGGGGCGCGCAGCTCTGGGTGAGCGAGACCGAACTCGCCATTGCTCATGGGGCAGCACCGGCGCCCGATCCTGAAGCGGCCACGCTGTGGGCCTTGATGCAGCGGTATTTGCTAGAAGTGACGCCAGGGAAGAAGGGCGCGATCCCGGAGTCCTACCACATGCGGCCGCTGATGCGCTCTAAGCTCGCGGCCTACACCACCGCCACCTTGACGCCGCGAGCGGTTCGGGAATGGCGGGATGCCCGACTGAAGCGGGTCTCGCCGTCAACCGTGAACCGGCAGCTTGCGGTGCTGCATCACGTGATCGAGTACGCCCGCAAGGAATGGGGCATCGGCTCCGGTAATCCAGTCTCCGACGTGACGCGGCCCAAGAATGGTCGGGCGCGGAACAGGCGATTACGCCCCGGTGAGGAAGATCGGTTGCTTGCTGCCTGTAGCAACCCGCGGGCGCCCTACCTTCGGGGCGTGGTGCAGCTCGCCATCGAAACCGGCATGCGGCGGGGCGAGATTCTCGGGCTGTGCTGGGAGCTGGTCGATCTCGACCGCGCCACGGCTCGCCTGCTCGACACCAAGAACGGCGACGATAGGACCGTGCCGCTCAGCAAGGCCGCTGTAGCGCTGCTGGCGGGCCTCAAGCCTGCGGCCAACCCTTCGGGGCCAGTGTGGCCCGGAGTGACGCCCAGCGCCGTTAATCAGGCCTTCCCGCGAGCTTGCCAAAGGGCACAGATCGAGGGGTTGCGATTCCACGATCTGCGCCATGAAGCGGCAAGCCGGTTCTTTGAAAAGAACTTGAACGTGATGGAAGTTGCCAGCATCACAGGCCACAAGGACCTGCGGATGCTGAAACGCTACACGCACCTGGACGCCGCCCGGCTGGCCGTCAAGCTGGGATGAAGTGGCATTCGTGGTGCCGTGCTGCAACGTCCCCGCTGTCATCCGTGACGCGAAGCCATCCGCCCACGGGGACGCCCTGCACGGTGTACTTCCTGCCAACCGTCAGCAAGTCCTCTGCGCCCTCAGCGTCTATGCACCAGACATCGGCCCCGGCCTGTATGGCGGCGCGGCCCTTGCCGAACTCGGCCGACGGGTAGCGGAAATCCGCTTCGGTGTCGAAGCCGTCTAGATGGAACGGGAGCAAGTGATGCCCCGCAGGGCTCAGCCCCGTGATGAAGCTGCGGGCGCATTCATCCCGCCAATTCGCCAGAGACATACGGGCACGGGGCCAGTATTTCACGGCGAGCTGCCCCAAGTTGTATGCGGCTCGTTGTTCGCGGTCGGTACGGTTTTGCATCATAGCCTTTCAATAGTGGAGTATTGGGGCGGGCGCCACGGGTGACGATCGCCCCGTTTAGGGCGGTCGCCGCGCTTGCTCGCAATGGCTATGGCGGTCGAATGACCGGGGCGGATTATGCCCCAGTTTGAAGGTCGCCCCGCGCACGGCCGCCCCGTGCGTCCTCGAACAACCGCTCTACGGCCTCGTCCAGAGGGTGCGCGTGCGTCAGGGTGCCATCGGCCCAAGCCGCGTTCAGAACGTCGCGACGGGCCGTTCCCAAGGCTCTGTCCGCCACCGTGATGGCTTCCCGCATTGCCACGCGATCCGCAAGGGTGGCACCCTGCCCCGCTTGGGACTCCGGCCCTTGGCCGTCCATTTCAAGCTGCGCGGCCCTGAGCTTGGTCAGGCGCGCAAGGGCCTCCCGGTAAGCGGTGGCGGCCTCGTTCATGCCAGCGGCCGCGTTCATGCCAGCGCCCCCTGTTCCTTAAGCACTTCGGACGCGCATTGCATCAGGCGTCGGTACGCTTCGGCCCGTTGCCCGTTGGTGCGCCTTACGGCAATGCCCAATTGCACAGCGTCGGGGGCGGCTTCGGCGGCCCGGATCGCGGCGCTGAAGCTGTCCATCGCGGCGACGTAATCGCGGGCGAGACAGGGGAACCGCTTGCGGGATGAGAAGCCACAGGCCCCGGCGGGCCGGGCTGTCCCTTGCGCTGGTGAATCGGCGGTGTTGATGCCAGCGCGGGGCTGGCGGTATTGATGCCAGTGAGAAGGCTCGCGGTCATTGTCTTTTCGGTGTTCATTCGGTATTCATCCGGTGTTCATGGTCAGGCTGTGGCGTGGATCAGAAGGCCCGACAGGGCCAGCACGGCAACGAAGGAAAGCGCGATAGCCGCGCCACCTTGCAGGATTGATTGGATGCGGTGCGGCATGGCTTACACGAAAGTCACGCCGGGGACGTGGCTGGTCGGGATGTAGTGGCCTTGAGGGGCCTTGGTGACCAAATAGCCGCGGTTCATGCTGATGGCGTGCTGCTGCAACGCCGCAGGCGCGTCAGCGCCCAAGGCGCGGATGTAGGCCGGGATTTTCTTCGGATCGGCCAGCACCACGGCCCGGAGTTCCGGGGGTAAACCGTGCAGCGGGTGCGTGACGTGCGTAACCTCTGGGCCATACAGCCCGGCGCTGCGCTCCGAAAACACAACGTCGTGAACCGAGATGGGGCTAGGCAATTCCCCCGCCGCCGTCTTTGCCTTGATGCTCACCACGCTATATCGGGCGAGCGTCGCTTCCCGCGAGCGCTTGCGGGCCTCTGCCTCAGCAAGGCGGCTCCGCAGTTGCGCAATGCTGGCCTCGCCCTCTGTGACGCGCTTGGCAGCGGCTTGCATGGCGGCGAGTTGGTCGGCTAGTTTCCTGTCGGCCGCGACGGCGGATTCATGGCGGGCAATATCCGATGGCTTTGATGTCGGCATCGAAGCCGGATTCAGTGGTGTTCATGGTTTCTCTTTCTGTTGGGTTAGCTTGGATCAACTCGGGCCGCCTTACCAGCGGCTCCGCAAGTACACGGTGGCCCGGCCGGGTGGCAGGGATTCATCGGTGAATGAAACGGACTCCCCACCGCCGCGGTTCAGCGAGTCGATGTACCGACCAATGAGGCCGCGGGACTGGCGGGGTGTGAGGGCCACTTCCTCGCCCTTGCCGTTCACGGCTCGGAACCCGTGCGCCTTGAGGAATTCATCGGGCTGGTAGTCGGAGTGGATTCCGCCAGAGATTCGCGTGCAGTTCGTTTCGTGGTCGTAATAAACCGAGGTCTCCGCTTCGACTCGCTGGCGGTTCTGGGCGATGAGGAATTCCTTGGACGTGGGCATATCCGAGGGGCGGTAGCTCGCGGGCTCGGTGCCCATGGAAGCCAAGGCGGACTCGTTCCGGCCTGCCTGCATGGCTGCGCTGCGAAAGCTCACCACGCTTTGGCCTGTGAAGCCTGTTTCGTCGTGGTGGCCGTTGAAGATCGCCGGGGTGGCCGTGGATTCGTTGTCCATGGTTTTCTCTCTCAGGTTGCGGTGGCACGGTGTGCCACCTTATGGTTGCGGGTTGGTGCGCTTTTCGGTTGAACGCCTGTTCGGGTACAGCCGCCGGGGCGCTGGGCCTGCTGGCCTACCGTGCAGCCCGCCTTTTTAAGGTGGTAATGCAGCGTCATCGGTGCGACGCCGTACAGCTCGGACACCTTGCGCAAGCTGGTGCCCCCGGCTCGATACAGCGCTACAGCGGCGGCCGCATCAAACTTGATCGTGTTGGCCCAGGGCTTGCGCTTGGCCCAGGTGGGCAGGCCGCCCGTCAGGGCTTCGATGGCGCGACGCCATGCGGCCCGGCCGTTGCCGTTGCGCAAGGCCAGGAAGCGATCGCGCTCGGCCGTGTTGGATTCGAGACTATGTGCCTGCACTATGTGTTCTTTCATGATTTCCCTCTGATGGTTGTTGAAGGTGCCCGATTACCAGTTGTCCCAAGCGGCCACGGCTCGTAGGTTCGGATCGCTTTTCATCTGGTCGAGTAGCCAAGCTGCACCGGCGGGCGGGAGCCTGTTCGCATCCTCGATATGGAACCGCGGGGCACGCTCTGTCCGCTCAATGAACAGGCGGCCATCGGGATATTTCCGGGCCAAGACATCGCCAGCGTTGAACTCCACGCACTCGCCCGCCTTGGCCCGGCGCTTGCGTGCGTGCACGTCCAAGAAGCTTTCCCGCGTCCGCTGGGCCGGGGGCCATGCCAGCACCGCGCCATGGGCATCAAGCCGCAAGGGCCGTCGTGTAATCTGGCATTGCCAGCATGAAGCCGTGTAGACCGTCCGCTTCTGCGATCCGCACCGGGCGCATGGGGTGTCGCTGATGAACGCGGAGCGGCACGCCATGAACGCATCGAACCGGGCAGGTTCGCGGATTCGCCGCTTGAAGTGCGCGGCCACGGCCGGATCGGCTCGGGCCAGCTCCCGCTTGGCGCGTGTTAGCTTGCTTGCGGTAAGCCGGATGCCTAGCCGGCGTTCATGCGCTTGTAGTGCTGGCAGGAGCGACCTTGGACCGTATTTATGCCGTGGCACCGATGCCGTGCCCTTGGTCAAGGGCCGTCCAGTACTTGCGGACCGCGCTTTCCGATTTGCCTACGCGCCGGGCTAGTTCACGCTTGGAAATACTGGGCTCCATCGCAAGGATGGAACGCACTTTCTCTTTCCAATCGAGCCCGGCATCCATGATGTTCAACCGAGTATTGGCCCGGTGCGCTGCCGCCTTGACGGTGGCCAGCTCGGTTTCCAGTGCCGCCATGCGTGCATTCATGGCCCGCTTTTCCCGTGCGGACTGGGAACCGGAGAAAAGCAGCTCAGCGATCCCGCTGTAGGTGGCTTGCTTTAGCGCGGCTTGGTGTGTCTGTGTGAACATGTGCCCTTCCTTGAGGTCCCGGATTACGGGGTGCGCCTGTTTCGTTTTGAGGGAACGCCCCATCTTTTTTGGTTGGCTTTTGGTGGCCACGCGCTCGGCCCACTCTGGCGGGTAGCCTTGCTGCTCGGCGTACTCCCTCAGCATGGGCTTGACTGCGGGCCTAGTTCCTGAATCAACGATGTGCGGGATGCTGCCGAAGATGTAATCGTGATCCCGTTGCGTCGTGCGGTACACCTTGAAGCCACGTGCCCGGAGTTCCCGGAAGAACTTGGCCAATTCGTGGTGCTGCTTTGCGTGGAACTGCTGGGGCGTCACTGCAAGATTGCGGGCCGTGTATTTCTTAATGGCGTTCTGCATGCTTGGGCTGAAGTTCTCCAGGTCGAGTTTCCCCGCCTGGATTGCCTTCGCAGCTCCCGCAACCATCGCGGCTATCTCTGCGGCTCGCTCGGCGGCGAGCTTGGCGGTACGCTCAGCATCGTCATTGATGGCCGCGTGTAAATCTTCGTTCATGGGGTTCCTCTTTTGGATCGATTAGGTACGTAGTACCTATAGAGAAGTCTGTAAAAATGGTGCGCACCAGGTGCGCAGTGCGGCCAGGAATGCCGCTCACGCTTGGCGGCGTGGTGTTCGCCTTCCGTCGCTGGGCGATTCGTTGGGCGATTCGCGAGCGTCGGAATTGATGTGTGTGTCCGCATTGGGCAACGAAAACAATGGATCAGCGCGCCTAGCCACTGTGGACGCTGGGACATAGGCCAGGGGGCTGGCGGCGTGTGGGTGGCAGGGTGGCCTAGGGCGCGTCAGAACGGCCCAGGACGGGCTTTCGCATGCGGGTGGTAGTTGAGGTCTAAACCGCTGTAATCGCGTTCTAGGGCGTTTTAGGGCGTCGCACGCGTGACGCGCTCCTTCTAAGCTCTGCACGCAGTGCGGCGCGCAGCTTCTACGCGGTGCACGGAAGGCGCCCGCCCCGTGGGCACCGCTATAGCTCCAGGCCAGGAAGTGCGGGGCGTCCTTTCGACCTTGGTGGCCGGTCAGTCGATATGTGGCGGCGTAGGTTTGCCCGTGGTTCCGCCCCGCCAGCTCAGCGCCTCACTGGATAGCATGGGTGGCCGGGTTGCAGCTCCCCGGCGTAGCCACCATAGGCGGTGCGGCCGCACGCTGTGTAGACGGCCCATCCCGCGCCTAGCGGCCAATCACGCGCTCGCAGCAGTGACGGCCTTCATCCTCTGGTAAAGCGTTTCACGACTGATGCCCAGGGCACGGGCAATGGCCGCCTTGGGCTCCCCGGCCTGAACGCGGGCAAGTATTTCCTGGACTTGAGCATCCGTGACCTTCGGCTTGCTGCCCTTGTACGCGCCCCGCGCTTTGGCAGCGGCGATGCCTTCGGCCTGTCGCTCATGGATCATGCTGCGCTCGAACTGCGCCACCGCGCCCAGCATGTTCAGCATGAGTTCATCCGTTGGGCTGGCCTTGTTCCCGCTGAACCGTAGCCCTTCCTTGACGAATTCGAGCGCGGCCCCCTTGCCGCCGTCCTTGGGCTGGCCAGTGATCGTTTTCACCAGTGCCAATAGATCGCTGGCATTGCGGGCTAGGCGGTCGATGCTATGCACCACCACGGTATCGCCCGCACGGATATGGCGGAGCATTTCCGCAAGCTGCGGGCGCTTGGTGTCCTTGCCGCTGGCCTTGTCCTCGAACTCAACATCGAACGTGCGGCCTTCAAGCTGGCGAGTGGTGTTCTGGTCAACACTGGAAACGCGGCGGTAGGCGATGACTTGTCCTGGCATGGTGGTAGTCCTTTGATGATGCGGGTGTCAACGTGTTGACGTGTGGTGCCAAAGCGGCAGTGTCAGGTTGTACTCTAGACCATCCGAGCAAATGTGTCAAGTGCCCCGTAACCAATTTCAATCTGACAGACTTCAAGCGATCGTTAGGCGTCATGACAGGGTGTACCTCAACTGGACAGGTTTCTTGCGTGCCGTTGGCTCGCGTTCCGCTCGGGCACATGCTCCCTGAGCTGCCCGCCGAGCCTGTCGGCGCTGCGACAGGAAGGCCGCGCCGGGCCATGGCCAGATGGTTCCCCCCAAGCGTTCTGCGGAGGGCCACACGGGGGCGCGTGCGCGGGGGGCGGGCGGCGTGTACCCCCGCGAAAATCCCCAGCAAAATTTCCCCCGAAGGGCCGCGCTACACTACCCGCTCCCGCCGCCTTTTCGTGGGACACGGGCGGGACAATGGGTGCGTGGATTAGCTATGGAAAATGGGACTGGGCCAGAGGCGCGGACACGCTTTCGGTGGCGTTCGCAATGCAGAGGTCGGGAGTTCGATCCTCCTCCTCTCCACCACCATTCACGCCCGGCTAGCGTTAGCCGGGCGCTTTTGTTTACGTGGTCGCCGCGTTGCTTGGGACTTCGGCGATTTCATGCACGCCGTACTGTGCTACAGCAAGAATGACCATCAAAAACCACCTTACCGTGGCACGTCTCCCTGTGTTGCTGACGGCCACCGGCGTGGTGTTGGTACTGGCACATATCCTTTACTACAGTGGCTTTGGTTTCGACTTCACGGATGAAGGTTTCTACTTGGTCTGGATGTCCAATCCATTTGCATACCACTGGTCGCTTACTCAATTCGGTTTCATCTACCATCCGCTTTACGAAGTGCTCAACGGCAACATTGCCGCTTTGCGGCGAGCCAATGTTCTGATTACTTTCGGCCTCGCGTGGTGGCTGGTGACACTGCTCCTGAAATCGCTCGCAGAAGAAACGCAAGCGCTCAAGGCCACGACGCTCATCATCAGCACAGGCATCGCGACGACGTCATTGGTCGTGTTCCAAATTGGTCTCCTGACGCCCAACTACAACACGCTCACCTTTCAATCGCTGCTGATTACGACTACCGGGCTGCTTCTCGCTGGCCGGCAGGATAGGCTCGGCGCTTTGGCTGGTGCGACATTGGTGGGCATTGGGGGCTGGCTAGCGTTCATGGCCAAGCCAAGCACCGCTGTTTTGTTGGCAATTGGCGTCTTAATTTATGGGTTGTTGTCAGAAAAGTTTGGCATCCGTAAACTCATATTGGCTGCCAGCATTGCCTTGGCTCTGCTATTGATCAGCGCTTTCCTGATCGACGGCTCTATTTCTCAATTTATTGATCGCTTGCAGACCGCGTACGTCATGTCCGGTTCATTGGAAGGTGGCCATACGCTGGGGCAAATCCTGCGGATCGACGACTTCCAGCTCATTCGCAATGCCAAGCTGGCAATCTTCCTGCTTACCGTAGCCCCTTTGGGCGCCATGCTGCTTAGTCAATCAAAAGCTACGCTGACGAGACGGCTGGGACTTGCTGTTTCCGTTCTGCTATTCGTGAGCGGAGCTGCGTGGAGTTCGAATGTCGTGAAAGCGACTCCAATACTGGGTCAATATCAGTCACTGATCATTTTTGGCTTGGTTTTCACTGCGGTATTATTCGCGATTTACGTCTTCAGACAGGGCCTCCCTGCTCACATCACACGTCGGCAATGGGGGATTGCGCTATGGCTTCTGGTCATGCCCTACGTCTTTGCGTTTGGGACCAATAACAATTACTGGTATCAGGCCAGTCACGTCGCATTGTTTTGGTTACTCGCGGGAATCGTCCTGCTTGGTCCAATCGCCCGAACCCAGCAGGGCTGGGTGTTCAGCGCCCCCATTTCTCTGGCCGCTATCGCAATCTCTGCGGTACTCCTGCAAACCAGCATTGCTCATCCTTACCGTCAGCCACAGCCTCTTTGGCAAAACACCCGTGTTGTGCAGGTTGGTAAACCGGGATCTCTGTTGACGCTATCAGCCGATTACGCCGACTTTATTGGTGAAGCAAAACACGCGGCCGCTGTTGCGGGCTTCCAACCGGGCATGCCAATTATCGATTTGACTGGACATTCACCCGGATTGCTTTACGTTCTAGGCGCGCGAAACCTTGGTCAGGCGTGGATGATCGGCGGCTACCCCGGGAGCGCTGTACGCGCCGAGTCGGCCCTGAATCAGGTTCCTCGCCGTACCTTCCGGTCCGCTTGGATATTGTGCGAGGAAAATGGGCCCTTGAGTCTTCCAAATACTGTCGTGACCAAGCTGGGCCTCCCATTTCCGCAGGAGTACAGCGCGATCGCCCACTGGACGACCGCAGTTGGCGCCGGAGGCTACAATGCAATACGCACACAGATATTATATGCGCCCGACAATTCCCGATCATTGACGCATTGAAGTGAGTCCCAGTCCTGTCCACTATCCGGTTCCCTACCGCGTAAATTATTCAGCCTACTATTTACGTTAGGTTCATGATGACGCCAGTTGAATGAATTTGTCAATAGCAACTATTCATGAAAAATAGCATAGACACTAACCACTCCGTCACAGAGATCTCTGTGGTTATACCGTGCTATTGTACTACGGCTGTGATTTCCGAGTTGTTGGATCGGCTCAGTTCCGCTCTCTCGTGCATTAACGTTTCATACGAAATCATCTTGGTCGACGACTGTGCCGGTGATGACCTTGATGTTTCTGTGGAACACGAAATACACTGTTACCCCAACGTTCGTTACATAGAATTAATGCATAACGTCGGTCAGTTTCGCGCACTAATGTGCGGTCTCGCTCACGCGCGGGGGCGTTATGTTATTACGATGGACGATGATCTGCAACATCCACCGGAAGAAATTAGCAAACTCTATAACCATCTGCGCGAATCACCACGTCTGGATGCTGTGTTTGGTGCCTATAAAATAAAACAACACTCGGCTTGGCGCAATGTAGGCAGTTTATTGCTGCGAGCTGTTAATACTTATATTTTTCACAAACCCAGAAATCTCGTGATGTCTTCCTTCCGTTGCTTGAATCGGCAATTGGTAGATGCCTTGCTTGCAAATCATACATATTACCCAATAATTGGCGCTCTTATTCTTAGCAATACTCGACGCATCGAGAACGTCACGATCCAGCATGACAAACGTAGACATGGTACCTCAAATTATAATCTGATAAGACTTATTCGTGCTACACTTGATGATATTTTAAGCTTCAGCTCGTTGCCACTTCAATTAATTTCAATAATTGGTGTCGGTGTCTCTTTACTCAGTTTTATTCTAGGTGTGATTTATATATTGATCCATTTGTTCAGCAAAGGCGGTGTGCCGGGCTGGACCAGCCTTTTTCTTGCAATCAATTTCTACGCAGGTCTCGGTTTGCTGTCGGTCGGTGTGGCCGGAGAATACTTGCTACGCATTCTCGGAGAAAGCCGAGGCCAACCGCTGTACGTTGTACGACGTACGATAGGAAGCACCGAAACAAATGACCTCAGTGAATCCGACAACGCATGAATTACTGGATCACGAAACCTGAAACAGTGCTTGAACGAATGGGTGAGCGCTTCGGCCTCTTGCGCGTCGATCACCCGCAGGCCTTGCCGGAACTACGCCAGACCGGATTTGTCTGGACGCAACAGCAAGGGGTGGTCTGTCTCGCCATTAATCTCAAGTACATGCAACTGGCGCTCGAAAACCGTTCTGTGCGCGCAATCATCGTGCCACCGGAAGTTGCGGTCCAAGCACCGGTCACGCCCAAGGCATTGATAGTCTGCGACAAAGCGGAAGAGCTCTACCTGTATCTTCACACGTTGCAGCAGCAAACCTTGGTCAGCGCCGAGACACCGCTCATAGACCCAAGCGCCACCATAGATCCCTCGGCTATCCTTCTCGGCCGGATTCGAATCGAAACCGACGTATGTGTCGGACCACACGTCAGCATCATTGGACCAATTCGCATAGGGCACGGCACACGCATCGAAGCAGGGGCCATCATTGGGTGTGACGGTTTATACGCGAAAAGCATCTTGGGTCGCCGACAACACATTCCGCATTTTGGCGGCGTGGAGATCGGCCCGTCGTCGCACATCCATGCCGGTGCGATTATCGTGCGCTCGGCAATCCGTGGCGAAGCGACCAAGATCGGTGGTTCCACGCATATTGGCATCATGGCGAATATCGGCCACGACGTCACTATCGGCGAAGCGGCCACCTTATCCAGCCATTGTGTCATTGCTGGACGAGCTCGTATCGGCGCACGTGCCTGGATCGGCGCGTCCGCAACAATCTCCAATGCGCTGACGATCGGTAACGATGCCCGCGTCCGGTTGGGTGCAGTCGTTGTTCGAGATGTCCCCAATGGGGAGGACGTTTCGGGGAATTTTGCAACCAACCACATTAGCAATCTTCGCCAATTGTCGGAAAGCCGCAACTCATGAGAAATGACCGTACCTTTCGCCTACGCGGCCACCGAAACTACTTGCACAGCACGTCTTTGTTCAACGATATGCTCCAATTCCGTGGTGGCGCTGCTGAGAATATCGATATGATGTTCTATCGCAGAACTGGCCACCAGGTAACATACGTTGATACTACGCCCGCTCTTGGAGCCCCGCCCGTTGCCAAGTGGAAGGATTCCGCTGGAACGCTGTACGTCATCGAACGATCAGAACTTATCCAGGACCGAGAAGCCTATGATGAAAATGAGCTCCAAGCTCAATTTAAGCTAGATCAAACCAATGTAATCGTTTCCGACAAGATTCAACCTTTCAGTACGATCGACGCAATTGTTGCGAGTTTCAAGTACTTACTTCACAAAACATACACAATCCCCGTCGGCGCACAATATGCGTTTGCCCGTATTCGCCTGCTGCGAAGCTTTGAAGGGTCATTTCAAATATCTTATACCAGGCATATGGGACAGTTCGTCCAGGGTGACATTCATTCATATGACATTGATCTAGGTCAAATATTCTTTGGAATATGGAAATGATAGGTATCAGAGCCCTCGGCCAGTCGATTGCTTCACACACTATTTCAAACTTGGATCGCGCAAAGATCTCAGGGAAAGACGAAGATTTCATCCGCGACAAAATTGGCTTCGTGTCAGTCGCCCGTGCGACGCCGGAAACACAAGCCTCGGATCTCTGCGTCGCGGCCTTCGAGGATCTCTGCAAGCGGACCACCGTAAGAGCAAATCAATTGGATTGTGTCGTCGTTTGTACGCAGAATCCGGATGGCAAGGGATTGCCGCATACCTCCGCAATTGTTCACAAAAAGCTGGGATTCCCAAAGGGTGTGGCGTGCTTTGACATCTCTCTCGGTTGTTCGGGCTACGTCTATGGCCTCTCGATCATCCTTGGATTCATGCAAGCCAACGGCATGCAAAACGGCCTTCTGTTCACGGCAGATCCCTACTCTCGCATTCTCGACCACAAAGATTGGAATACTGAACTGTTGTTTGGTGACGCCGCCACCTGCACTTGGATCTCATCCAACCCCATCTATCGTATTCGACCTCCGATGTTCGGCACCGACGGCAATCTGGGACATTCGATCCAGATCGATCCCGTCGCCGGAACGCTCTCCATGCTGGGTAGCAACGTGTTCAAATTCTGCATGACCGTAGTCCCTCAGCAGATCATAGCCTATTTGACGCGAGAGTCACTATCAATTAACGACATCGATATATTTCTATTTCATCAGGGTAGTCGCTTCATCGTTGAAAGCTTGGCAAAAAAACTCGGACTGCCTCCCGCTAAAGTCCCTTTCGAGGCCACGCATACTGGCAATACCGTGTCATCAAGTTTGCCGTTGTTGCCACTCTCACGACTCAACGACCGGCCAGCGCGCATACTCCTCAGTGGATTCGGAGTCGGCCTGTCCTGGGCAACCATGATACTTGACAACAATCAAGAGATATCCGACGAAACTTGATGGGATCGAAGTGAGATTCTACTAGATCAAAAAGGGGTGATTTATGATCAGCAAGGACGATTTTAGGACAGCCGTTTTTAAAAGCATAAAACAAATCAAATCACTGAATACTGTTAATATCTCAGATGATGAGAATTTCACGGTTGTAGGACTTGACTCATTGGATGCCATGGATCTTGTAATTCAAGTCGAAACCATTACAGGATTAGACTTCGGCGAACTTGACCCCGCCAAAGCGAACACAATAAATAGTTTCTATCAGAAGGCTTGTGAGCTCAAATAAGGCCACACAGAGCAAACAAAGGAACTTGATCTACTTTCATGCCGCAGCCAACGACCGACGTCAAACCGCAAGCAAGAACGACGCTGCTACTTACGCTCGTCATAATTAACATTATATTGCAATTGATCAACGCGTCCTTGATAAAGCTCGCGTCCATTCGTCAGGATGACCGTTTGATGAATTTAATGTTAATATTTATGTTCGTCATGATACTTGGTCTTGTTCGTTTGATGGTGTGGGGAGCAATTCATAAACGATTTCCTGTAAGTACCGCGTATCCTATCACAGCGTTATTCTTTCCTTGCCTGCTAATCCTCGCATGGCTTTATGGAGAGCATATTTCTCTTATTCAAATAACAGGCGCTTCATTGGTCGTGGCTGGCGTAGTAATTTTGCTTTGGCGCCCAGCTCGTGAATCACTTGAAAAAAGTGAACTGTTGTGACGATCCACCTAATTGCATTAATTGTTTGCATTTCGACAAGTATTCTCGCGCAGTTGACCTTCAAAGGTTATTATATATATAAGAAAGTCTATTTGCTCTGCTCAGCAATTTCATTTTTTATATTAACTATACCGTTTACGTATCTTGCGGTACGAGGTTTTGGCATTGGAAGAGTTTACGTGGCAGCAGCTCTGATTTATGTACTTGCCCCTCTAGGAGCGCGAGTAGTTTTTAAGGAGAGTATTTCGCAACGACATTGGCTGGCGATGATTTTGATTGTTTGTGGGGTTGCGATTTATAATCTACCTCAGGTTCCACTATGAAGATCTGCTCGAAGTGCGGCTATAGATTCGAAACTTCAAGTTGGGTATGTCCAAAATGCAATCATAAGCCTGAGATGTCTGAGGGCTTCATGATCCATGCACCGGAAATGGCCTATAAGGGAGGCGGCTTTC
This sequence comes from Burkholderiaceae bacterium, assembly GCA_004299095.1. Taxonomy (GTDB): domain Bacteria; phylum Pseudomonadota; class Gammaproteobacteria; order Burkholderiales; family Burkholderiaceae_C; genus Ottowia. The sequence continues at coordinate 30,108 of SCQQ01000049.1, read as the reverse complement.
GCCCAGACGCATTCAAAGAGATTGAGGCCCTCGAGAGCTCTAATTTCTGGTTCCGCTCTAGAAACCATCTAATCCTGTGGACTCTCAACCGCTATGGCAGCGGTGTCCGTTCGTTCCTTGAAATCGGCTGTGGTACAGGTTTCGTACTTTCGGGGCTTTCGCACGCGCGTACCGATATGAAGTTGTGCGGCAGCGAAATCTTCATTGCAGGCTTGCCTTACGCTCGCAAGCGCGTCCCAAGTGCGGAGCTGATGCAAATGGACGCACGATGCATTCCTTTCCTGCAAGAGTTCGACGCGGTGGGCGCGTTCGACGTACTTGAACATATACCCGAGGATGAAGCCGTCCTTACACAGTTGTATCAATCGCTCAAGCCAGGAGGGTTGCTGCTGGTAACCGTTCCGCAACATCCGTGGTTGTGGAGTGCAACGGACGAACGGGCATGCCATGTGCGCCGCTACACGACCACTGAACTCCAAAAGAAGGTCACTGCGACTGGGTTTGATGTGCTGCGCACCACCTCTTTTGTGAGTCTGCTCCTGCCGGCAATGCTCCTGTCACGCGGCCGCAAATCCAATCACAGTGATGGGTCAAGGATCAAAGCTGGTGACGAATCTAATCTGTCTGCAGAACTACAACTTTCAAAACTACTGAATACCGCACTGTATTGTGTGATGGGAATTGAACGATTTCTTATTAGATTGGGAATAAACTTTAAAGCAGGTGGCTCCCGCTTGGTAGTGGCGCGGAGGCCTTCGAGAAAGTAGTGACATGAAGGCTATTATTCTTGCTGGAGGTACGGGCTCACGCCTCTATCCACTAACTCAGGTCACGAGTAAACAATTGCAGGCGGTATTTGATAAGCCGATGATCTATTATCCGCTTACCGTCCTGATTGCAGCCGGTATTCGCGATATCTGCTTAATTTCTACGTCAAACGATTTGCCACGATTTAAACATTTGTTACATGATGGCACACAATGGGGTATAAATATTATTCACCGTGAGCAAGCTCGCCCATCAGGCATTGCACAGGCATTTTTAATCGCAGAGGAATTTATTGGAACTGACAATGTTGCGTTGATGTTGGGTGACAATATTTTTTCTGGTAGTGACGATTTTCCTCGAGCGCTGTCTACATTTCGCGGTGGTGCCACGATTTTTGCATATCTGGTAAAAAATCCTGAACACTACGGCGTAGTTGAATTCACGCCCTTGGGCCAACCATTATCATTGGAGGAAAAACCTCTAAAACCAAAAAGCAACTATGCAGTACCCGGTGTGTATCTATACGACAACCAAGTGCTTGAAATAGCGCGATCGATACGACCTTCGGCACGGGGTGAGATGGAAATCACGGATGTTAACTTGGAATACATGCGCAGAGGCGAACTCCACGTCCATCGCCTAAGCCGCGGATTCGCTTGGATGGATGCAGGAACTAGCAGCACACTGCAAGAGGCTTCTGCCTACATCGCTGCGATTGAACGTCGGCAGGGTATCAAAATCGGTTGCCCAGAGGAAGCGGCATTAATTCGAAAATTCTTGACAATCGAGCGTTTTGAAGCGCTAGTGCAAGCCATGCCAAATTGCGAATATCGAGATTATCTCAGTCACCTCGCAACCGAGACACGTAACCTGGGAAAAATGTCATGAATGAATCCATCCCATTCAATCGCCCGTACATGACTGGCAAGGAGCTCTATTACATTGCTGAGGCACACTTCAGCGGCATGCTAGCGGGCGACGGACCGTTCACAAAGCGCTGCCACAGTTGGTTGGAACAGCGCACTGGCTGCACCAAAGCGTTGCTGACCCATTCTTGTACAGCGGCGCTGGAGATGGCCGCCCTCTTGCTCGATATTGAACCGGGTGACGAGATCATTATGCCGTCGTACACTTTTGTATCAACAGCCAACGCGTTTGTTCTGCGTGGTGGTGTACCCGTATTTGTCGACGTCCGGGAAGACACATTGAACTTGGATGAGCGCTTGGTTGAGGCTGCAATCACGCCACGTACACGGGCAATCGCGGCGGTTCATTACGCGGGCGTTAGTTGCGAAATGGATACGATTATGGCAATTAGCAAGCGCCACGAGCTCCGCGTCGTCGAGGATGCTGCGCAAGGCGTTATGGCGACGTACAGGGGGCGCGCTTTGGGTGGAATCGGCGATTTCGGCGCTTACAGTTTCCACGAAACAAAAAACGTAATTTCCGGGGAAGGAGGCGCGTTACTTGTCAACGACGCCTCGCTGGCCGAGCGTGCCGAAATTATTCGCGAGAAAGGTACCGACCGGAGCCGCTTCTTCCGCGGTCAAATTGATAAGTACACGTGGCAAGAGGTTGGCTCTTCCATGTTGCCGGGAGAATTGACCGCCGCGTTTCTATGGGCACAACTCGAAGAAGCTGCGCGCATTACACAAACGAGACTGCGCAGTTGGGCTCTCTACAACGAAATGCTGGCGCGCTTTGAATCCAGCGGGCTGTTGCGGCGCCCTGTAGTGCCCGAAGAGTGTAGCCATAACGCGCATATGTATTACGTGCTGCTGGCACCGGAAATCGATCGGCACGCCGTGCTGTCCGAACTCAGAAGCCAAGGAATCGGTTGCGTATTCCATTACGTGCCTTTGCATACGTCACCCGCCGGCCTGCGGTACGGCCGATTCGCTGACGAGTTGCCTGTAACCGATCGGCAGTCCGCGCGTTTGATTCGGCTGCCCCTGTGGATGGGAATCACGGAAGCGCAGCAACAGCGGGTTGTCGACAGCCTCACCCACGCTGCATCAAAGTTGGCATCGCAAGCGGCTGGAATCAGATAGGCAATTACCGAAGACCAACACGGCAGTACACGTTCGGGGCAATGAATGCGCGCACTTTTGCCCGGGATTCACGATGAACCGCGTAATTCCGCTGCAGGCCGCGCTCCGCATCGCAACCGAATGCGCCAAGTCGATGCAGCAGTTGCAGCGGTCAAAATGAAAGCGTCCGCACCCCACCCTGCGTGCCCAACAGGCACACAGCCGCCTTCTGTAACGCGAACACCCCCACGGTGACCACGCCCGGCCACTGGCTCACTTCGCGTTCAAACGTCAGCGGATCGGCGATGTGCAGCCCGCGCACGTCGAGGATGTGCTGGCCGTTGTCGGTGATGAGCGGTTTGCCATCACGCAGGCGCAAGATGGCATCGCCGCGCGTGCCGCACACGCCGGCCGCAAAGCGGCGCGCAACGTAGCGTGCGGCCATGGGGATCACTTCGACCGGCAGCGGAAAGCGACCGAGCACCTCTACCCGTTTGGATTCGTCGGCAATGCAGATGAAGCGCGCCGCGTGCGCCGCCACGATCTTTTCGCGCGTGAGCGCCGCGCCGCCGCCCTTGATCATGCAGCCATGCGGATCGATTTCGTCAGCGCCGTCGATGTAGACCGAAAGCGCGTCGATTTCGGCGCAATCGAACACCGGAATGCCGAGCGCCTTCAGCCGCGCAGTCGACGCTTCGGAAGACGACACGGCGCCGCGCACGCGCGCCTTGATCGTTGCCAGCGCGTCGATGAAGCAATTGACGGTCGATCCCGTCCCCACGCCGATGATCTGCCCAGCCTCGACGTAATCCAGTGCGGCGCGCCCGACTTGTTGTTTGAGTCCGCTCTGCGAGACCTGCTGCGTCATTTGCGACAATTCCTGCGTGTTGATTGACCGAATTATCCGATGAGCGCCCTTCCCTACGGCTGCGCGCGCGCCGCGCTGTTTGCGCTGGATGCCGAGAGCGCGCACGAATTGATCCTGGGCATGCTGGCGCATGGCGCTGGCACGCCACTCGAATGGGCGTGGCGCAACGCGCGTGTCGATGACCCCATCACGCTCGCCGGCCTGACGTTCCCCAACCGTGTCGGCGTGGCCGCCGGCCTGGACAAGAACGCGCGCGCGATCGACGGGCTGATCGGCATGGGCTTCGGTTTCGTCGAAGTGGGCACGGTCACACCGCTGCCGCAGCCCGGCAATCCCAAGCCGAGGATGTTCCGCTTGCCGCAAGCGAATGCGCTGATCAACCGCATGGGTTTCAACAACGAAGGCCTGGATGCATTCGTCGCACACGTCCGGCGCTCGCACTTCCACCAGCACGCGCAAACCGCGGCAGCCGGCAAGCGTGCGCTCCTGGGGCTGAACATCGGCAAGAACGCTGCGACACCCATGGAGCGCGCAGTGGACGATTACCTGGCGGGCCTGGCGAGCGTTTACCCGTACGCCGATTACGTCACGGTCAACATCTCCAGCCCGAACACTCGGCATTTGCGCGACTTGCAAGGCGACGCGGCGCTGAATGGCCTCTTGACTGCGCTCAAGTCACGCCAGAATGAATTGGCCGACGAGTACCAAAAAAAGGTGCCGATTTTTCTCAAAATCGCGCCCGATCTGGATTCCGGCCAAGTGCACGCCATTGCCGATGCGCTGCGGCATCACGGCGTCGAGGGCGTGATCGCCACCAACACCACGCTGGCACGCAATGGCGTCGAGACACTGCCGCACGGCAACGAAAGCGGCGGCCTTTCGGGCGCCCCGGTGTTCGAGGCCAGCAACCGCGTGATCCGGGAATTGCGCGCGGCGCTCGGGCCCGATTTCCCCATCATCGGCGTGGGCGGCATTTTCAGCGGCGGCGACGCCGTGCAGAAGATCGGCGCGGGCGCAGACGTGGTGCAACTCTTCACCGGCCTGATTTATCGCGGGCCGAGATTGGTCGCAGAAGTGGCGCGCGCATTGGCGCGGCGGCAGCGCAAAACCTGACTCGACGAACCGTGCAGCGCCGCGGCGATCGATCGCCGTCAGATCGCTTGCCTACGGCGCGCGCTTCAGCGCCAGCACGGCGTTCAAGCCGCCGAACGCAAACGAATTGCTCATGGCCGCGCGCACCGGCATGGCGCGGGCACTGCCGGGGACGTAGTCCAGATCGCACTCGGGATCGGGCGCGTCCAGGTTGACGGTGGGCGGCACGACACCTTCGCGCAGCGCGCCGATGACGGCCACCAGTTCCAGCGCGCCCGCCGCGCCCAGGGCGTGACCGTGCATGGCCTTGGTCGACGAGACCGCCAGGCGTTTGGCGTGGTCGCCAAACGCCAGGTGCAGCGCGCGCGTTTCGGTGCTGTCGTTGGCCTTGGTGCCGGTGCCGTGGGCATTGACGTAGTCCACGTCGTCGGCATTCAGTCCGGCATCCGCCAGCGCTCGCTCGAGGGCCAGCGCTTCACCCTCGGCGCTGGGCAACACGATGTCGGCGCCATCGGCACTCATGCCGCCGCCGGCGAATTCGCACAGGATGGAGGCGCCGCGCGAGCGCGCGTGCGCGAGCGACTCGAGGACGAAAATCGCCGCCCCCTCGCCCAGCACCAGGCCGCTGCGGTGCGCGCTGAAGGGCCGGCAGGTGTCGGTCGCCAGAATGCGCATCGCTTCCCAGGCGCGCAAGCAACTGAAGCTCAGACACGCTTCGGTGCCGCCGCTGAGCGCCACGTCGGTCTGCCCAGAGCGAATCATCTGCGCCGCCTGAATCAATGCGTGGTTGGCCGATGCGCAGGCGCTCGCCACGACGAAAGACGGACCATGCAGCTTGTACGCCATGCTGATGTGGCTGGCCGGCGCGTTCACCATCAGCCGAACGATGGTGAAGGGGTGCACGCGCGGGTTGTGCTCGCCATACATCCGGCGGCTTTGCTGGTCGTGCGCCAGCTCGCCGCCGGTGCCGCAACCCACCACCACGGCCGCGTTGCGGGCCAGTTCCTGCCGGTCGAAATCGAGGCCCGATTGCGCCACCGCTTCCCGTGCCGCGCACAGCGCCAATTGCGAGTTGCGGTCCATGAGGGTCGATTGCTCGGCGCTCAGGCCACCCACGCGTTCGAATTCTTCCGGCACCTGTGCCGCCACCTTGACGCGCAATTCGGCGCTGTCCGGGTGCCGCAGCGGCGCAATCGCGCTTTCCCCGGCGCGCAGGCGCTCCCACATCGCGCGGGCATCCAGGCCCAGCGCGCTGACCGCGCCCATGCCGGTGATGACGACGCGCTGCCGTTCGGAAGCGGTTGCCCTCAAGCGCCGGCTCCGGAGCCCGCGTCTTTTTCCGCCAGCACCTTTTGCACGGTATCGACCAAGCTCTGCGCCGTTTCGGCGCTGAAGTCGGCGCCATCACTCTCGGGAAAGTGAATGTCGAACTCGTCCTCGATGTCGAAAATGAGTTCGACCGCACCCAGCGACGGAATGTCGAGGCTGGCCATCGTGGACTCGGGCGTCACCTCTTTCGGGTCCACCTTGGCCTGTTTGGCGATCAGCGCAAACACGCGCTGCTGGATTGAATCGGACATCACGCCTCCAAAGAGCCGCCAAACATTGGGAAAACTCGCATAGTCTAGTTCACGCGACCTGCCCGGAATGCCGGTGTGCGGTGGTGGCGCGCGCTTCTCGGTCTTCGGCCAGTGCCAGGCACGCGATGCCGGCCACGATGAGCGTCGCGCCCGCCACGCGTGGAACCGTCAACGCTTCACCAAACAGCCACGCCGACAGCAGCAGGACCGAAACCACTTCGAGGTGCGACGCGGCGAACGCCGGGCCGATCGGCGCGCGCTCGAGCAGGCGCATCCAGATGAAAAACGAACCGAGATAGCCGATCACCGCGCCATAAACCCAAGGCGCGCCAAACACCCGCACCACCCAGCCGATGTCGGCCTGCACCGGGAGCGCGTGCATGCCGGCGTATTTGAAACTGACCTGCGCCAGCGTGTCGAACGCCATCAGAAGCAAGAAGCCGATCAGGTAAAAGCGCCTCATCCGCCCAGCCCCACGACCGCCACGCCAGCGGTGACAAGCAGCACCCCGGTGACGCGCAGCACAGTCAGCCGTTCGCGGAACAGCAGGTGCGCGGCCAGCATGATGACCACCGTGTCGATGGCGCCGAGCAGCACGCCCACCGAGAGCGGCAGCAGCGACAGAAACGCAATCCAGGCCGGAAATTCGACCACATAGCAGCCAACGCCCAGCCACAACCACGGCCGCCCGGCCATGTAGCACCAGCGCGCCCAGCCATCGCCGGCGCGCGGATCGCCGGCGGCCGCCTTGAACGCCAGTTGCCCCGCGGTGTGCAACGCGACGTTGAAGATCCAGAGAGAAAAAGCCAGGCCGGACATGAGAAGCGGTGCCGGGGCCGATCACGCTGGCGCGCGGCGCGCGACCACGCGATCGAAAAAGGCGGCCGAGCGCTCGATCAGCGTACGCCGTTCCTGGTCGACAGTGATCATGTGGTAGCTGTGATCCAGCAGCAGCAGTTCCGTGGGGCCGGACACCGAGCGTTCCACCAGCCGCGCGTTGCGAACGCTGGCGACGTCGTCGTGGCGGGCGTGGGCAATCAGGCACGGCGCCACCACGCCACCCAACCGGCGCCGGGTGATGGCGGCCAGCGCATGCATTTCGGCCAGCGCGAACCACGGGTTGCCGGGCAAGCCGGCAGCAGCGCTGTCGCCTGCGAGCATGGCGCTGCTGATCTGCGCGCGCAGCCGTTCGTCCTGAATGCCGTAAGGTGGCTGCTCCATGAACGTGCGCCCGCGGCCGATGCCCAGACGCTTCAGCAACGGCAGCAGGAAGGACAGGCGAGCGAGCCGCGGAATGGTCCAGCCATCGTAGAAAAACGTGGCGCCGTAAACGCCCACACCCGCCACTTGCGCTGGCCGGTCGGCCGCCAGCTTGAGCGCCAGCACCGCGCCCATGGACAGGCCGCCCACGAACAAATGATCCACGTGCCCGGCCAACGCATCCGCGGCGGCCTGAACGCTGGCATACCAATCTTCCCAGGAGGTGGCGAGCAAATCGTCGGTGGTGCCGCAATGGCCCGCCAACTGCATGCCCGAGACGGTGTAGCCGGCGTGGTTCAAACCCTTGCCGAGCAGCTTCATTTCCATCGGCGTGCCGGTCAGGCCGTGAATCAGCAGCACCCCCTTGCGCCCGCCTTCGAGCAAGAAACTGCTGGGTTGAATCATGGAAAAGCGAAGCGCGATGCGCGGCAGCACGGGCCGCGGGCGTTGACTTGGATATCGGGGAGAAGAAGTTGCGATCAACCGCCGGCTTTTGGCGCCACGCCTTCCGGCAAGATCCGGACCATCACGCGCTGGCCCACGCGCAGCGGCGTCGGCGCGTCCAGCGTGAGCACGCATTCTAGCGAGCGCGCATTGGCCCGGCGCGCCGGATCGTCCAGCAGCGTTGAGGGGCCGTAGACCGCGGCCACACGCTCGACCCGCGCGGGCCAGGAGCCGCGCCCGTCCTCGGTCTGAACTTCGGCGGTCATCCCGGGCCTGACGGCATCGGCGTAGCTTTCATTCAGCTCGGCACGCACGATGCGCGGCGCGTCGGGCAACAGCGTGACCAGCGACGCACCTTCGGGCGTGGCCGCCATGCCCGGCTGCGCCGCCACGCGCACCACGTCGCCATTCAGGGGCGCGACGACACGGTGCTGTGCCAGCGCAAAACGGGCGCGCGCCACGCCCTGCTGGGCTTCGTTCACCGCCGCTTCGTCGATGGCGCGCTGCGCGGCCAGCGCGGCGCTGCCGGCGTGTGCCTGATCGGCGCTTTGCCCATCGGCCACGCCGGCCGCGGCCGCCGCCGACAAGCGCTTGCCCTGGGCACGCGCCGCCTGCAGGCGCACATCGTCCAGCTTGACTCGTGCCCGGGCTTGCTCCAAGACGGCCTTGGCCGCATCCAGCGCCAGCGTGGCGCCGCGCGGGTCCAGCGTGGCGACCAGCGCCCCCTTGTTCACGTGCTCGCCTTCTTTCACCTTGACGCTGGCGACGATGCCAGTGACGGGAGCGGCCAGGTTCAACAGCCCTCCTTCGACATCGACCCGCCCGCGCGCCACGGCGACGTAAGGGGAAGCGGCCGGGGCCGCAGTCCGCTCTTCCGCGTGCGGCGAGCAGCCCTGGAGCGCGCCCAGGATCAGCAGCGCCGTGCCCGCGGCCAGCACCCGGGACCAGCGCGCGCCGAACCGGCGCCGAACCACACAGGGTCCAGGTGCACTCAAAGGAAAAAACGGGAATCTGGAAATCATGTGGGGTGTCGTTCCGGCCGCGAAGCCCGTCGATCGCTCAGGATGCAGCCGTCCTCCATGACCAGCACCCGATCGGCATGGGCCGCCACGCGCGGATCGTGGCTCACGCACAGCACGGTGGCCTGGTGCGTACGCGCGATGGCGTGCAGCATATCAACAATGATTTGGCCGTTGGCGGCATCCAGCGCGCTGGTGGGCTCATCGGCAAACAGCAGTTGCGGCCGCTTGGCGATGGCGCGGGCAATGGCGACGCGCTGCTTTTCGCCGCCCGAGAGCTGCGCCGGGCGCAAGTGGGCACGGGCGCTCAAACCGACTTCGTCCAGCGCGGCCAGCGCGCGCGCACGCGCTTCGGCCTTGCCGAGCTTCAGGTAGGTGAGCGGCAACTCCACCTGCTCCCGGGCGTTGAGGGCCGGAAATAGGTTGAACCCCTGGAAAACGAAACCCGTGTGGCGCAGGCGAAAGCCCTCCAGCCCGCGCGGACTGAGTTCCAGCAGCGATTCACCCAGCGCCCGCACGCTGCCTTGGTCGGGCTTCTGCAAGCCGCTCAGGATCGACAGCAACGTGCTTTTGCCGCAACCCGACGGGCCGGAAATCAGCGTGAGCTCGCCCGGATACACCTCGATCGACAGATCGCTCAGCACCGTCGCGCGGATTTCGCCCGACGAAAACGCCTTGGCCAGATGCAGGCCGCTCAACACAGGTTCGGTGGAAGGTGCGGGCTGCATGGTCATCAACGCAGCAGGCTGGCCGGGTCGGCCCGGCGCAGGCTGCGCAAAGCGAACAGGCCCGAGACGATGGCCAGAGCCATGTTGAGCGCCAGGCACGCCGCGATCACGGTCGAATCGAGCGCAATCGGAATGGCGCGTTCGCGCGCCGCGACGAACAGCACCGCGCCCAAGAGCGCGCTGCCGACCAGGCCCAATGCGCCCACCCAAAACGCCTGCTCCATCACGATGCGCCGCAGAGCGCGCCGCCCCACGCCCAGTGCGTTCAGGGTGGCGTACTCCCGGATCGAAGCGACCACGGCGGCGATCAGCGTCTGGCTGGTGATCACCGCGCCCACCAGAAAAACCACCAGCGCCAGAAACAAGACCGCCACACCCGCGCCGGTATCCAGAATCCAGTGCATTTGCGAGCGCCGGGCGAACTGCGCCGCCGTCCAGACTTGATACGGGCCGAACGACGCGGCACCGGACAAGCGCCGGGCCACCACTGGCGCTTGCGCGGCGTGGCGCAGCCCAATCAGAAGAAACGTGGTGCGGCCCCCATCGGTCGGGTTGCCATTCAATTCGCGGGCGGTTGCAAGCGACGCCAGCACGTTGACGCCGCCGAGCGCCCTGAGTCCGCTGCTGATGCCCACGACGCGCACCGTGTGGCCGTTGATGTAGGCGCGGTCACCCACGCCCACGCCCAGGTTGCCGACGTCGGCGCGATCGACGATCACCGCGCCCGGCTCCGCGAGCAGCGCCCGCAGCGCTTCGGGCAGCGCCCGGGCAAACAGCATGCCGTCCGCGTGCGGATCGAGACCGCAGACGAATACCGAGCTGGTGCCGGGTCGGTGGTCGCTGCGCCAATCACCGTCGACCCAGTCGAACGGCTGCACCCGCGCCACGTCCGGGTCCATGCGCAAACGCATTTCGATATCGGCCGGAATCGAGCTACCGAGGCTGACGCTTTGCGTGCCGGGATAGCCCACCCACAAATCGGCGCTCGATTGCGTGACGTAGACGCTGGCGCCGCTGAAGATCCCTAGCACCAGCGCGGCTTGCAGCAATTGCAGCACGCCGGCAAAGCCGACCGCGAGAATGGCGGGCAAGAAACGCCGCCACTCGAAAACCAGGGTCTTGCGCGCCAGTGCAACCATCAACGCGCTCCGGCAGCCACCGGCTCGTGTGACGTGGCGAGCTGATCGGGATCGACCGGCGGCCCGCCCAGCGCCTTGTAGAGCGCGACATAGGCCAGATCGCGTTCGCGTTGTGCGGCCAGCGCATCCAGGCCGGCCTGCACGCTCGCGGCCCGCGCCGCCAGCACATCCAGTTGATCCGCAAGTTGCAGAGATTGCCGCGTTTCGACCGCACGTTGCGCCTGCCGGGTTGCGCGCAGGGCCTGCTCCGTGGCCGCTTCGCGCAGCTCGCTTTCGCGCAGGTTTCCGAGGGCGATTTCGGTATCCGCGACGCCTTTCAGGACGGCTTCGCGATAAGCCAGCACCGCCGCTTCCAGGCGATGGCCGTCGGCCCTTTTCTGCGCTTGCCGCAGGCCCCAATCGAACAGCGGAATGTGGACGATGGGACCGAGCGAAAAGATGGTGCCGTGCGAGCGCATGCGGGCGTCGGTGGTATCGAGCGCCCATTGCAGCGATGCGCCCAGGCCGATATGCGGATAGAGATCGGCGCGGCTGATGTCGAGTTCGCCTGCGGCCCGCACCACCTGCGCTTCAGCGCGCGCGATTTGCGGCTGATTGCGCAGCAGATCGGCCGGCACGCTGGCAAGCGGCGGCACGGCGAGGCGCGGCAGCGGCTGCACGGCGAGCCAAGCCGGATCGGGTTCGTTCAGGCCGAGCAGCAATGCCAACTGCTGCGCGCTTTCGCCCACTGCCGGGCGCGCTTTGGCCAGCGCAGCGTCGCGCCGCGCGACAGCAGCTTCGGCGGTATGAAGTTCCGCGGCAGGCGCAAGTTGGAGCTGAATGCGCTTTTGCACCAGTTGCAGGCGCCGCGCCGCGTCGTCATGCAGCGCCGCAAGCCCGTGCACGCGCTGCTGTGCGGCGCGCAGATCGATCCAGCAGCGCACCACCTCGGCCACCAGGGAAATTCGGGCACCCTGCCATTCCGCCAACGCCTCATCGGTTGCCGAATGCGCGACGCGCGCCGCACCGGTTCCGGCGCCGAACAGCGGCAGTTCCCAGCCGGCATCGAACCCGGCCAGGAAGTAGGAGCGCGCCCGGTCCGGTTCCACCACCCGGTCGGTTCCGACCTTCAACACCGGCAGATAAGGGGCTCGCGACGCGCCAGCGAGCGCACGCGCCGCCCGCAGGCGCTCCGCCGCCTGCGCCAGACCGAGATTGCCATGCAATGCGCGCGCCACGAGATCGGACAGTTCGGGGTCATTGAAAACCCGCCACCAGACGCCGCTCGCCCGCGTCGCGACAGCCGGTGCCACGACCGACCCATTGCGCCAGGCGTCGGGAACCGGCGCCTTCAAGTCAGGCAACGCGCTCGCGGCGCATCCCGCCAGCAGAGCCGAGAGGGCGAACGCACACAGCCGGGCCGTGGCCGCGATCACACCCTTGGCTCGGTAACGCCCCACCCGGTGAGACCGGTCGCAACCCCGCATCGGCGGCACGCAAATCGGTTGGCACGACGCGCCCTGGAGGTGCATGGCGCCCGATTCAAAACGCTCACGCACTAAAATTCACCGGCTGCAGCGCGCGCGAAGCTCGAGATCGGCCGTTGAATGGGGCTCTATGGGGCATCTGGATGCGCGCGACAAGGCGATTGCGTTGAAAAATTGGACCATTTTGTGCGATTTTGACGGCACGATTTCCGTCGAGGACGTGATCGACTCGCTGCTCGATTCCTTCGGCCAGACCGGCTGGCGCACGCTGGAACACGACTGGTGCGCCGGACGCATTGGATCACGGACGTGCATGACTGGCCAGGTCGCGCTGCTCGACATGAGCCGCGACGAACTGAACACCCATTTGGATCGTCTCTGGATCGACCGCGACTTTGCCGCGTTCGTCGCAGAAGCCCGGTCGCTGAATGTACCGCTCCATATCGTGAGCGACGGGGTCGACTACGCCATTGACCGCATGCTACGGCGTGATGGACTGGACGATCTGCCACTCATGGCCAACCACCTGCTGCCCGGCCCGGCGGCACGCACGTGGCGCCTCGAAACCCCGCATCAGGCACCCGGCTGCAGCGCCGGCGTGTGCAAATGCGCGGTGGCTGCAAGCGCGCGCCAACGCGAGCGCCGGGTGCTGTTGATCGGCGACGGCGCGTCCGATTTTTGCGTGGCCGATCGCGTGGATTTCGTTTTTGCCAAAAACCGCCTGATCGAACACTGCCGCACCATGGGGCTGCCCTACCTGCCCATCAACGGGTTCGAAGACGCACTGGCGTATTTGCCGCAACTCGTGTCCGGTCGACTGACCAGCATGCGTCACATGGCCGCCCTGAACGCCTGACTGCGGCGAAAAAATCGGCCAACACCTTTCGGCGCCAACGCGCCCTCTCTCCGGGAACTCCCACGTGACTCCTGATTTCATTCCTGCGCCCGTCATCAGCGATGCCGAGCTGTTGGCCGACGAAGCCAAATACAGTTCGCACGGCGACACGGTGCACTACGTCAATCCGCCCAAGATCTTTCGCCACGGCGAGGGCAGCTGGATGATCGACAGCGCCGGCACGCGCTTTCTGGACTTGCAGATGTGGTATTCGGCAGTCAATTTCGGCTATGGCAACCCGCGCCTGAACGATGCGCTCAAGCGCCAGATCGACCTGCTGCCGCAAGTGGCCAGCCAGTACCTGCACCAGACCCGGGTGGAGTTGGCCAAGGCGATTGCGCTCGATGCCAAGGCCAAGTTCGGGCTGGACGGGCGCGTCCACTTCAACGTCGGCGGCTCGCAAGCCATCGAGGATTCGCTCAAGCTGGTGCGCAACTGCACGCACGGCAAGAGCCTGATGTTTGCGTTCGAAGCGGGCTACCACGGCCGCACGCTGGGCGCATCGGCCATCACCTCCAGCTACCGCTACCGGCGCCGCTACGGGCACTTCGGCGACCGCGCCATGTTCATCCCCTTCCCCTACCCATTCCGCCGGCCCAAGGGGATGACGCCGGAGGCGTATTCGGACGATTGCGTGCATCAGTTCGCGCGGTTGTTCGAGAGCGAATACAACGGCGTGCTCGACACCAAAACGGGCGAAGCTGAATACGCCGCGTTTTACGCCGAGCCGATCCAGGGCACCGGCGGCTACGTGATCCCGCCCAGGAACTTTTTCCGCGATTTGAAAAAAGTGCTGGATCAGTACGGCATCCTGCTGGTGGTGGACGAAATCCAGATGGGTTTCTGGCGCACCGGCAAGCTGTGGGCGATCGAGCATTTCGGCGTCACGCCCGACATCCTGGTGTTCGGCAAGGCGCTCACCAACGGCCTGAACCCGCTCTCGGGTCTGTGGGCGCGCGAGGAAATCATCAGTCCGCAAGTTTTCCCGCCAGGTTCCACGCACTCCACCTTCAACTCCAACCCCCTGGGCACCGCGGTGGGGCTGGAAGTCCTCAAGATGGGGCGGGAACGCGGCTACGAAACCAGCGTGCCGCAAAAAGGCGCGCATTTCCTGGAAGGACTGCGCAGCCTGCAAAAGCGCCACAAGGAAATCGGCGACGTGGACGGACTGGGACTGGCGCTGCGTGCCGAAATCTGTACCGAGGACGGCTTCACGCCGAATCGCGCACTGCTGGACCGCATGGTCGACATCGCGCTGGCCGGAAAACTTGAGCACGCCGGCAAGAAAATCGGCCTGGTGCTCGACGTGGGCGGCTGGTACAAGAACGTGATCACCCTGGCGCCCTCGCTGGAGATCAGCGACCAGGAGATCGACCTCGCGATCGAATTGCTGGATCAGTTGATCACAAAGGCCAAGCGCCAGTAGAGCCCGAGAACGCAGCACTCGCCGGATGCAAACGATCGTGGGCCTGCGAATTCCGCGCCGAGCGTGCCGGAATGCCGTTTCACGCAAAATCCGGACATGACCCGCTCTCTCCAAGACGTTGCGTTCTCCATGCTGGACCTGGCCCCGGTGCGCGCCGGCCGCTCAGTGCGTGATGCGCTCCAGGTCGCGCTGCAAACCGCCCAGCATGCGGAAAAGCTGGGATTCACGCGTTACTGGCTGGCCGAGCACCACAACATGAGCGGCATTGCCTCTTCGGCCACGGCGGTGCTGGTCGGGTACATCGCGGGCGGCACCGAGCGCATCCGCGTGGGTTCGGGCGGCGTCATGCTGCCGAATCACGCGCCGCTGGTGGTGGCCGAAGCGTTTGGAACGCTGGCCGAGCTCTATCCCGGTCGCATCGACTTGGGCCTGGGGCGCGCTCCAGGCACCGACCCGATGACGATGCGCGCGCTGCGGCGCGATCGCGTCGAGTCGGTCGACGATTTCCCGCGCGACGTGGCCGAGCTGCAGCACTTGCTGTGCGACGCGGAGCCGGGCCAGCGCCTGGTGGCCAACCCCGGCGCCGGCACCAACGTTCCGATCTGGCTGCTGGGCTCCAGCCTGTTCTCGGCGCAGTTGGCCGCCGAGCGCGGGCTGCCTTACGCCTTCGCATCGCACTTCGCGCCGGCGATGCTGCTGGACGCCATCGCACTTTACCGGCACGGGTTCAAACCGTCCAAGCAACTGAAAAAGCCCTACGTGGTCATTGGCGTACCGGTCATCGCGGCGCCCACCACCGAAGAAGCCACGTATCTGGCCAGCAGCGTGTTCCGGCGCGTGCTGGGCATCCTGACCGGCCGGCGGGGCTTGCTGGAGCCGCCCGAGCAAGGCTTTTTCGAGAACCTGAGCGACGCCGAGCGCGATGGCATCGCTCGCTTTCTGGCGTGCGCCGTGATCGGTGACCCGGAACGGGTGCGCATCGGATTGCAGGCGCTGCTCGATGAAACCGAATGCGACGAAATGATGCTGGTGTGCGACGTCTACGATCCGGCGCTGCGCCTGCGCTCGCTGGATCTCACCATGGCGGCAAGGCATGCCGCTGCCGACGTGCCGGCGTGAACCGGTCGCAGGCCGGGTTGCCCGCGATGCGGCACCATGGCTGAGTCGCGTAACCGGTCGTGCACCACGCAAGCCACTGCGCTTCCAGCACCGTCGGGCGCGCGATCCAGAGCAACCCACCAGATAAAATCGGGCGGAAGCATCGCACGAGCCTGAGCGGCTCAGCGCCCATTTCCATGAATTACTCCGGCAATCTGTTCGTCGTCGCCGCGCCCAGTGGCTCAGGCAAATCCACTCTGGTCAAGGCGTTGATGGAAGTGGACGCCGGCGTGGTGCCGTCGATTTCGCACACCACGCGCGAGCCGCGCGGCCATGAAAAGGACGGTCGCGAGTATTTTTTCGTGGACGACGCCGAATTCCAGCGCATGATCGATGCCGGCCAGTTCCTCGAATGGGCGCAAGTGCATGGGCACCGCTACGGTACATCACGCCAAACCATCGAAACCTGCATCCAGACCGGCTGCGACGTGGTGCTCGAAATCGACTGGCAAGGTGCGCTGCAGATTCGCAAATTGTTCGCCGCTGCCATCCTGATCTTCGTCTTGCCGCCGAGCCTGGATGAACTGCGCGCGCGCCTGCAGTGCCGCGGCGAAGATGCGCCTGAAGTGATCGATCAGCGCATGGTCAACGCGCGCAAGGAATTGGCCCAGGTGCATTACTTCGACTACGTTATAATCAACACGATATTCGAGCGCGCGCTATTCGACTTGAAAGCGATCGTTCATGCGCAGCGGCTTCGGTACGCGACGCAAAAACTGGTGAACGCCAACACGTTTGCCACGTTGCACATCAACTGACTCCTACACTCGTCTAATCATGGCCCGCATTACCGTCGAAGATTGCCTCGAGCGCATTCCCAACCGCTTCCAACTCACCTTGGCCGCAACCTACCGCGCGCGCATGCTGAAGCAAGGCCATACACCCAAAGTCGAAACCGAAAACAAGGCCTGCGTGACGGCCCTGCGCGAAATCGCCGCCGGCGATATCGGCATCGAGATGTTGAAAAGGGTCCCCTGACTGCTGCCGCTGGAAATTCAGCATTACGAAGCGCCGCACTCGCGGCGCTTTTTCGTGGCCGGTGCACACACGCTGTGCGCGCGTGGTTAAATTCGTGAATGAACGTCACCGAGCGCAGCGTCGCGGCACAGGCCCACCCGGCAGTGGCCGAGGCGGTGGCTGCGCTTGAGCGCAAGCTGGGCTATTTGCCAGCGGAAGACGCCGAGCGCGTGCGGCAGGCCTGCCGATTCGCAATGCAAGCCCATGAGGGGCAAATGCGGCACAGCGGCGAACCCTACATCACGCATCCGATCGCCGTGGCCACGCTGGTGGCCGAGTGGCGCCTCGACGCCAACGTGGTGATGGCCGCCCTGCTGCACGACGTGCTGGAAGACTGCGGCGTGGGCAAAGCGGAGATCGCCAAACGCTTCGGCGCATCGACGGCTGACCTGGTCGACGGCGTCACCAAGCTCGACAAGCTCAAATTCAACACGCGCGAGGAGGGTCAGGCCGAGTCCTTTCGCAAAATGCTGCTGGTGATGGCGCGCGACGTCCGGGTGATCCTGGTCAAGTTGGCCGATCGCACGCACAACATGCGCACCATGGGCTACATGCCGCGCAGCAAATGGCACCGGATCTCGGCCGAAACGCTCGAGATCTACGCGCCGCTGGCGGATCGCCTGGGGCTGCACCAAACCTACCGCGAGCTGCAAGACCTGGCCTTTCGCCACCTCAAGCCGTGGCGCTACCAGGTGCTTTCCAAGGCCGTGGCGCGGGCGCGCCAGCGGCGCCGCGACCTGATTCAAAAAGTTCAGGGCGACGTCGAGCGCGTTTTTTCCGAATCGCATCTCAAGGCACGGGTTTTCGGCCGCGTCAAACCGCTCTATTCGATTTACAAGAAGATGGCCGGCAAGCGGCTGTCGTTTGCTCACGTGAGCGACTTGTACGGCGTGCGCGTGATCCTGCCGCAGGTGCTGGACTGTTACACGGCGCTCGGCCTGCTGCACCAGCTCTACAAGCCGGTGCCGGGGCGTTTCAAGGATTACATCGCGATCCCCAAGACCAACGGCTATCAGTCGCTGCACACCACGCTGGTGGGGCCGGCCAACGTCAACGTCGAATTCCAGATCCGCACCGAAGCCATGGACGTGATTGCCGAATCGGGCGTGGCGGCGCACTGGATTTACAAGCAGGGCGGCAGCGCGGCGCTGGAACAGCAGTTCGGCAGCCAGCGGCTCCAGTCGTTGCTGGACATCCAAAACGAAAGCCTGGATTCGGCCGAGTTCTGGCAGGATGTCAAGGTCGATCTGTTTCCGGAGGCGGTCTACGTTTTCACGCCCAAGGGTCAGATCGTGTCGCTGCCGCGCGGCGCCACCATCGTCGATTTCGCCTACACCATCCACAGCAAGGTGGGCGACCATACGGTCGCCGCCAAGGTCAACGACCAGCAAGTGCCGCTGCGTACGGAGCTGGCCAACGGCGATACCGTGGAAATCATCACCTCGCCCGACGCGCACCCCAATCCGGCATGGCTGGGATTCGTGCGCACCGGCCGCGCGCGCGCCAAGATCCGCAGCCACATCAAGGCGCTGGCCGAAGACCAGGCGCAAGAGCTGGGCGCGAAATTGCTGGATCAGGCACTGCTCGAAGAAGGCGTGAAGCAGTTGCCGAAAGAAACGCTGGAAGACGCCGCGGTCTGGAATCCGCTGCTGGTCTTCACCGGCAACCGCTCGCGCGCCGAGCTCATGGCCGACATCGGCCTGGGCAAGCGCAGCGCGCGCATGATCGCCAAGCGGTTGGCCGCGCACTTGGCCAAACAAGGCATCAAACCCGACGCGTGGCTGCTCTCACAGGCGCGCTACACGGCACACGAGCACTTGTCGCAAGGCGCGGTGATTGTCGACGGCAGCGAGAGCGCCTCCATCAAATACGCCACGTGTTGCCATCCGATTCCGGGCGACGCCATCGTGGGCTACCTGGGGCGCGGCGAAGGGCTGGTGGTGCACACCGATCAATGCAGCGTGGCGCGCCGCCTGCAAGCCGAGGAACCCGACCGTTTCATCACGCTGGCCTGGGCGGACGAGCCGGTACGGCCGTTCGAGCTCGGAATTGCCGTGACCGTCGCCAACGGCAAAGGTGTGCTGGCCGCCGTCACCTCGACGCTCACCAGTGCCGACACCGATATCGTTCACATCAGCATGAGCGATGACGGCACGCAACGCGCGCTGGAACTGCGCTTCGTCATCACGGTCAAGAATCGCGCGCACCTGGACACGGTGCTGCACATGTTGCGCCGCACACCCTCGGTGCTGCGCGCGGTGCGCTCAGCGCCGACCGTGCAGCGTTCGTGACCGCCAAACCGTCCGGCTTTGACCGGTTCGCAGTGTTTCAGGCACGCCAAATGCAAGCCGCGAAGCGCCCGGCCTTTTCATTGCGCCGGCGGGCACCCCGATACGAGAAGAACCGTGCCTCGTTATTCACGGTACACCACGCAGACGTGCTGTCGTTACCGTAAATTTCAGCCACGCCCGCACGCCGCAGGCGCAATCGCGCCAAGCCGGCCAAGTCAGCCAGGAATTTGCCCGCGCCGGCTGGCGCGAAACAGTCCGCGCTTTCAGAGTCGATGCCGACAAAAGCGTCGTACACATCGGTCCCGACTTCAAACGCGCTCGGACCGATGCACGGGCCCAGCCAGGCCATCGTCATACCTGATGCGCTCTTTCCCCGCGTTGATGCCGCAGGTTGCGCCGCCAGCGTTGCAAAGCGAGCAAGCGTAGCCTCGATCACGCCACCCGCCAACCCCCGCCATCCGGCGTGCAGCGCGGCCACGCAACTGCCCCGGTCATTGGTCAACAAAATCGGCAGGCAATCCGCCACCATGATGGTGCAGGCGAGTCCGGTGGTCGTGGTCAGGGCGGCGTCGGCGACCAGGCCGTTCGGCGTGCCCGGTTCCAGCGTCAAGACGTGAGTCGCATGCACCTGCTGCAGGAAAACCGGCCGGGCGCCGATGGCGCGCTCGAGTCGAGCGCGATTCGCGGAAACAGCGGCCGAGTCGTCGCCCACGTGGTCGCCCAGATTGAAAAAGCGGTACGCGCCGCGTGATGCGCCATCCCCGGATGATTCACCCCGCGTGGTGCACACGGCGCGCACCTGGGCGGGCGCTGGCCAACCGGGAACGAACCAGGAGTTGCGCATTACTCGGCGTCGGGGCACGCCGAGGGTTGTGCGTCCTGGAACGGCTTCAGTTCCATGCAGGCATCGAACACGCGCATGACGCGATCGAGTCCCGTCATATCGCAGTCGAAGCGCTGCGCATTGAACACCTGCGGCACCAGGCAGCAATCCGCGATGGTCGGCGCGTCTCCGTGGCTAAACTTGGCCGGCTGTTCTGCCAGATGCCTCTCGTAGGCTTCCAGCCCAGCGCGCACCCAGTGGCGATACCACGCCATTTTTTGATCCTCGGAGACATTCAACGTGTGCACCAGATAACGCAGCACGCGCAGGTTGTCGAGCGGATGAATCTCGCACGCGATGATTTGAGCCAGCGCCCTGACCCGCGCCCGTCCGAGCGCATCGGCGGGCAACAGCGCCGGTTGCGGATAGGTCTCGTCCAAGTACTCCATGATGGCCACGGACTGCGTGAGCGCGTGGCCGTCGTCCAATTCCAGGAGCGGCACCAAGCCTTCTGGATTGCGCGCCAGATACGGCGCCGCGCGCTGCTCGCTCTTGCGCAAGTGGACGGGAACGTATTCGTAACGGAGCCCCTTGAACGCGAGCGCGATGCGAACGCGAAACGACGTGGAAGAGCGAAAGTAGTTATAGAGCTTCATGTGTCAAGCGCGCGCAGCCGAATGGGCTGCCCGCACCCCTACAAAACGACCCTCGATCAACGCACCGGTGTGCCAATCGGCGTGTTCATCGGCGCCGGGGCGGATGCGGTGTCGGTGTTCCGGTCCGCCAGATAAATCTCCACCCGACGATTGGCCGCGCGGCCCTCGGCCGTCGCGTTGCTGGCGATCGGGTTGCTCGACCCCAAACCAGCGGTTTGAATACGCTGCGCACTCACGCCGCGCGCCACCAAGTAGTCACGCACGCTGTTGGCGCGCGCCAAGGACAGCGGATTGTTGATGGCATCGGTGCCGGTCGAGTCGGTGTACCCCAGGATCGAGATCTCGGTTCCGGGCTGATCACCCAACCCCTGGGCGAACTTGTCCAGAATGGGTTGCAGCTTGGGTTTGATGTCGGCGCGGTTGGTGTCGAACGAAACATCGCTTGGAATGTTGACTTTCAGGCGGTTGTCCGACGTCTGACTCACCTGCACGCCCGTGCCGGCCACGACTTGCTGCATTTGTTCGCGCTTGTTTTCCATGTAACGCGACCAGACGTAGCCGCCGAGCGCGCCGACACCGGCGCCGATCACCGCACCGCGTCCATGGCCAATCAAGGCGCCCGCCGCCGCGCCGACGCCCGCGCCGATGGCTGAATTGCGCCCCGTTTCATTCATGTCCGCGCAGCCGGTGAGGAGCGTCGCCGCCGCCGCAATCGCCAGCAAATAGCCACGCATGGCTGTCTGTATGGAACGTCCCATTTCGAATCCTTTGCAAACCGGCGGCCCCGGGTGCAGCGCGCACTGCGGAGGCGCCGTGTAAAACCTTGAAACACAGGTGGCATAGTTTAAAACCACCGCCAAAAGCGCCTGAATCGCGGGCCCCAGCGCGCCGTGGATTGGACGCAAGCGGCTGGCTTCCAATGACATGCAAACCCCCGTCACACGCGCACTGCGCAACCCCCTGCGTGCGGCACATCACCTCCGCCATGGGGATCACCCCGGCGGCTCCGGGTACCGGCATCCGTACCCGGTGCTGCCGCATGCCCCGGTCAAGGCGCTGCTCGTGCGGCGATCCTTGAACCCTCACACGGCTCGCTACACTGACCAGCAATGAATACCCGCCCGATCAAATACTGCCGACGCTGCGGGACCGCCGTGGTCTACCGCATTCCGGACGATGGCGACACCCGCGAGCGCGCCGTTTGCCCAGCCTGCGGAGAGATCCATTACGTCAACCCGTTGATTGTCGTTGGAACCATTCCGGTCCTCGGCGACCAGGTGCTGCTGTGCAAGCGCGCGATCGAGCCGCGACGCGGCTACTGGACGCTGCCCGCTGGCTTCATGGAACTCGGTGAAACCATGCCCGACGGTGCGGCTCGCGAGACCGACGAGGAAACCGGCGCGCACATCGCAATGGAACCGCTTTTCAGCGTAATCAGCATCCCGCGCGTGGCGCAGGTGCATTTCTTCTACCGCGCCCGCATGCTGGACGATCACTTGGATCCGGGCAGCGAAACGCTCGCGGCCAGCCTGTTTCGAGAAGACCAGATTCCCTGGAATGATCTCGCCTTCCGCAGCATCAGCCGAACGCTGGAATTTTTCTACGCAGACGTGAAACAGCAAGGTTTCGGCGTGCACGAATGCAGTCTGGCGTGAGCGCGCAGCCATGAACAACCAGCCCACCCTCCCGCTGCTCCATCCGGGAGACCCGTTCCCGCCGATCTCGAAATCGTGGCCACCGGGATCGCCCGCGCCAGGCCTGATCGCGGTGGGCGGCGCGCTGGACGTCGCGACCTTGCGCAACGCCTATGCATCCACCATCTTCCCGTGGTTCAGCGCGGGCGAGCCAATACTCTGGTGGAGTCCGGACCCGCGGATGGTGCTCAAGGTTTCCGATTTCAGGCTGCACCATTCGCTGCGCAAAACGCTGCACCGTTTTGTGGGCGACGCACGCTCGGAAGTCCGCTTCGACAGCGCGTTTCACCAGGTGATCGGTGCCTGCGCGCGGATACCCCGGCATGGCCAATCAGGCACCTGGATCGGCCCCAAGATGCGGAGCGCCTATCAAGCACTGTACGAGGCCGGCGGCGCGCACAGCGTCGAGACCTGGATCGACGGGCAACTGGTCGCCGGGCTGTACTGCGTTTCTGTCGGCCGGGCCCTGTTCGGGGAATCGATGTTCACGGATGTCACGGACGGCTCCAAGATCGCGCTGTCGGCGCTCGTGGCGTGGTGCCGCCATCACGGCGTTCCGCTCATTGACTGCCAGCAGAACACGCACCATCTGGCATCGCTCGGCGCCCACGAAATCTCGCGATTGGAATTTGCCGAACGCGTGGCAGTGCTGGCAAAAGAGCCATCGCCCGAATGGAAATTTGAGCCGATATACTGGGACGAACTCGTCCTTTCGGCTCAAAATCCGCAGTGACGCACCTCAAAGATCTCCCGCATAAGACGCTCCAGTTCTATACGACGGCGCCCTACCCGTGCAGTTATCTTCCGGGTCGGCAGGCGCGCTCCCAGGTGGCTGCACCCAGCTACCTGATTGACACCGAGGTGTACTCAAACTTGGTGCGCATGGGCTTCCGGCGCAGCGGCATGTTCACCTATCGGCCGCAATGCGAAGGCTGCCAAGCCTGCATTCCAGTGCGCGTGCGGGCACTGGAGTTCAAGCCCGACCGCAGCCAACGCCGCGCCTGGAAGCAGCACGGCAACCTCGAAGCGCGTGTATTGCCACTGCGCTACGTGCCCGAACATTACCGGCTCTACCAGCGCTATCAGTCCACGCGCCATGCCGGCAGCGGCATGGACCAGGACAGCGAATCACAGTACACCCAGTTCCTGCTGCAAAGCCACGTGGAATCGCGTCTGGTGGAGTTCCGCGAACCGTCGGTGCACGGCATTCCCGGCGCGCTGCGCATGGTCTCGATCGTCGACTTCGTGACCGATGGGCTGTCCGCGGTCTACACGTTTTTCGACCCCGATCCCCACGCCAGCTATGGCACCTACGGCGTTCTGTGGCAAATCAGGTACGCCGCGCGCCTCTCGCTCCCCTATGTGTACTTGGGCTACTGGATTCACGAGAGCCAAAAGATGGCGTACAAAATCCGCTTCCAGCCGATCGAAACGTTGACGGACGGACATTGGCGCTTGTACGAAGCGCCCGCTCCGTCACGTTTCCGGCCGACGATTCAGACGCCCATATCCTGGCGCGCCTGAGCGCACGATCAAGTGAGCGGGTGCGCCGCGGCACCACGCGCCACAGTGGCTTGGCGCTCGACCCAGCGGCGGACGCGTTCCGCATCCACGGTCCGCTCACGGGTACTGCCGGCATCGAGGAACACCATGATGAGACGGCGGCCGCTGATGGTGGTTTGCAGCACCATGCAACGCCCTGATTCCCAGATGTAGCCGGTCTTCTGAAGCCCGATATCCCAATCCGAATCGCGAATCAGCGGATTGGTGTTGTGATATTCGAGCATCCGGCCGCGACGCGTGGCCACATCGAAGCCGTTGGACGTGGTCAACTGGCGCAGGGTCGGATCGTTGTACGCCACCTGGACCAGCATCGCCAAATCGCGTGCGCTGGAGCGGTTGTCGTTGGAAAGCCCCGTGGGTTCAACGTAGTGCGTCTCGGTCATGCCGATCGATCGTGCACGCGCATTCATCAAGTCGACGAAGTGCTCCAGTCCACCCGGGAACGTGCGGGCCAGCGCGTGTGCCGCACGATTTTCACTCGACATCAGCGCCAGGTGCATCAGTTCGCCGCGCGTGAGCGTGGTCCCCACCGCCAGACGCGAACTGCTGTTCTTCAGCGTGTCCACGTCGGCTTCGGTGATGGTGATCGGCGTATTCATCGGCAGATGCGCCGAGGACAGGATGAGTCCGGTCATGAGTTTGGTCAGCGACGCGATCGGCAACACCGCCTGGTCGTTCTTGCTGACGAGAACCTCATGCGTATCTTGATCGATCACCAACGCGGCGCTGGACGTAATGTCCAGCGGCCCCATGGCGCGCTCCAACCCGGCCTGATGGCCAAACGACACCAGCACAGGCCCCGCGGCCACGGCGTGACGCGTGCGCGCAACCGTCGCCCGGTGCCGCAGGCGCGCCACATGATGCGTGTTCACGCGCTCCTTTTCGGCAACCTGGCGAGTCTTGGCGGTACGGCGCTTGGTCGCTGCGCCGGCGGTGGTCTGCGATTTGGCTTTTGCGCCTTTGGCGTGGGCGGTCACTTTGACCTTGCCTTTGGCGTGGGCCGTGCGGCTGGCCGTTGTCGTGGCCTTTTTGGCTGGTGCGGCTGCCGCTTGGGATAGCGGGAAAGCCACCAGAGACACTGTTGCCACCGATGCTGCGAATCCACGCAGCAAGAATGCAATCCGTTTCGCAAATACCGTCACCATGACCCTCCAAAATCGATTCCAGCCCACGCGCTGGGCGCAAGTGTACGAGAACAGAAAAAAAGACGCAACAACATCGAGTTACGTCTTGATCTTAAAGCCGATTTTTTGAGATTCAGTCGGCGCTAACCCTGAGCCGGGATGCGTTCCACCTGGCTGCTCAGCTTGTTGAGCGCGCTCAAGTAAGCCTTGGCCGACGCCACAATGATATCGGGATCGGCGCCCACGCCGTTCACGATGCGGCCGCTGTCCTGCAGGCGCACCGTGACTTCGCCCTGGCTCTCGGTTGAGCCACTGATGGCGTTGACCGAATACAACACCAGCTCGGCACCGCTTTTTACGTGCGATTCGATGGCTTTCAACGAAGCGTCCACCGAACCGTTGCCAACGGCTGCAGCGCGCACCTCAGTGCCGTCTTCGGTGAAAACGATCTCGGCGTGCGGTTGGGTACCGGTCGTGCTCTGGTGCGAGAGCGAGACGAAACCGTAGCGTTCCTTGTGCGCGGTGCTGCTACTCTCGCCCACCAGCGCCAGGATGTCTTCGTCGAAAATGTCTTTCTTGCGATCGGCCAGTTCCTTGAATTTCATGAAGGCCGTCATCACGTCGGCGTCCGAATCCATGACGACGCCCAGATCATGCAGACGCTGCTTGAACGCGGTGCGCCCCGACAGCTTGCCCAGCACGATCTTGTTGGCGTTCCAGCCCACGTCTTGCGCGCGCATGATTTCGTAGGTGTTGCGCGCCTTCAGCACGCCGTCCTGGTGAATGCCGCTCGCGTGCGCGAACGCGTTGGCGCCCACCACCGCCTTGTTCGGCTGCACGACAAAGCCGGTGGTGCTGCTTACCAGTTTGCTGGCGGGCACGATCTGCGTGGTGTCGATGCCGACGTCGAGCCCGAAGTAATCGCGCCGCGTCTTCACCGCCATCACGACTTCTTCCAGCGAGCAGTTGCCCGCGCGTTCGCCTAGGCCGTTGATGGTGCACTCGACTTGGCGCGCGCCGCCGAACTTCACACCGGCCAGACTGTTGGCCACCGCCATGCCCAAGTCGTTGTGGCAATGCACCGACCACACCACCTTGTCGCTGTTGGGCACTTTCTCGCGCAAACTCTTGATGAAATTGCCGTAGAGCTCCGGGATCGCATAGCCCACGGTATCCGGAATGTTGATAGTGGTGGTGCCTTCCTTGATGACTGCTTCGCACACCCGCGCCAGAAAATCCAGGTCGCTGCGGTAGCCGTCCTCGGCGCTGAATTCGATATCACTCATGTGCTGGCGCGCAAAGCGCACCGAGAGCCGCGCCTGCTCCAGCACTTCCTCGGGCGACATGCGCAGCTTCTTCTCCATGTGCAGCGGGCTGGTCGCAATGAAGATGTGCACACGCCCATGCCTGGCCGGCTTGAGTGCTTCGACCGAGCGGCTCACGTCGCGGTCGTTGGCGCGCGAGAGCGAGCACACGACCGCGTCCTTGATAACCGAAGCGATCGCCTGAACGCAATGGAAGTCGCCATTGGAGCTGGCCGCAAAGCCCGCTTCGATCACGTCCACCTTGAGGCGCTCGAGCTGGCGTGCAATGCGCAGCTTTTCGTCCTGCGTCATGCTGGCGCCGGGCGATTGCTCGCCATCGCGCAGCGTGGTATCGAAGATCACCAGTTTGTCAGTCACCGCCCGTTCTCCTTGTCGCTGCGCGGAAGCGCCTCGCGTCATGCCGCCACCGCGTCAGCGGCAGCCCGTGATTGTGCTGCGCCGCGCGGCGCGATCCCCATTTTCTCGGCGCGCTGGACGCCCGAGATCAGCGCCTTGAATGCCGCCGCCGTGGTGTCCGCGTCCATGCCGACGCCGAACAGCGTCGCGCTGTCGTCCACGCGCATTTCGATGTAGGCCACGGATTGCGCGTCGGCGCCATCGCCGATGGCGTGCTGCTGGTAGTCCATGATGCGCAGCTCGTGCCCTGCGGCCGCGCCGAGCGCGCCGGTAAACGCGGCGATCGGCCCGTTGCCGCGCCCGTCGACCCGCAAGGTCGCGTCGTTCCAGGCCAACTCCCCGCGCACACGCACCGTGCCGCGCGCGTCATCGTGCTGGGCTTCGATGGTGTGCCGGCGCAAGCCGTTGGCCTGGTCGATACCGTATTCGTCATGAAAGATGGTCCACAGGTCGGCCGCGCCCAGCTCCTTGCCTTGGGCATCCATGACGCGCTGAACGGCGTGGCTGAATTCGATTTGCAGGCGCCGCGGCAGTGTGAGGCCGTATTCGCTTTCGAGCAAATACGAGATGCCACCCTTGCCGGACTGGCTGTTCACACGAATCACCGCTTCGTAGCTACGCCCCACGTCCTTGGGATCGATGGGCAGGTACGGCATTTCCCAGAAATCCCCTTCCTGGCGCGCGGCAAACGCTTTCTTGATGGCGTCCTGGTGCGAGCCCGAAAACGACGTGTAGACCAGGTCGCCGACGTACGGATGCCGCGGGTGGATGGGAAGCTGGTTGCACTGCTCCACCGTCGCGCGGATTTCGTCGATATGGGAGAAATCGAGGTGCGGCGCCACGCCTTGCGTGTACATGTTGAGCGCCACGTTCACCAGATCGAGGTTGCCGGTGCGCTCGCCGTTGCCGAACAAACAGCCTTCCAGCCGATCGGCGCCTGCCATCAGCGCGAATTCGGCGGCGGCCGTGCCGGTGCCACGGTCGTTGTGCGGGTGCACCGACAGGATGACCGCGTCGCGCCGCGCGATGTGGCGGTGCATCCATTCGATCATGTCGGCGTAGATGTTGGGGCTGCTGCGCTCGACCGTCGAAGGCAAGTTGATGATGCACTTGCGCGCGGGCGTCGGCTGCCAGACTGCGGTAACCGCGTCAACCACGCGCTTGGAAAACGCCAAGTCGGTATCGGAAAACATTTCCGGCGAATACTCGAACGTCCAATCGGTTTCCGGGTATTTCGCGGCTTCCGCTGCAATCAGGCGCGCGCGGCTGGTGGACAGCTCGACGATGCCGTCCTCGTCCAGATTGAGCACGGTGCGCCGCATGATGGGCGCCACCGCGACGTACATGTGCACGATGGCACGCGACACGCCGCGCAAGGCTTCGAAGGTGCGCGCGATCAGCTCGTCGCGCGCCTGGGTCAGCACTTGGATCGTGACGTCTTCCGGAATGCGCTTTTCATCGATCAGCTTGCGCACGAAATCGAATTCGGGCTGCGACGCGGACGGGAAACCCACTTCGATCTGCTTGAAGCCGATCTTCACCAGCGTTTCGAACATGCGCATCTTGCGCGCCACGTCCATCGGCTCCACCAGTGCCTGGTTGCCGTCACGCAGATCGATCGAGGTCCAGATGGGCGCGTGCGTGATGCGCGCATCGGGCCAAGTGCGCGCTTGCAAACGGATGGGCTCGAACGCCTTGTACTTGGTGCCGGGTTGCTGGAGCATGGTTTCTGTCCTTTTGAGAAGAGTTTTTTGCTTCCAGCGACGCAAAACGAAAACGGCCCGCTGCTGGAAGCTGGCGGGCCGTGGGGTATTCAGTTGATTGAAACGAACGCGCCTAGCCCGCCTGCGTTAGCAGTAGGCCCAGCAGCAGCGCGCCAAAAGCCGAACCGGTGGCTTCGGCAAACGTGGATGACTGCGGGCGCGTGTCCATGACGCTGCGAATGATAGCACTCGCGGGTTTATTCATTCATGCAGCCCGCGCTCTTCGGGCTCGTCCGTGGAGGTGCTGACCAGGCTCACGTGCTGCCCCTTGGCGCGGCGCACGCCGTAAAGGACATAGCCCGAGAGCGCATACGCCACGAACAGGATGAACAGGACGGTCGCCGGCTCGATGCTGATCACCGCGATGATGAGCGCCACAACCACCAGAACGATGAAAGGCACGCTGCGGCGGCCGCTCAAGTCCTTGAAGCTGTAGTACGGGATATTGGTCACCATCGTGAGGCCGGCGAACAGCGTGAGCACGAACATCAGCCAGGAGAAATCGCCGCGCGCCACGCGCGCACCGCCGAGCGCCGTGATCAGGTCGTGAAAGAGCGGCACATCACGATGCATGTCGACCATGGCGCTCGTGAGCCAGACAAAGCCGGCCACGACCGCGGCGCCGGCCGGCGACGGCAACCCCTGGAAGTAACGCTTGTCGACCACGCCCACATTGACGTTGAAGCGTGCCAGGCGCAGCGCGGCACAAGCGCAGTAAATGAACGCCGCAATCCAGCCCCAACGCCCCAGCGGCCGCAATGCCCATTCATAGGCAATCAGCGCCGGCGCCAAGCCGAAATCGACCATGTCGGCCAACGAATCGAACTGCTCGCCAAACGCGCTCTGGGTGCCCGTGATGCGCGCCACGCGGCCATCGAGGCTGTCGAAAATCATGGCGGCAAACACGCCGGTGGTCGCCAGATCGAAACGAGCATTCATGGCCATCACGATGGCGTAGAAGCCCGAAAACAGCGCCGCCAGCGTGACCAGATTGGGCAGGATGTAAATGCCCTTGCGCAGCCGACGGCGCGGGGGCTCGGTTTCCCACGAATCATCGTCCGGCTCAGGGATTTGTTCCGTCATGTGCATCTCACCCATTCTCCACCTGAACTGCAGCACATCAGCGCCGAGTGCTCGATCAGGCACAGCCCGGTTCGTCGCCGCGCCGCAAATGAACAAGGCCACCGGCGGTGGCCTTGCGTACTCCGGTGCCGATTCGCCGGTGCGCTCAGTTCTTGGCCTTGTCCACCAGCTTGTTCTTCGCAATCCACGGCATCATGCCGCGCAGCTTGCCGCCCACCTGCTCGATCTGGCTCTCGGCATTGAGGCGCCGGTAGCTTTGCAGCGAGGGCGCCCCCGCGGCATTCTCCAGGATGAATTTCTTCGCGTATTCGCCCGTCTGGATGTCGTGCAGGATGGCGCGCATCGCTTCTCTCGATTCGTCGTTCACCACACGCGGCCCACTCACGTATTCGCCGAACTCCGCGTTGTTGCTGATGGAGTAGTTCATGTTGGCGATGCCGCCCTCGTAGATCAGGTCGACGATGAGCTTCATTTCGTGGCAGCACTCGAAGTACGCCATC